>JAWKZW010000001.1:3292500-3597500 GCA_041395725.1 Gammaproteobacteria bacterium | reverse complement strand
ACCGAAATATTCCCACTGGCGCCACCCAGCATCAGCTCCATGGCGATGGGATCGTCGCCGCTGTAAACGCTCAGGCTGTCGCCGCACCGCTTGATCAGCTCCAGACCTCTGGCAACGCTGCCCGATGCCTCTTTGATACCAACGATGTTCGCCAACGGTGCCAGCCGCTCAACTGTTTCAGGCGCAAGATCGCACCCTGTCCGGCCCGGCACGTTATACAGGATCTGTGGAATTTCGACGGTTTCAGCTATGGTGCGGAAGTGCTGGTAGAGCCCTTCCTGGCTGGGCTTGTTGTAATAGGGTGTCACCAGCAGGCAGGCGTCAGCGCCGTGCAGCCTGGCCGACTCGGTGAAAAACAGGGCTTCTTCTGTTGAATTTGACCCGGTGCCAGCGATCACCGGCACGCGACCGGCGACTGTCTTGACGCAATGCTCCACCAGGCTGCAGTGTTCCTGCACTGTAAGCGTGGCAGATTCTCCGGTTGTACCTACCACGACAATCGAGTCGGTACCCGATTCGATATGCCATTGCAGCAGACGATCAAATGCGGGAAGGTCGATTTCCCCACCCGCATGCATCGGTGTAACAATGGCGACAATGCTGCCTTTGATTATTTCCTGGCTACTCACCTTACCCCCGTAGTCCTGTTTTCCTGTGGCCACGTAACCCTGCGCCGACCGGCCCCGGCTACCACAGTGACCTCTTGCCGGTTACCTACCCCACCAGTTTGCCGCCAGACTTCAGGGCATCCTGACTTACAGAATTCCCGTCAACAGCCTGTCAGACCGTGTCAGGGTCTTCGGCAGCGAGCGATTGTACCTTCGATGGCCAGGCATTGATAATAGCCTTGACGAAGGTCGCCAGCGGGATGGCGAAGAACACGCCGGCCAGACCCCAGACGCCGCCGAAAACCAGCACCGCGGCGATGACTGCTATAGGGTGCAGGTTATTGGTTTCGGAAAATATAATCGGGGCGAGCACATTGCCATCGAGTATCTGAATAACCATGTATGCCACCGCGACAGTATAGAACTCCCCGCCTATTCCCCACTGCACATAGGCTACCGCCAGGACCGGCAGCGTAACAACGGTAGCACCGATGTAAGGAATGACGACAGACAGTCCGACCAGCACCGACAACAGCAGCGCGTAGTCTATACCGATCAGTGTGAGCACCACGTAGGTACCCACCCCCACCAGAAAGATCTCCAGCACTTTACCGCGGATGTAGTTGGACAATTGCAGATCCATCTCCTGCCAGATTTTAATCATCAGGGGACGGTTCCGGGGCAGAAAATTAGTCGCCCAGCGTATCAGCTGCTCACGGTCTTTCAGTACAAAGAACACCAGGATCGGCACCAGGACTACGAATATCACCAGCGTCACCACCCGGGGAATGCTGGCGATGGAATAAGACACCACCGTCTGGCCCAGCACCGTGAGTTCCCCCCGGGCGCTCCTGACCAGCTCATCCACCTGTTGCTGGGTGAACAGATTGGGGTACGACTCCGGCAGCAGCATCAACGACTCCTGCCACTGGCTGATGAGGCGGGGCAGTTCGTTCAGCAAGCGGCTGAGCTGATTCCAGACCGCCGGCAGAATGACCAGCAGCAAGCCGAGAAACGCGCCAACGAAAACCATGTAAATGAGACCAAAGGAAGCGAGCCGGGGAACCCCCAGCGCCGTCAGCCGGGCAATGGGTCCCTGCATCAGATAAGCGAGAATAATTGCCGCAAACAAGGGCGCCAGATCGTCACCGAACAGGTAGAGGATCAGCAGCGCCACAGCCAGCAGGATGAGCAGAATCAGGGATTCGTCATCGTGGAAATAGCGTTGGTAAAAATCGTGCAGCAGCTTGCGCATCAGCGGTCTGTCATTTCAGATGGGATTCCGTCAACCTTTCCTGATCCAGTAATAATAACTTTGATCATCCTTTTTGAAGTCCAGTATCTGGTGGTCACTCTGTTCGACGAACAGGTGGAAGTCCTTCTCGGACCCGGGGTCAGTGGCTGTTACCTTGAGTATCTGGTCGCTGGAAAGACCATTCAGCGCCAGCTTGGCCTTCAGCAATGGCATCGGGCACTGTAAATTGCTGACATCCAGCTCCAAGTCTGCTTCGTATTCTGACATAGGGGTAGTTTACCAATCCTTGCCCCGCTGTGCCCAGCTTATCGCAACGCGAGGGGGCTTTTACGAGGATTTCAGACCGGGAACCGTGTCAGAACCGGCAAATCCGCCATAAGTGATTGATTGACGCAAAAAAACGACCATTTCACTTAACGCCCTGACGGAATTTTTCTATGATAGTGACGGTCAACTAGACTTGATGAGTATGCTTATGCGCAGATCCGCCAGTTTCAGCCTCGCCTTGCTGCTAGCCGCCCTGCTGGCGACCCCGGCTAACGGGCAGAATGCCCTGCCCAGCCTGGGCGACCGGATATCCGGGTACGTTACCATGGAAGAGGAACACCGACTCGGGCGCCAGTTTCTACGCTCTCTGCGGCGCTCGACACCGACCATTTCCGATCCGCTGCTGAATAATTACCTGGAAAACCTGTCCTACCGGCTGGCGTCAAGAAGCGAGCTGCGGGACCACCGGCTTGCCTTCATCATTGTCGACAGCGAAATACTGAATGCCTTTGCGGTTCCCGGTGGTGTAATAGGCGTCAACACCGGCCTGTTCCTGAACGCGGAAACCGAGGGAGAATTTGCCTCGGTCATTGCTCACGAGCTGGCGCACGTGAGTCAGCGCCATTTTGCCCGCCGGATCGAACAGGCCGAGACCGCGCGAGTCCCTCAGATGGCCGCCCTGCTTGCGAGCATCGTGGTCATGGCCACTTCGGATGCACAACACGGGCAGGCAGCGCTGATGGCAACCCAGGGCCGGGCTATCGAGAACCAGCTTCGCTTCAGCCGCAGCAATGAGGCGGAAGCCGACCGGGTCGGCATCAAGACCCTGTTCGATGCAGGCTACGACCCTTACACCATGCCGGCACTCTTTCAGCGCCTGGCTTCCGCCAACCGCTACGGTACCCGACCACCGGAATTTCTGTTATCGCACCCGGTAACGGAGTCCCGTATTGCCGACAGCCGCGGACGGGCCTCACGCTACCCCCAGCGTCCCTATCCCGAGCATCTGGAATATCTCCTGATGCGCGCCCGGGTGGTCACCCATTACGCGCCGAACAAGGAAGACGCCATCATTGAATATCAGCGCCTGCTTCAGGCGGCGACCACGGAGGTCGCACAGGATGGCGCCCAGTACGGACTGGCTATGGCTTATTCGGAAGCCGGTAACAACCGCATGGCAATCGACACGCTCACACCCCTGCTCGACAAGGATCCAAATCGCATCAGTTATGCAGTGACGCTGGCGGAGTTCCTGACAGCTCAGAACGAAGCCGGTCAAGCGCTGAATTTCTTGCAGCGACATCTGACCATCAACCCGGGCAATCACCCGCTTACCATGGCCTATGCCGATGCCCTGATCGAGTCACGACAGTATCAGGAAGCTACCCGACTGCTTGAAGATCACGCCAAGACCCGCCCGGAAGACTATTCGCTCTGGTATCTGATTGCGGAAACTCAGGGGCAGGCTGGCAACATCAGCAAAGTCCACCAGGCCCGGGCCGAGTATTACGTGCTGATCGGGGATTTTCGCAGGGCAAGAGAGCAACTGCAGTTTGCCTTGAGCATCGAATCGGAAAAACCCTCCAATGGTGCCGTAGTCGCCGCGGTACGGCAACGGATCAGGGATATCCAGGCTCTCGAGGCAGAGTTGGCGGGTTAAGCGCCAGCCGGATGAGAATCAGCTGGCTGAAAGCCTGCTGGCCATGAGCCGGCTGAGCCCACGGAAACCACTGTCTTACTATGAGCGGGCTGCCTGCCAGTCATAAGCCTCGATCGACTCGATCAGAAAGCGAATCGATTCAGGCCCCTGCACGGGGCGACAGCTGTTGTTCCTTGGCGAAATCAAGCATGCGCTGCAAAGGTCGCATGGCCCGCTCCCCCAGCACCCGGTCCACCAACACTTCCTGGCTCCCGTCTCTCAGGGCGTCGTGCAGTCGTGGCAGTGAATTCATCGCCATCCAGGGGCAGTGCGCACAACTGCGGCAGGTAGCGCCGGTGCCCACGGTAGGTGCCGCGATAAACGTCGTATCCGGCACCAGTTGCCGCATACGGTGAAATATTCCCTTGTCTGTGGCGACGATAAAAATGTCATTGGGCAATTGTTGCGCGGCCTTGATCATCTGCGACGTGGAGCCGACGAAGTCAGCGATTTCAAGCACCGCTTTCGGGGATTCCGGGTGGGCCAGCACCGCTGCCTGCGGGTAAAGCTTGCGCATGTCCTGTAAGCCGCGAAACTTGAATTCCTCGTGCACAATACAGGCACCATCCCACAGTAGCATGTCGGCACCGGTTTTCTCGCGAATATATGAACCTAGATGTTTGTCCGGCGCCCAGATAATCTTCTCCCCCTGATCCACCAGATGCTCCACTACGTCCAGACCGATGCTGGAAGTCACGACCCAGTCTGAACGCGCCTTAACGGCAGCCGAGGTATTGGCGTAAACCACTACGGTACGGTCCGGATTGGCATCGCAAAAAGCGGAAAACTGATCGATGGGGCAGGCAATGTCCAGTGAACAGGTTGCCTCCAATGTGGGCATGAGTACCTTTTTATCCGGCGCCAGGATCTTGGCTGTCTCGCCCATGAAGCGCACCCCCACGACCACCAGGATATCGGCATCGGCCTCACTGCCAAAGCGGGCCATTTCCAGGGAATCACCAACGAAGCCGCCGGTTTCGTCCGCCAGATCCTGTAACACACCATCAGTGTAGTAATGGGCCACGATCACTGCATTGCGGGCTTTCAGCAATGCCTTGATCTTGTCGCGATAGGCCTCGGCGGCGGCGGCATCTAGCGGTGCTGATATATTGACTGCATCCAGATGCTTCCGGACCAGCTCTCGGTCAGCGGCGTATTCTGTAACACCCATTGCTGCTTTCACCCTAAGACGTGGATAGGCTGGAGATCATAACACAGACAGGCAATCCCGGATCTGCCAACCCGGTAACCTGTTGTCGAATACTTCGCCCGCGTCAGGGCCAGCCAGGACTTGCAACGACTCCTAGGGCCCGTTCAACTCGACCGCCTGCACCAGGTCGTCTCCTTCATTTCTGGCATTATTGACCCGCCTGCTCACCGGAAAACTCTGAATCCCCAGCGTCACAGGTTTTTCCAACAGACTGCGCCCGGATTCAACTTCCATCCCCAACCAGTCACGGCCATCTTCAAGTGACAGAGTGACCGGCATGCGTGGGTGAATAACCACCAGGTCTTCTCGTGCCGGGCGGGTCAGCAAGGTGCAGGAGGCCGGTATGGCATCACGACACGGTTCATAAAGCCCGGCAAACAGCAAAGGCTGACCATCGGTACGGCAGATAAAATAAGGTTGTTTCCCGGACTTGTCGGTTTTCCACTCGAAGTAGCCAAGTGCCGGAATAAGGCACCGGTTCCCCTGTCGCCAGGCATGGCGGAAGGCAGGTTTTTGAGCGACAGTTTCCAGGCGCGCGTTAAAGGTCGCGTACTTGCTTGAGGCTTCTTCAGACCAGGGGGGGATCAGTCCCCAGCGCAGGCCCAGACCGCCTGTGTGAGTGAACCCGGCGATCAGCTGACCGGGAGCGACATTATGACTTTCCGGGACCTGCTCTGGCCAGTCCCCTAACAGGGCGGACCAGTCCAGCATGGATTTCACGTGGTTAGAATAACGCCCACACATGGACTGGTCCGAAAACGAGCCGCTCAATCAGCGACTGGCGTCAAAACGGGAAAATTTACCCTCGTAATCCCCTGCCTCGCCACCATAGATGACGGCCTCGTACTGGGGCTGGGAATCCAGGTGAAACTTGAGAAACGCCATGGCATAGCGTCCCATTGTGACAAGATCCTGGCCACTGCTGGTGGCCATCATGTGATCACCTTCGGCGAACTCCATGTACACCCTGCTGGTGGAGTCCGCGATCGCGTCATACAGTAACCTGGCATGCTGTGCGGGTGGAGCGATGCTGTCTTCTGCGGTGGCCATGATAAGTGTCGGCACATTCAAGCTGGCTAAGTCGCCCCTGAAGGACTGGCCCAGTTCACAACAGTACGGCAGGAGCGGGATAACAGCACCAACGCCGTCACTACCCAACTCGCTGGCAGCCTGCAGGGCGGCGCCGCCCCCGAGGGAATGACCCATGATGGCGATCTTGCCGGTATCGATACGGCCTGCGATAGGGCTGTCCGACTCGGTGTTCTCATTACGCAGAAACTCCGCCGCCGTCATCAGCGCCTGCTTTCTGGCTTCCAGGTTATCCTCCGGTGTATTGGTGTTCATGATCAGTACCGCGTAACCAAAGGAAGCCAGCATCGGCCCCCACCATTCGTAGTTTTCCGCCGCTCCCCGATAACCGGGCACAACCGCCACTGCCCCGATGGGTGGCGCAAAGCTCAGAGTCAGCGGGTAAAAAATTGTGGCATCCGCGAATTCGTCAACCCGGGGCTGCGGATCATAGGTGCGTACTTCATACAGCCTTTCACCGAACATGCGGGAAATTTCAGCGGCAATCTGCCTGCCGTCAGGCCGGTAGCGGCCCTGAGTGTTGTCCTGCGCCAGGACTGACTGGCCAGCCAGCAACACTGTCAGTGCCACCAGCGCAGCGAAAGGTTTGATTACGGTATTGATCTGAGTTTTGAGCATAGTGGTTCACCTTTTGTATTACTGTTGTTCGGTAAACATCAACCCGCAACGGGCCGAAAAGCCAAGCTTAGCGGTATCCGGCACATCCGCCAAGAGTAAAAACCGGATCAGTTATCTTCAGGCAACAAAAAGGGGCTGGCTGATTGAATCAGCCAGCCCCTCAGACTGGTGGGTCGTGATGGATTCGAACCATCGACCAATTGGTTAAAAGCCAACTGCTCTACCACTGAGCTAACGACCCAGGAAAGGGCGGTATACTACTATCAAATCAGAAAAACTCAAGTAGTCTGTAAGGGTAATCGAGAGCCTCGTGGAAAAAAATCCTGAGGCAGTAAAAACTTCGGGCAGCCAGGGTCATTCCTGATAGCAGGTAGGATCCTCCAGACCGGCATCGAGGAATCCTTTGCGGCGGAAACGGCAGCTGTCACACCGGCCACAGGCACGCCCTTCCGGATCGGCCTGGTAACAGGAGACTGTCAGTCCGTAGTCCAGACCCAGGTCTGTTCCCAGGCGCAGAATCTGCGCCTTGCTCTTGGCAATCAACGGGGTCTCAATTACCAGAGACTCCCCTTCTATTGCTGCTCGGGTCGCCAGATTCGCCATGGCCTGGAATGCCTGGATAAATTCCGGTCGGCAATCAGGGTAACCGGAATAGTCCAGGGCATTGACACCGATGAACAGCGTATTGGCTGCGGATACTTCTGCCAGAGCCAGACCGTAGGACAGGAATATCGTGTTTCTCGCCGGCACATAGGTGATCGGGATTCCGGCGCTTTCCTGCTCCGGCACGGCGAGGCTTTGATCCGTCAGCGCCGACCCGCCCAGCGCTCCGATATCGAGCCTGATAACCCGGTGTTCCTCCACACCCAGCGCTGCCGCCACTCGGCTTGCAGCGGCCAGTTCGCTGATCGCCCGCTGACCGTAATCAAAACTGAGAGCCGTGCAGCGATACCCCTGTTCCCGCGCGATAGCGAGACAGGTGGAGGAGTCTACTCCGCCGGACAACAGTACCACGGCACGGTTTTCACGCTGGGTCGTCATAATCAATGTCCCGGTAAGTCTCCCCAGATCAGTTTGTGAAGCTGAAGCTGCAGGCGCACAGCCAGACCGTCCTGGAGTATCCATTCAGCCAGGTCGCGGGCCGGCAGCTGCCCATGCACCGGAGACAGAAGAACTTCCGCAACCCGGTCCTGCAGGTCATATTGTTGAATCTTAGCCCGTGCCCAACGGTAATCCTGCTGGTCACAGATGACGAACTTCACTTCATCGATCGGCTTTAAGAACCCGATATTCTCTTCCAGATTACGGTGGGACTCTCCGGAAGCCGGCGTCTTGAGATCAAGAATCACCACGACCCTGGAATCGATGGCTTTGATGGGCATGGCGCCGCCGGTTTCCACGCTCACCCGGTAGCCCTGCTCACAGAGCGCCTCGAGCAGTTCCAGACACTCTGGTTGCGCCAGGGGTTCGCCGCCGGTAACGGTCACATGGCTGCAGCGATAATCCGCTACACGGTCCAGTATTTCTGCCACCGGCCTGATTTGTCCACCACTGAATGCGTAGGCCGTATCGCAGTACTGGCAGCGCAAGGGGCAGCCGGTCAGCCGCACAAACACGGTCGGAATACCTGCTGTGCTGGTTTCACCCTGTAGCGAGTGAAAAATTTCAGTAATCCGCAGACTGCTGGAGGTCATGAAACAGGTACCGGTCCCGGGTATCGGGTTACTTGCCTTCGGGCATAGCAGGATTAATGTGGATCAGTTGAGGGAACGCAAGCGGGTATCAGCGAGATTGGCAACACCGGTGTTCGGGTAACTGCGCAAGATCTGCTGTAACAGACGCCTGGCACGCTGGGTATCTCCCATGCCTTCGTAGGCAACCGCCTGGCCGTACATGGCGTCGGGGACCTTGGCATCATCGGGATACTGACTGAGAATCAGCTCATACTCGGCGATAGCCTCATCATACCGTGTCAGGTAAAGGAAAGACTGCCCCTTCCAGTAGTGAGCGTTGGTAGTAAAGCGACCCTGGGGATAGATGCCCAGGTACTGGTCGAATTCAGCGATGGCTCGCTCGAACTGGCTGTTGATCGCCGAATCGTATGCCATCTGGTAAAGCTGCTGCTCGGTGAGGACCGCTGGCTCCAACACCGGCCTGGTGCTGCCTGTACGAGGTATAACGCCCGGCGCTGAAGCCGCGGCACTGCCGGCACCAACACCGGAATTGTCGACCAGACCGCGCCTTGGCATTGAGGGGTCCGACACGGCAGAACCCCCAGTCACCTGCACAGGAGCACTAGCAACTGCGCCGTTTGAAACAGTGTCAGAAGGAAGAGCCGGGATCGTCAGGTCTGGAGCGCCACTGCCTGGCGCACTCAGGGTGCCGGCGCCACTGGCGAGAGACTGCTCCAGGTTTCTGAGTCGATTGTCCGTGTCCGTGTAGCGATCCAGTGACTCCCGCTGCAATTTGCGAATCTCGTAACCCTGCTCTTCCACCAGCGCTCTGAGCGCCTGCACTTCCGCCTGAAGATTACGATTCTGTTCCAGCAGCAACAGCATTGCATCATTACTGCCGCCACTAACCCCCTGCCCGTGCACCCCCAGGCTCCAGACTGTCAGAACAACCAGTAAGCCCAGGCGGGCGGGTATGGAACAATGCTGCCTATTCATAGCGGCCTTTTCATAGCTGGAGTTATCGATCAATGATCTCTACGCGCCGGTTGGCCTGGTAGGCCTGTTCCGTGGTACCGCTGCGGGCAGGTCGTTCTTCACCGTAGCTGACGGTTTCGATCTGGGAACGGGATGCCCCATTCACAATAAGGAAATCCCGGATCCCATTGGCCCTTCTCTCACCAAGTGCCAGGTTGTACTCTCTGGTGCCGCGCTCGTCTGCGTGGCCTTCCAGGCGTACCCGCTTGTTTGGGTCAGAGGCCAGATCCCTGGCATGAAACGTCAGGGTCGCCCGATCTGCAGGCCTGAACTCCGACACGTCAAAGTCGAAATAGAAAACCCGTGTGCGCAGCGCCTGCTCCCGGGCTATCTGTTCAGCACTCGGCTGGCTGGGCGTAGAACCGGTGTTTGTCGAGGCTGGAGGGCGGCTATCCGCGACCTCACCGGCACTATCGTCTGCCTCGCCCGACGAGCGGCAGGCACCCAGCACCAGCAACGAGGCCAGTAGTCCGATTTTAAAAAAATATGAAGTTTGCTTTCCCACTGATTTCGTCCTCCAAAGACACCTGGTATTTTTATCTGAACAGTTTCTGAACGTTCGAGACTTCCCGCTTCCGCGCTTCAACCGCCTGAAATTCAACCGCCTAATTGAAGAAAGGAGACCACGCTGGTTCGCGCACGTCTCCCTGCGAGGATGGTAAACGGAACTTAACTTGCCCGTCAATGGACACGGCGTCGAGTACGCCTCTGCCATTGAACTTGGTGGCATAGATAATCATGCTGCCGTTAGGCGCGATGCTGGGCGATTCGTCCAGACTGGTATCGGTCAGGGTGATCACCCGCAGGGTCTCGATATTCAGAATCGCAATGCTGTAGGAGTTACTCTGGCGGGTCTGTCTGCGCACGTGCACCAGATTGACTCCGTCCGGTAAAAATCTGCCCTTGGCGCAATAGAAGCAATCGTAGGTCAGTCGTTCCACATCCCAGGAATCTGCTCCTACATCAATCTGGTAAATCTGGGGCTGCCCGGTCCGATCTGACATGAATACCAGGGACCGCCCGTCACTACTCCAGCTTGGCTCTGTTTCCACTGCCAGGTGATCGGTCACCCGGATCAGCTCATTGGTTCTGAGATCCTGAACGTAGATATCGGGACTGCCATCTTTGGACAGCACCATGGCCAGCCTGGTGCCATCGGGTGACCAGACCGGAGAGCTGTTGATATTGGGGTAGTTGGTGATCTGTCTTCGTTCGCCGGTGGCGATTGTCTGTATATAGATGCGTGGCAGATCTGTTTCGAAAGACACATAAGCCACCTGGCTGCCATCCGGCGACCAGCTGGGGGACATAATAGGTTCACTGGAACTCAGCAGCACCTGGGCCCGTCGGCCGTCGTAATCGGATTTCTCCAGGCGGAACCGCATCTCGCCGGGTGCCAGGGTCTCTGCAACCACATAGAGTATCTGGGTAGTAAAGGCCCCTCTGATGCCCGTCACCTGTTCGAAAACCACATTGCTGATCTCGTGACCGATATCCCGCAGCTGCGCCACACTGCCGGTGAGAATCTCACCGGCCAGTTTGATTTCCCGGTTTACATCGAAAAACTCGTACTGCACCTGGACCAGCTGGCTGGACGAAGTGCGACTGATCTTCCCGATCAGCAGATAATCCTGGGCCAGAATGCGCCAGTCTCTGAAATAGACTTCACTCTCCTGCGAGGGCAGGCTCAGCATGTTGGAGCGGGACAGGGGCAGAAACTCGCCAACCTGCTGCAGGTCGTTGGCCACAATATCAGCGATATCCTCACTCAGCGCCCCACTCCCCTCCCAGGCAAACGGGATCACGGCTATCGGCACCGGGTTGTCAACGCCCTGAGTTATCTGAATATTCAGCTCGGCCAGGGCCAGCTGGCTGTAACAGGCCAGGATTACAAACAAAATTTTGGCTTTCATCATCAGTTCAACAAGTCCTCGGGTCTGAATGTCAGCAACAGACTCCTGAAATTCGCATTAAAGAGATTGATCGGCATACCCTGTAATTCCTGGAATCTGCCGACCCGGTAAATCGCAGTCTCGGCTGCGCGATCGAAAGCATAGTCACCACTGGACTGAACCAGTTCTACATCGAGAATATCCCCGGTCGGAACCATCTGAATGCGAAAGACAACCGTCATGCCATTGCGGGCGCTCGGGGGTCTCGACCAGTTACGCTGGATAAGATTGTGAATCACACCGGTGTAGGCCATCACCATTTCCTGCTCGGTGCGCGCCACTTCTGCGGCCGAAGCCGCAGCAGCTTCGGCTGCGGCGCGCTGTTGAGCAAGTTCCTGTTGTCGCAGCCTTTCGGCGGCCGCCGCTTCTTCGCGGCGCTGCCGGTCCAGTTCTTCCTGGCGGCGCCGCTCAGCGGCAACTGCTGCTTCGTTTTCCCGACGCTGCCTGTCCAGTTCAGCCTGACGCTGCCGCTCTGACTCGGCGGCTGCTTCGGCCTGTCGGCGCTCCTCCTCTTCCTGACGCCTGCGCTCCGCTGCCGCCGCTTCCTCCCGGCGCTGGCGCGCCAGATCGTCCTGACGTCGTTGCTCCGCCGCCGCGGCGGCCTCGGAGGCGGCGGCCCGCTCCCGCTGAACCCGCTCATTCCGCAGCTGTGGGTTCTCATCCAGCGTAAACGCGCGAATGGACGGCTGGACAATTTCAGGGTTCGCCGGTGGTCGTGTGATGCCGGAATAAACCAGCGCCGCCAGCACCATAAAATGCAGGGCGAGGGCTACAACCAGCGACACCGGATAGCCATTATAGACATCCATGCTGAGAGGAAATCTGAAACGCGGTCCCACCATCTCCACGATTTACTCTCCCGTCACAGGCTTTGCAGGGGTTGAGTAATAAAATTAGGGTTGGCTACACCGGCATTCTGCAGCGTGGTTATCAGCGCGATCATGGTGCCCCAGCTGGCGTTGGTATCACCCTCGATCATAACCTGGATGCCGGGATTAGCACCGATCACCTGCGCTACCTGTTGAGCGATGGTCTCAAGGGTCACCGGTTCACGATTCTCCGTGGTGGCGCCCAGGCTGATGTAGTATTCCTGCTGCTCGGTGATAGAAATCACCAGGGTTTCCTGGTTTTCGTCTATGTCCAGCGGCTCATTGTTAGCCTGAGGCAGGTCCACGTCAATACCCTGGTTCAGTAACGGGGCAGTCACCATGAATACCACCAGCAGCACCAGCATCACGTCAATGTAGGGAACCACATTGATGTCGCTCATGGGCTTGCGTTTTTTCCGAATAATATCCATTTTTGCTCAACAGATTGATTCTGTACCGGGGTCCACTGACACCAACCAGGCGACCATCAGCCGCTGTAAAGCTGGCGATGGAGGATGCTGGAAAATTCGTCGGCGAAGGTGCTGTAGGAACCGGTGATCGATTCTACGTTCGCCGCATAGCGGTTATAGGACACCACCGCAGGTATTGCCGCAAACAGCCCGATAGCGGTCACAATCAGCGCTTCGGCAATACCCGGAGCCACCGCCTGCAATGTCGTCTGACTCTGAGTGGCCAGCCCCAGAAAGGCGTTCATGATACCAATGACAGTACCGAATAGCCCGATATAGGGGCTCACTGAGCCAACCGTTGCCAGAAATGGCAGATGCTTCTCGAGCTTTTCCTCTTCCCTGGAATAGGCCACCCGCATGGCCCGCTGTGCGCCGTCCATAACGGCTTCCTTGGCAACGTCATTCTTCTGACGCAGACGCATGAACTCTTTAAACCCGGCGCGGAATATATTCTCCAGCCCGACAACCGGCTGATTATCCTTCTGCATCTGACTGCCTTCCTTATAGAGCTGGCTCAGATCAATGCCCGACCAGAAGCGCTGTTCGAAGCTGAACACGCCCTTTGACGCTGAGGACAACACCATCCAGCGCTGAACGATCATCACCCAGGAAACAATGGAAAGCAGCAGCAAAACATAAATAACCAGCTGTACTTCGAAGCTGGCGCCGAAAATCAATTCCACAGGACTAATTGATTCATTCACTGCTTGTTCTCCAACTGGCCCGTTCAATCAACCACGGGCAGACAAATAGCCGACTCGTAACACAACCCTTGCGAAAACCAAGAGACTATCCTGTTAGTTCGGCAGAAAACTCAAATAGTTTGGTAAAACCCTATTAAATACGACAATTGTAACGCTCACGGGGGTGAATGCTGATCAGGAGATGACTAATTATGGCGCAATTGTGACGCCTGGGAACCTGGCACTGCCAACTTCATTCCTGCTCGAACAGATCCTTTGCCGATCTGGGCGGCTTGATTCCGAAGTGGGAATAGGCGTGCTGGGTGACCATGCGTCCCCGCGGCGTGCGCATGATAAACCCCTGCTGGATCAGAAACGGTTCGACCACGTCTTCCAGCGTTTCCCTTTCCTCACTCAGTGCGGCAGCAAGACTGTCTATGCCCACCGGTCCACCAGCGAACTTTTCTATCAGGGTGAGCAACAGGCGTCTGTCCATCTGGTCGAAACCGCTTCGGTCTATGCTCAACATATCAAGCGCCCTGTCCGCATAGTGACGATTGATTGAGCCCTCCCCCTTCACCTCTGAATAATCACGCACCCGCCGCAACAGGCGGTTGGCGATCCTGGGCGTGCCGCGGCTGCGTCTGGCGATTTCCAGGGCGCCCTCAGGTTCAATGGCCGTGCCAAGAATACCCGCCGAGCGGGTGACAATCCGGCTGAGCTCTTCCACGCTGTAGAATTCCAGGCGCTGAATGATGCCGAATCGATCCCGCAGCGGCGAGGTCAACAGCCCGGCCCGGGTTGTTGCTCCTACCAGCGTGAAAGCCGGCAGGTCCAGCTTGATAGAACGCGCTGCGGGCCCCTCACCTATCATGATATCCAGCTGATAGTCTTCCATGGCCGGATAGAGAATTTCTTCGATGGCTGGATTGAGTCGGTGTATCTCGTCAATAAACAGCACATCCCCCTCATCCAGGTTGGTGAGCATGGCAGCCAGATCACCAGCTTTTTCCAGCACCGGCCCGGAAGTGGTTTTTATGGATACGTTCAACTCGTTGGCGATTATATTTGCCAGCGTGGTCTTGCCGAGACCAGGGGGGCCGAATACCAGGGTATGATCCAGCGCTTCTGCCCGGTTACGGGCGGCATTGATAAAAATATCCAGTTGGTCCTTTACTTCCTGCTGGCCGATATAATCCTGCAGGTAAAGTGGCCGGATGGCGCGGTCCACCCGCTCTTCGTTGCCCTGTGGTGCGGCATCTATCAACCGATCTTCGTCGTGTATCATCAAGCCATACTCTTCAATGCCAGCCGAATTAACGATCCACTGTCCGGTATGTCCGCGTTTTCCTTCAATACCCGGGCTATGGTGCGGCTGGCTTCAGCGGGTTTATAACCCAGGCTGACCAGGGCGGTTTCCGCTTCACTGGCAATCCGCACCTCTTCTCGACCTGACGCCGCTTCAAGACTGCCCGCCCCTGCTCCTGATGCCGTGGGGCCCCACTCTGCCAGTCGGTCCCGCATCTCGATAATCAGCCTTTCGGCGGTCTTCTTGCCCACTCCAGGCATTCTCACCAGCGAGGCGACGTCATTGGCATTCACGGTACGTACAAACTCATCGACCGCCATCCCGGAGAGTATTGCCAGGGCCAGTTTGGGCCCCACCCCACTTACCTTGACCAGCGCCCGGAACAGTTTTTTCTCAGCCAGCTCCATGAACCCATAGAGCGTCTGAGCGTCCTCCCGCACCGCCAGATGCGTGTGCAGCACCAGTCCCTGTCCGACTTCCGGCAGCTGATAAAGCGTGCTCATGGGCACGCTGATTTCGTATCCGATACCGTTGACATCGACCAGGATCTCAGTCAACTGCTTGTCTATCAGGGTTCCGCGAATTCTACCTATCACAATATCAGTGTCCCGGGATGCGCCAGGTCCCTAGATTTTCAGACGCTTGTTGCTGTAACGCCTGGCGCCGGCAATGCGCACCAGATTGGCCTGGGTGTTGGCGTGACAGATGGCAATTGCCAGGGCATCCGCCGCATCCTCCTGCAGTGTCTGGGATATACCCAACAGCACCTTTACCATGTGCTGCACCTGCGGCTTTTCCGCCGCACCGCGGCCGACGAGAGCCTGCTTGACCTTCCTGGCCGAATATTCCTCCAGGGGCAACTGATGCTGCATACAGGCAATAATAGCGCTGCCGCGGGCCTGGCCAAGCTTCAGCGCGGAGGCGGCATTGCGCCCCATGAACACCTCTTCGATAGCGGCCTGCTGGGGGCAGTATCGCTCGATCACTTCATTCAGGCCGACGAAAATCTGCTGCAGACGCTCTGGCAGGGGACCGGCGTCGGTTTTTATGAACCCACAGCCGACATAGGCAAGTCGGTTACCATTTGCATTAACCAGGCCGTAACCGGTAACCCGAGAACCTGGATCTATCCCCAGGATCAGTGCCATGTAAAGACCATGACCAGGAAGTCAGCCGTCTGACAGCTGACCCATGACCTCGTCCGAAATATTCGCATTGGTATAGACATTCTGAACATCATCAAGGTCTTCCAGATGCTCGACCAGTTTCAGCAGAGACTGGGCGGCTTCAAGATCCAGGTCCAGCTCATTGGCCGCCAGCATGGTGACCTCGGCACTGGCAGGCTGCAATCCTTTTTCGGCCAATGCGTCTTTTACTGCACCGAAAGTTTCCAGTGTGGTCATCACATCGACACTGCCATCGTCATTGGTCACCACGTCGTGGGCGCCGGCTTCCAGAGCCACATCCAGCAGCTCTTCTTCATCACTGCCCGGGGGAAAAGAAACCACGCCGGTGCGTTCAAACATATAAGATACTGAACCTGACGTTCCCAAACTGCCCCCGAATTTGGAAAATCCGTGTCGCACTTCTGCCACTGTGCGGTTTTTATTGTCGGTGAGGGTCTCAACCAGCACAGCGATACCACCGGGCCCATAGCCTTCGTAAACCAGCTCCTCGAGATTATCACTTTCGGCGGTGCCGGCGCCTCTGGCGATGGCGCGGTCGATGGTGTCCCGTGTCATGTTCGCAGCCAGAGCCTTGTCCATGACAGCTCGCAGGCGCGGGTTATCCGCTACAGCGCCCCCACCCATCTTGGCTGCCACTGTGAGTTCCCGGATTATCTTGGTGAATATCTTGCCCCGCTTGGCGTCCTGTCCCGCTTTGCGGTGCTTGATATTCGCCCATTTGCTATGCCCGGCCATAACTTACTCCACCCTCCAGTCGGTTGCTGTTATTCCTTCACCCGCTCCCTTACCCGGATGCTGAGCTCCTTCAACTGCTCACTCGACACCTGTCCGGGCGCATCCGTCAACAGGCAGGCAGCCGACTGGGTCTTAGGGAAGGCTATCACCTCGCGAATCGATGTGGCCCCGGTCATCAACATAATCAACCGGTCCAGCCCGAAGGCTATTCCACCATGGGGTGGACAGCCAAATCTCAGCGCATCCAGCAGAAATCCGAATTTTTCCCTGGCTTCTTCTTTACCGATGCCAAGAACCTTGAACACAACCTGCTGGGTCTCCGGCACATTGATACGAATTGACCCTCCGCCCAGCTCGGTGCCGTTCAATACCATGTCATAGGCCCGTGACAGGGCTGACGCAGGATTGGCTGCCAGTTCCTCGGTACTGCAGGAAGGAGAGGTGAACGGATGATGAAGCGGCGTCAGGTTGCCAGCGCTGTCTTTTTCGAACATGGGAAAATCGATTACCCACAAGGGTGCCCACCCGGCAGCAACCTGGCCGAGATCGTGACCAACCCGGACCCGCAGGGCCCCGATTGCCTCGTTGACCACATTGGCCTTATCGGCGCCAAAGAACACGATGTCGCCATCCGCCGCGTTGAGACGCTGCATCAACTCCCGGACAGTATCCTCCGGCATGAATTTAATAATCGGTGACTGGAGACCTTCCAGACCCGCTGCCACCTCGTTGACCTTGATCCAGGCCAGCCCCTTGGCGCCGTAAATGCCCACAAATTTGGTGTAATCGTCGATTTCCTTGCGGCTCAGCTTGGCGCCGCCAGGCACCAGCATGGCCACAACACGGCTCTCAGGGTCCTTGGCCGGCGCACTGAACACCTTGAAATCCACTGCCTGCATCAGATCGGAAATATCAACCAGTTCCAGCGCGATGCGCAGATCCGGCTTATCAGACCCATAACGAAGCATGGCTTCCTCGTAGGTCATGCGGGGAAACTCACCCAGATCCACATCCAGATGTGCCTTGAACACCTGCCTGATCATTTCCTCCGTCACCGTCATGATCTGGTCCTCGTTCATGAACGAGGTTTCGATATCCACCTGAGTAAATTCCGGTTGTCGATCGGCTCGCAGATCCTCGTCCCGAAAACACTTGGCGATCTGGTAGTAGCGATCCATCCCTGCTGCCATCAGAATCTGCTTGAACAGCTGCGGTGACTGGGGCAGGGCAAAAAACCGCCCCTCATGGGTCCTGCTGGGAACCAGGTAATCCCGCGCCCCTTCGGGAGTGGCCCGGGTAAGAATCGGAGTTTCAATATCGAGAAACCCGTTGTGATCGAGAAAATTACGAATACTGCTGGTTACCCTGGAACGGAATCGCAGTTTCTCGACCATCTCGGGGCGACGCAGATCAATATAGCGGTAACGCAACCTGATGTCCTCGTGAACATCCACGTGAGCATCCAGCTGAATGGGTGGGGTCTGAGCGGCATTCAGTACCGTTAACTCTTTTCCCAGCACTTCGATTCTGCCCGTGGGCATGTCCGGGTTGACCGTCCCTTCAGGACGCTCTCTGACGCGCCCTTTGACCTGGACCACGAATTCACTTCTAACCCCTTCAGCAACGGCAAAGCTGTCACGGGTATCGGGGTCAAAGACGACCTGGGTAATACCGTCTCGATCACGCAAATCAAGAAAAATGACGCCACCGTGATCCCGTCGCCTGTGCACCCAGCCGCAGAGGCTTACCTCCTCTCCCACCTGAGTTTCATTGAGTTCTCCACAATAATGACTGCGCATCGTCTATCCGTCCTGTTCCTGATTTGTCCACTTCAGCTGACTGGCTTTTACTGTTTACTGGTTGTCCCGGTCTGCCCGCTCGTAGCGGCGGCCTTTTTATCGCCGCCGGTTTTTGACTCCGCCTTCGGTTGCTGTTTCGCGGCGTCATTGCCCGACTCAGACTTGCTGGCAGGGGCCGAATCGCCACTATCGGCGAGGTGTTTCTTATTACCCTTCTTGAAATCCGTTTCATACCACCCGCCGCCTTTGAGGCGAAAGCTGGCGGCCGATACCAGTTTCTGCAATCCATCTTCCTGACACGATGGACAATGCACCAGCGGATCCTCACTCATCCTCTGCAGAACCTCCAACTGGTGACCACATTTGGAGCATCGATACTCATAAATTGGCATAACGCTGTCTCACCATTTTGACTCATCGGCCGAGTCTCGTCCGTCTACAGAAACTCGCGCCTGGGATAAAAAAATGCATAAAACACAGTGCCTGAACACAAATAGAGCTAACAGCCAGGCCCCGGATCAAAGGCGCTGGATTATACCCCAATAAGTAAAGCCCCGGCATATTTCTTTTACCGGAAAACCCTGCCGGGCGGGGGATTCGCAATGACAGCCTGGGAGCAGGAAAGGCAGTAACCCGCGTAACGCTCGCCCGGTATGCACGCGTGCGGCACGCCCAGGCCAGCACCTTGCACTGGATTTGCAATCAATGCCTGATAATTGTGCAGGCACTCAGATTTTTGCGCCTGCAGCAAAGGTGGTATTTCAATTCAGCAAACAGTTCGGCGCCGCGAGCGACTTCTTTGAAGTTCAGTCTTGACTTTTTAAAAAGCCAAAGGTTCATGTCCAGCATGGCTTTTTTGCAAAAAACACCGGTTTTTTCAGTCTGAAATTAACATTATTACTTGCTTGCCGTTTATGAATGATTTATAAATGTCGACCCTGTGGAAGGCAGTATTTTTTGCTGACCCACGCAATGACTTAACTCATCCAGGGCGAATAACTTTAGACGATATTCAGTCGCGCTTTCCCGGCAGGGTCGACCGAAGAATTGTTAAAGAACACTGTTTGTTTTCATCTATCAAGAGAAAGAGATTCCACTATGGCTGTCAAAAAAGCACCTTCTAAAAAAGCCGCAGCGAAAAAATCAGCTGCCGCAGCGCCACGACGAGCTCCTGCTGTAGCAAAGAAATACACCAAGACTGAAATTCTGAATGAAATTGCTCAGAATACCGACCTCTCCAAGAAACAGGTTTCTGCCGTACTTGATGAACTGAGCACCGTCATAGAGCGCCACATTCGCAAGCGTGCGGTTGGTGAATTCACTCTGCCCGGCCTGCTTAAAATCAAGTCTGTCGTACGCCCGGCGCGCCCTGCCCGCAAGAACGTCCCCAACCCGTTCAAGCCCGGCGAAACAATGGATATCCCGCGTAAAGCAGCGTCAACACGGGTTAAAGTTCTGCCTCTGAAAAAGCTGAAAGAATTCGCCCAGTAAGGGTTCAATCCACTCAATGGCATTGATGGTACCGTCTGTAAAGTACCATTTTGCCCGAGTCACAAAGGCAGCCCAGAGGGCTGCCTTTCTGTTTTGAGGACAGCATAATGCGCGCTACCCATTACCTGATTGCCACCGTGAAAGAGACACCCGCCGACGCGGAAATCATCAGCCACCAACTGATGTTAAGGGCCGGCCTGATACGCAAGCTGGCAAGTGGAATGTATACCTGGCTGCCCATGGGCTGGCGCGTCCTGCAAAAGGTAACGCACATCATCCGCGACGAAATGGACAAGGCAGGCGCCATGGAGGTCTCCATGCCTGTCGTTCAATCAGCCGATCTGTGGCAGGAGTCGGGGCGTTGGGAAGTCATGGGTCCTGAATTGTTACGCTTCGTGGATCGTCACGAAAGGGAATTCTGCCTTGGGCCGACCCACGAAGAAGTCATCACCGACCTGGTACGGAACGAGTTCAACAGCTATAAGCAGCTGCCTGCCACTTTTTACCAGATTCAGACCAAGTTTCGTGACGAGCGCCGCCCCCGCTTCGGTGTAATGCGAGCGCGGGAATTTCTCATGAAAGATGCCTACTCGTTCCATATTGACCAGGAGTCCCTTGACTCCACCTATCAGCAGATGTACCAGGTCTATTGCAACATCTTTGACCGCCTTGGTTTTGAGTACCGGGCGGTGCTGGCAGACTCTGGAAACATCGGCGGCGCCCTGTCACATGAATTTCATGTGCTGGCCGACTCGGGCGAAGATCAGATAGTTTTTTCTGCCACAGGCGACTACGCCGCCAATATTGAAATGGCCGAGGGGACCCCTGCGCTACCAGCCGATACGCCGGAAGGCAATCTGACTGCCGAGCTGGTGGAAACCGGAGATGCTCACTCGATTGAAGAATTAGCACAACGTCTGCAGCGTTCAGCCCGGGGCATGCTGAAAACGCTGGTTGTCCATGGCGCCGATCTGGGTGAGAAAGATAACCCCGCACCCCTGGTGGCCCTGGTGTTACGGGGAGACCAGGAGCTGAATGAGACCAAGGCCGCGAAAATTCCGGAAATTCGCTCACCGCTCTGTTTCGCTAGCGATGAGGAGATCGAGCTGGCCATCGGCTGTAAACCTGGCAATCTGGGCCCCCTGCGCAAGGATATTCTCACCCTGGCCGATCACAGCGTGAGCGCCATGCAGAACTTCGTCTGCGGGGCAAACCAGGCCGGGCGACACCTGGTCAATGCCAATTGGCAGACTGACTGCCACTTCGATCGCAGCGCGGATCTGCGTTCAATTCAGGAAGGCGATTTTACCCTGGATGGCAGTTCCAACCTGTCGATCAAGCGTGGCATCGAGGTGGGACACATATTCCAACTGGGCACCAAGTACAGCGAGGCCATGAAAGCCGATGTGCTGGACGAAAACGGCCGCAGCGCCACCATGACCATGGGTTGCTATGGCATCGGAGTGACCCGGATCGTAGCGGCCTGTATTGAACAGCGCCATGACGACAGGGGCATTATCTGGCCGGAAAATATTGCACCGTTTCAGCTCGTGGTGATTCCCATAGACGCGCATAAATCAGAACAGGTCACCAGCATTTCGGAGCGCATCTACCAGCAGGCTGCGGAGTCCGGCATCGAAGTTCTGCTTGATGACCGTGACAAGAAAATCAGCGCCGGGGTAAAGTTTGCCGATGCTGAGCTGATCGGATTCCCGCATCGTGTGGTGATTTCTCCCCGCTCGCTTGCGGATGGGGTAGTCGAATATAAAAATCGCACCGATCCTGACAAACACATGGTGCCGGTGGAAGACTTTCTGGATTACATCCGGGAGCGAGCAGGAAAGGTTTGAAACTGCAATTCTCGTCACAACGATCGGGCAGTGACTGATCTGCCTCCTGCGGGGGCCTTTCCAGTCGCTGGTGGCAGCCCCCGGCAGAAATCACTCCCGCACAACAAACCCCTGCCCGGGTGCTGAGTTGACAGGCTGCAGACTCAACTCATCAACCCTCGCCAGGCGGGGGCCCCGGCGCAGCCAGTCCTGCATGTTCGCCAGCCTGGCAGCTGGCCCGCTGATAAGCAGCTCGACGCGACCGTCAGCCAGGTTTCTGACCCAACCGTCCAGCCCCAGTTCCTGGGCCTTACGTCGGGTCTCGGCGCGAAAAAACACACCCTGGACTCGGCCGGCCACGAAACCATGTAGTGTCAAGTGCGTCTCGTGCATAGCGGATTCCCCGGTTGTAAGTGGGATATGTGCCGCAATACGGCCACTGGTGATGACATCCGGATACCGTATAATGACCTCTCTCTTGCATCCTGACAACCAGACATGGCCTTCGACAAACTACAGATATCCCAACTAAGCCACTCACTGAAGCAGCGGGCTGACCAGTTTCTGTGGGGACAGGATCTGAAGACTATGCCGCTGTGGAGACGCATTCTGGTCAGAAGCGCGCAGATCCTGTTCGCCATCGGCCGAGACATGTCGGAGGGACAGTTGAGCCTGCGGGCCATGAGCCTGGTGTACTCCACAGTGCTTGGATTCATTCCCACTCTGGCACTGATCTTTGCGGTACTGAAAAGCCTGGGCGTGCATAACGCCATGGAACCCGCACTGAATACGCTGCTGGATGCACTGGGAGACCGCCGCGAAGAAGTAGTCAGTCAGATAATCGACTTTGTTGACAATATTCAGGTGGGCGTCATCGGCATTACCAGCATGGGAGTGCTGATCTACCTGGTGCTGGAGATGATGCGCAAGATTGAATCGTGCTTCAACTACATCTGGAATGTCAGTCAGGGGCGATCCCTGTCCAGCCGCATCAGCGAGTACTTGTTTGCCGTAATAGTGAGCCCCCTGCTGATCTTCATTTCAATCAGCATCACCTCCTCGTTCAATACGGTGTTTGTCACCAACTACCTGGACCGACTGGCCTTTGGTGGACTGATTATCAGCTTGTTTGCCTTTCTGTTTCCGTTACTCTTTATGTCACTGGCGTTCGCCTTTGCCTATAGCTTCCTGCCCAACACCAAGGTGCGCTTCTCCTCCGCATTCATCGGCGGAATCGTAACCACTATCAGCTGGAAATTGATGGGGGCGATCTTCAGTAACTTTTTGATCGGCGCGGCACGGGAGTCTATCTATCTGGCATTTGCCACCGTCTTGGTAGTCATGATTTTCGCCTATGTAGGCTGGCTGGTCGCACTATTGGGAGCGGATATTGCCTACTACCATCAGCATCCCGGTAAAACCCGAACCGGTCGCAAGCCTCTGCCCATGAGCATCAACCAACAGGAACAGTTGACCCTGGCGGTGGCTGCCCTGGTGATCCACCGCTTCCAGAACCGCAAATCCCCCCTCAGTGACGAGGCAATCGCCACCCGCCTGGGAATCGGACAACTGGTCAGTGAACGTATTCTTCGCCATCTTGTACAGACTGGTTTGCTGGCACGGACCGGTGATGATCCACCCCGCTACCTGCCCGCCGTCAGCGTAGAGGATTGCACCTTATACGAAATCTGGCGCAGTCTGAGGTCTGCCCAGGCCGGCGATTTACAGGAGAACTGCCAGCTGCCTGAATATCAGCAGGTACAGGAATTCCTCCGCAAGGTTGACCTGGTTGCCGAACAGCAACTGGGCAGTCAAAAATTTGTTGACAGCGCTTAGAGAACAAACCTTATGACCACTGTGACGCTTTATCACAACCCGGACTGCTCCAAGTCCAGAGCCGTCCTGGCACTCCTGGAGCAGAATGACATCGAGCCGGAAGTTATCTATTACATGGATAACCCACCTGACGTACAGACCCTGAAGAGTCTGCTGAATAAACTTGGCCTGAATGTCCGTGATGTACTGCGCCGAAGCGAACCCGAATTCGAGCAACTGGGGTTGGATGACAGCAGCCTGGCGGACGCCATAATACTGGATCTGCTGGCTGAGCATCCGGTACTGTTGCAAAGACCGATAGTCATCGCGGACAGCAAAGCTATTATCGGCAGACCACCGGAAGCCGTGTTACCGTTTATCGAGGAGCTGTAAATGGACTCGCCCTACGTGCTGGTACTCTACTACAGCCGCCATGGCGCTACGGCAGAGATGGCCAGGCTTATCGCCCGGGGTGTCGAACAGGTGCCGAACGTCGAGGCCAGAATCCGGACCGTGCCAGCCGTATCCCCCAACAACGAAGCCACTGAAGCCGCCATTCCGGAGCAGGGCGCGATCTACTGCAGCGAAGAGGATCTGCGTGATTGTGCGGGGCTGATAATGGGAAGTCCGACACGGTTCGGAAACATGGCGGCGCCCCTGAAATACTTCCTGGATTCCAGCGGCGGCCTCTGGGTTTCCGGCGCGTTGATCAACAAACCTGCGGCCGTATTCACCTCCACCTCCTCCTTACACGGGGGCCAGGAAAGCACTCTGCTCTCCATGCTGAACCCCCTGCTGCATCACGGCATGATCGTTTGCGGGCTTCCCTTTACACACCCGGAACTTAACAACACGACGGGAGGGGGTACGCCCTATGGCCCAAGTCATCACGCCGGCCCGGACAGTAATCTAACAGTCAGCGAAGTGGAGACCCGGCTGTGCCTGGCCATGGGCAGGCGTATTGCTGAACTGGCCATTAAGCTGGGTAACTGAACAGTTATCAAACCGTCAACCACCAACCTGAAGGTATCATGTCAATTTCTTTTTCTCCAACCCGGGACAACTGCCGCTTTCTCGTCCTCACCGGATACTACGGTTTAATCCTGAGCCTGTTCTTCAACAGCCTCGCAATGACGACCGGACTGACCATAACGACCCTGGTGATCTGGCTGATTCAGACAGCGCCATTGTTGATCTTCGCTCGCGGTCTGCATCACTCCCGTGTGCGCGCCTATGTCTGGCTGAGTTTTGTTGTACTGATGTATTTCATACATGGCGTACTCGCTGCCTTCACGCCCGGCAAACTGCTCATTGGTCTCGTTGAAACGGCCTTCTGCTGTCTGCTGTTCGTGGCACTGATCGTATTTATCCGGGTTAACCGCCCACCAGCGGGGGCTGACTCCTGATTTACCAGCCCATAACTTCCTTGACCAGTGGGACGGTAATCCGTCTTTTAAGCGCCAGTGACTGACTGTCCAGCTCCTGCAGCAATGACACCAGGGCGCCAGTGCTGCGGCTATGGCGTTGCAATACATAGTTCACAACTGCATCGGGAAGCTCAATACCCAGGCGCCCTGCCCGTTCCTTGAGGAGCTGCGATCTCTCGCTGTCTGTCAATTCATGCAGTTGAAACACCACGCCGGACTGTAACCGGGACTGCAAATCCGGCAGGCCCAGCGTCAGGTTCGCAGGCGCCGAATCTGCCGCAAGAACCAGACGCAGCTCACCATCCCGGGCCCTGTTGTATAAATGGAACAGCGCCTGCTCCCACTCTGCCTGGCCGGTTATTTTTCCCACATCATCGATACACACCAGATCGAGATCCTCCAGCCCCTCGAGCATTGCCGGTGCGAGCTGCTCGAGGCGGGAAAGCGGCAGGTAAATCGGCACACCGCCGGCGCTGGCGACTTCATGGCAGAGAGCCTGCAGAAGGTGGGTCTTGCCGGTTTCCGGATTCCCCCACAGAAAAGAAAGCGGCTCCGTGGATCGAATCACCCGCGTGCGTAAAAAATGCAGTACCTGGGTGTCCTTGCTGCTGGGCAGGAAATTCTGCAGAGTCGCGGCATTATCCAACTGAAAAACCAGCGGCAGCTGCCGCGCCCTGTCACGCCCCATGTCAGTGCATCCAGCGATAGGTTAATACCGGCCGGCCTTCAATACCACTCTGATCCAGAGGGGTCAGATTACGGTCCAGGCTGAGCAATTCAGACAGTTGCCCCCGGCTGCCCTGCAGTGACAGATTAAGCTCCAGCACCTCACCTTGCAGGGCTGCAACAGTCACGGTGTCTACCAGCACCAACTCCTCCAGGTAGGTGACAAGTTCCCCGTAGGCAGCAAGGCCATTAATGCCTTCAATGCGCAGCCGCGCCACATCCCGGTTGACGCCGGTCTGCGTTATCGCGAAATGTCGCGCCAGATCATTGGTAATTCTATTCAATGGCGCCGAAATATAGCTGGCCAGCTCCGTGTCCAGGCTATCGAAAACCTGCACCTGATCCTGGAACTGAAACTGCCACATTCCCACCAGGTCCCCACTGGCGGAAAACAGCAGCCGCCCTGCCAGGATACTGTCCGGTGCATAGCGTGCGCTGGCAGCGGCTATCGCCTGCTCATCCAGGGCCCAGAGTTGATCAGCACTGAGATTACGACGATCTTCAAAATCCAGCACCGGAAAGATGATGGGTAATCCCCGCTGCTGCGCGAACTGTTGCATCAGGCGGATAATCCCGGGGTCGCTGTCCGCGCTGAGCAGGCTGCGCTCACCCGCGTCGTTCTGTAATGCCATCCACACCAGCACACTGGGCCGATTGCTGTCCCATACCGGAATGGCGGCCTGTGCCAGCAACTGGTCGATGAGCCCGCGGGCGAAACTGACATTGAGTAGCTCCTGTTCCACAGAAATCGGCTGCCCGGGTGACACCGTGTCATCTGGCACAGGAGTGGAGTCGTCCGGCATCACCAGGCGGGATTCCGTCCGGTAGGCGATAGCCTCCACATAGTTCGCTGCAGTCTCCAGCGCTCGATCAATGCTGGGGTTTTCCAGCCAGCGGTTCTCCCCTGACACCTTGACAATTACAGCCGCCAGGGCTTCACGGAATGCACGACTCCGCTCCAGGTCACTTTGATTCGCCACGGCGACCTCGTACGTGTACAGGCCGGTGACCGGAAGTGCCGAAAGCGATGCCGGCATGCCCAGGCAGGCCAGCAGGAATAAAAGCAGAGCTACTTGATTGTATTGAGGAAGTTTCATGGCCACCAATGATACTTTAAATTCCCGGCAGATAGCACAGCTCCGTTTCAGCTGAGGTTAAGCGGGTAATTGCTAGCGTCAGACAAGACGCACTCTCTCACAACTGGTAAACTGACGGCTCTTCAGTGACCCGCTTGCCGATACGAAACACCAGGTATTTATTTATGGTTGACCAGATCAAAACTCCTGCTCAGAAATCTCAGGCAGGCAGCCTCAGTTACCGGGACGCCGGTGTCGATATCGACGCCGGTAACGCCCTGGTCGAAAAAATCAAGGGCATTACCGAACGCACCCGGCGCAAAGAAGTTCTGTCAGGACTGGGCGGATTTGGCGGCCTGTTCGCGCTGCCCGAAGGCTATCGTCAACCGGTGCTGGTTTCGGCTACCGACGGTGTCGGCACCAAGTTGAAACTGGCCATGGAACTGGGCCAGCACCAAAGCATCGGAATCGATCTGGTGGCCATGTGTGTCAATGACCTTATCGTCTCCGGCGCCGAGCCGCTTTTTTTCCTCGATTATTACGCCACCGGCAAGCTTGATGTGCAACTGGCTGCCGATGTGGTCAGTGGCATCGGCCAGGGCTGTGAGCTGGCGGGGTGCGCACTGATCGGCGGAGAGACGGCTGAGATGCCCGGCATGTACTCCGGCAGCGACTATGACCTGGCCGGTTTCGCAGTCGGCATTGTTGAGAAAGAGGAAATTATTGACCACAGTCGGGTAAATTGCGGGGATGTACTTATTGGTCTGTTATCGTCAGGCCCACACTCCAACGGCTACTCGCTGATCAGAAAGATTATCGAACGGGCCAATGCCGACCTGGCTCAACCGCTCGAAGAGACCACCCTGGGGCAGGCTTTGCTGACCCCCACCGAGATCTATGTTGCCGCGATACAGGAGCTGTCCCGCCACGTGCGCATCAATGCGCTGGCACACATCACCGGCGGGGGTATTACGGAAAATTTACCGCGCGTTCTCCCTGACGATGCCTGCGCCCGCATCGACCTCTCCAGCTGGCAGATGCCGGCGGTTTTTGAATGGTTACAGAAAAATGGCAATGTCAGCGAGCAGGAAATGCTGCGTACTTTCAATTGCGGCGTCGGCATGATCATCGCAGTTGCTGAACAGGAAAGCGAAACCGCCATGGGGATACTGCAGGACCGCAATCGGGGCGCCGTTGTGATCGGCAGAATTGAGGCGGGAAGCAACGCCGATGCCCCCGTGGTCTTTGTCCGCTAACCAGCAGGAGCAAGCGTGATGGAAAAACCCTGTTCGGTCGTTGTACTGATCAGCGGCAACGGAAGTAATCTGCAGGCATTGATCGATGCCAGTCAGACTGAGAATTTCCAGGTTACCGCAGTGATCAGCAACAACCCGGAAGCATTCGGCTTACAGCGCGCCGCCAATGCCGGGATACCGACGATTACCATTGATCACCGTGACTTTACCGACCGGATCTCCTTTGATCGTGCTCTCATCGCCAGACTGGAGGAACTGAACCCGGATCTGATCGTGCTGGCAGGGTTCATGCGGATACTGTCCGAAGAATTTGTCCGCCGCTTTGCGCACCGCATTCTCAACATCCACCCGTCCCTGCTACCCCTGTACCCAGGCACCAACACCCATCAGCGGGCGCTGGATGCCGGCGATCAGGAGCATGGCGCGTCCGTGCACTTCGTTACTGAAGAACTGGATGGCGGACCGGTAATCGCCCACGCCGCCGTTCCCGTCAGCCATGATGACACCGCCGCTTCACTGCAACAGCGGGTGCATGTCGAGGAGCACCGCATCTATCCCCAGGTTGTTGCACTGTTCGCCGCCGGCCGCCTGAAAATGCACGATGGCAAGGCCTGGCTGGACAACAGGGAATTGCCGCGCAACGGCATTCGTCTGGAGTGAAAATGTCCCTCACTTCACGCTGTCAATCTGCCGTGTTGCCCGCCTCCCTGGTGGTGATTCTGTTGCTGGCCTCAACCACCGTGGCGCAGGAACCGCTGACTTACGAAGCCGTGTATGCGGCCAGATCCTCCGGCCTGTCCGCTACCGCCGAGCGTCGACTTACGAGACTGGAAAACGGTCACTACCTGCTTAACCAGAGCATGGAGGTCAGAGTTCTGGGGGCACGCCTGGGGACCGTGGAGGAAACCAGCCAGCTGCACTACGTCGGCGATACCCTGGTACCCGATGCCTACACATACAACCAGTCCGGCATCTCCAGCCGCAAAGAGAGCGTTGAGTTCAATTGGCAGGAGGGCACGGCAGTAAGCAGGGACGATGATGAGGAGTGGCAGCTGGATTTGACTTCAGGCGTGGTGGACAATCTGAGCTTCCAGTTACTGCTGCGCCAGAAGCTTGGCATGCCAGGCAACGACACCGTCGAAATCCGGATGGTGGACAAGGACGAGGTCGAAACCCACCTCTACCGCGTCACTGGTTCCGAAATCGTGGAAACCAGACTGGGCAGGCTTGACACTATCAAGGTTGAGCGAATCAGGGCAGCGGGCAGCAACCGGCACACGACCTTCTGGCTGGCCCGGGACTGGCATCTGTTACTGGTGAAGTTCCTGCAGGAAAGCGGATCCGGGTCGGATACGGAACTGTTACTGGTAGAGGCCGTAGTGGATGGTCAGGAAGTTACACCGCTGCCCTGAGCGCCCCGGTTTTCCGATTCTTCCTCTCTTTCATCCCCGTTATTTTCGGCAGGCTGCCATCCTTCGGCACGCTGATCTTCTGCATCATCCGGTTCGGGCCCGCTCTCAATTTCCGCACCGTCTTCAGCTTTTTTAGGTAAGTTGTATTTGCGCAGTTTTTCCACCAGGGTGGTGCGTCGCATATGGAGACGGCTGGCCGCTCGAGCCACGACTCCACTACTGTCTTCCAACGCCTTGCTGATCAGATCCTTTTCCAGGCTGGCCAGGTATTCTTTGAGATCCAGTCCGCCCAGCGGCAGAGGCACAGATTCTGCGACCTCCTGCTGCTGATCCTGTTCCGCCGGGCTGCCCTGTGCCGGCTCCGCGCCTTCTGTCTCCTCCCGCCGTCCACTGTCACGCAAGTGTGCAGGCAAATCTTTCTCACCCACGATGCCATGGGGGTACAGTATTGCCATTCGCTCCACCAGATTGGCCAGTTCCCTGACGTTACCTGGCCAATGATAATGGGTAAGCGCTGCAATAGCCGCGGAATTAAACCGGACTGACCCGCGGTTCTCACTCTCCATGGTGGAAATGAGTTCGTTAAGCAGTAGCGGAATATCTTCCCTGCGCTCACGCAATGGTGGCATCTCAATGGGAAAGACGTTAATTCGATAGTAGAGATCCTGTCGGAATTCGCCCTTTTCGATCATGGCTTCCAGGTTCTGGTGAGTGGCAGCGATGATACGCACGTCCGTCGAGATGGTTTTGATACCACCGACTCTCTCAAAACTTCGCTCCTGCAGGACGCGCAGAAGCTTTACCTGCATGCTCAGCGGCATATCCCCGATTTCGTCGAGGAACAGCGTGCCACCGTTCGCCAGCTCAAAACGCCCCTCCCTGGAAGAGGTAGCCCCCGTAAAGGCTCCCTTTTCATGACCGAACAGTTCACTTTCCAGCAGTTCTCTTGGAATAGCGCCACAGTTGATGGGCACGAACGGTTCTTCGGCACGGGGAGAGTTCAAGTGGAGATTGCGGGCTATTACTTCCTTGCCAGTCCCTGATTCCCCGGTTACCAGAACCGTCACTTCCTTGCTTGCCACCTGCCCCATAAGCTGGCGCACTTGTTGCACGCCGGCGCTGTTACCGACCAGGCTGCGAAACATGTTGTAGTCGCGAACACCCCCCAGATCCCGCAGCCGATTGAAATTGTCGCGAAACACTCTGGCCTGGTGCAACGCATCCAGCAGTGGCTGGTAGGTCAGGGGAAAACTGAGCTCCCCCGTAACGTGCTTGTAAGACTGCCCCTCCTCCAGGTTGGCCAGGCGACCTTCGCCGAGCAACACAATCGGCAGGCCACGGTCCCACTGAGTCAACTGCTGCAACAGTTCGGCCAGAGTAAGCTCCTGGCATCGCCCCACCATGACCAGGCTGAACCTGGCCGGTGCGGTGTAATCACTGCCGCGGGATGCCAGCCAGCCCCGACTGTTTCCTGCGATCATTGACTCGCCGAGAAAACCGAGAATCACTTCCAGGTCGCGTCGTGACCTGTCGTCATCATCAATCAACAGAATATTGTTATGCTCAGCCAATGGTTTTGTCCGATTATTACTTTGATGAAATCTGATCAGGATGTCTCGTTGGGCGGCCTTGATAAACCAGGCGGCCAGGCTCTCCAACACGCCTGGAGTGAACAGGAGCTTAACAAATTATTTACGCGCATGCTCCACCCATCTGGCCCTGCAGGCATTTCTGTAAACCACCCCCGAATCGGCTACAATAGTGCCCAGTTGCAGGCATAGATTGAACCAGCCTGATGTAAACAGAGGAACAAACATGAAAACCGGATTATTAGCTGCTGCCGTGGCATTCGCCGCCTCATCTGCACTGTTCGCTGCCGATGATTACCAGGTGCCAAAAACCGAGTGGGGACACCCTGACGTGCAGGGCGTATGGAACTTTGCCTCCAATGTACCCATGAACCGACCACGGCAGTTTGGTGACCGCGAATACATGACGGTAGAGGAAGCCGCTGCCCTGGCAGCCGCTTCCGAGCGGCAGTACGACGCCATAAACTCCCAGGGCGTCGGTGGCTATAACACTTTTTGGGTAGAGAGCGCGGGCCGCGGTGACAATCTGCGCACTTCGCTGATCACGTACCCGGAAAATGGCCAGCTGCCACCCACGGTGGAAGGCGCAGTAATTCAGATCGGCGGACTCGGCCCTGACTTCAAAGGTACCCGACCAGTGCTGACGGCGGTCGGTGGCATCGGCAAAGACGGCCCTGAGGACCGCGGCACTTCGGAGCGCTGTATACAGGGATTCAACGCGGGGCCGCCCTTCACCCCCAGCATGTATAACAACAATGTGCAGATCTTTCAGAATCGCGACACTGTGGTTCTCATGACCGAGATGATCCATGACGCGCGTATTGTGCCCCTGGACGGGCGTCCACACCTGGACGACGACCTGCGTTTCTGGTCCGGTGATTCCCGGGGCTACTGGGACGGAGACACGCTGGTAGTGGAAACCCGCAACTTCAATAACCTCACCCAGAGTTTCAGTGTGTTTGGAAATTCCGCCGGCAAGACCCTTACCGAGCGGTTTACCCGGCGTGATGATTACACCCTGGACTATGAGTTCACGGTCGACGACCCAAGCACTTTTACCGATCGTATCGAGGCCAGAATTCCAATGGCCAAGGTGGACGGCCTGATGTACGAATACGCCTGCCACGAAGGGAATTATGGCATGGTGAACATCCTGCGCGGTGAACGAATTGACGAACAGCGTGCCCGGGAAGCCGAAGGCGGCCGCTAGAACCCCGGCTGGAAGCAGAGCGGTCGTAATCCCGCCGGTCTTTCAGAATACGGCAGCCTCAGCGCTGACCAACTCAATGCAGGTGGTTGTTCCCAGGAGTCCTGGTGAGCAACCACCCCTGCGGCGGGACCACTGCCATGCTCTATGAATGGGACTTCCCCTCCCCCTTTACCCTCGACATCGAAGTCCGGCAATCCGACATTGATGGTATGGGGCACGCCAACAATGCCAGTTATGTAGTCTGGTGTGAACGTTGCGCCTGGCGGCATTCCGAGTCCCTCGGCCTGTCCGTGCAGGATTACCAGCGACTCGACCGCGGCGTGGCAATCCAGCATGCCGAATATGACTATTTTCTGCCAAGCTTTATTCACGACCAGTTGATCGCGGCCACCTGGCTGGTTGGTTGTGACGGTAAGCTGCGGCTGGAACGGCGCTTTCAGATGGTAAACAGACAGACCGGGACAACCGTCCTGCGCGGGAGCTGGAGGCTTGTCTCAGTAGTCCTGAGTACCGGTAAGGTTACCAGACTTCCTCCTCTGTTCGTGGATACCTATTTACCGGCTGTGATAGAGAATCTGACAGATTGAGTCAGCTTCCCCGGCAGGATCCCGTCAATTTCTTACGAGCGGCCTGTGATCCAGATCACGCTCTGGTCAAGTGCTTTAAAGATATGAATTTAACAGTCGTTATAAGTGGAACCCGGCACGGACAACCGTGACAGCAGCAGGCCAGCCTGAATAAAGCCGGCCTTACAAAAGACAGTGCAGTGGATAAATTCGATTCGCAGTCCAAGAACAAGAAAACAACCCGTGACCGCGAAGCAGACAAGGTGACGTCTCTGCCATTGCAAAAAAAAGCGGACAGGCCCGCGCTCAAACAACCGACAGCACCCGATAGCCTGCACGATGAAGAGCTGCAGAAGGATCTTGAATTGTTAGCGAAAATGAGAGAAAGGATCGATCAGTTACCGGATATCGACACCGCCCGAATCGTGCAGCTTCATGAGCGCATCATCCGGGGCGAATACAATATCGACACCAAAAGCCTGGCGAAAAAACTAGGCCAGTTTGAGTCAGACCTTCACGACCCGTCCAGCTGAAAATCCAGCGGCGGCTCCAGCTCCGCCAGTCTGGCAAGATCATCAGCCCGGTCCACGTCCCAACGGGCTGGCAGCCTGCTGAAGGGCAGGCCCAAGCCCTCCAGTCTTTCCAGAGTAAGCTGCAATACCTTATCGGTACCCCACGGCATATCGACAAACAGTTCCCTGACGCTGCGCGTCAGCCCCAATAACACGTACCCGCCGTCTTCTGCAGGGCCAATAACCACCTGTGACCCAGCCCGCAACAGGCGCGAAGCCTCCCGTAGATAATCGACATCGACGGAAGGACAATCTGTGCCGACCAGCAGCACTGAAGCCGAGCCGACCAGTGATGCCTCCGCTGCAGCCCACATGCGTTCCCCCAGGTCATGCCCCCGCTGCTGCCGAAGCGGGACGGGCAGCTTCATCCCGGTCAATAATGGGTTATGCGGATCGCCGCTGACCCAGACTTCCCACGGCGCCAGGTTCGCGTCCTGCAATTTCTTAGCCTGGTAACGAAGCATGGCGCAATGCAACTGAAAAGCCTGTTCAACTCCGATGGCATCATGCAGCCGGGTTTTCACCCGCCCATAAACAGGCTCTTTGGCGAACAGGAGGATCCGGGATTCAGGAAATTCATACATTGCAAAGCATCCGCTCAGGAGCCGTGATGATCATATTTTTTAGCCAGATACTCGGGGTTTACACCCAGGAAATACAGCAGCCTGAGCCACCACATCAAAAGAATCGTTCGCACTGTACCGTGCTTTTCCCATCGGCGGCTTGAAGTAGTCGCCTTGTGCCTGATACGGGCCGGCCAACTGAGACGGCGCAGCAACTTGCTGAGCGCCACATCTTCCATTAGCGGGATCGGCGGGTAGCCACCAATCTGCCGGAATGCCTGGGCAGTCACAAACAGAGACTGGTCGCCGGTCACAACGCCAGTAAGGTGCGAGCGCAGGTTGATCATTTTTTCAATGAGCCGGAATCCTGCCTGTCGGCCGCTCAAGCGCACGTCGAACCTGCCCCAGACCGCCCCGGACTGCTGCAGGCAGACGGCGATCAGATCGATGGCCTGTTCAGGCAGGCAGGTGTCGGCGTGCAGAAACAACAGCACATCGCCGCTGGCAAGCTCGGCGCCTCGATTCATCTGCAAGGCGCGACCCCGCTCGGCAACAGTAAAAAAATCCGCCTGCCCCTCCTGTACCTCAGCCGTACCATCACTGCTGCCACCATCGACAACGATTACCTCATGTCCTTGTTTCCGGTAATCCTGCAGCCTCTGCAGTTGCCTCAGCAAGGAATCGGAATCATTAAACACCGGAGTTATTATGCTTATTTTCAATAGGATACATGCCACTTTTAATAATCGTTATGTGCCGCCAGGCACGCTCGGGTGAGAAATTCACGGGGAGCTGATCTGCGCAGTCAGCTGCTGCCGACCTGCTGGGCTTTGCAAACCCTGACCCTTCATGCTGCCTGGCCTGCCTTACCTGGTTACCGCAATTGAGCACCTATCCCTCTGATTCTTCTGATTCTTCTGGACATCCAAAGCTGGCTTCCAATCGTACTCACCAGTAGTCATAGTTTATGACTGGCAGCGTAGTGGTGCAGACCAGCCTCACTCTCGCAAGTTGTAGTCTCTCTGTCCCGCCTCTATCGGCGAATTAAGCTCTGGTTAAGCGATAATGGACTACTTTACCCGAGGTCGCACTGCTGAGTCATTGCTCGATACCGGCATTCAATCGTCGCTGCTCTGACAGTCCGGTGCCGAGGACGTTGGGCCTCTATGCGCAGACCTGCCCGATTACGCAGCCGTAACAGTCAAGTTTAGCGCATAACAATCTTGTAATATGAAGACTGATGGTTTTAAATACGCGGCCGATAGCAGCCGTATACAGAGGGTCACACCCGCCGTCGAATCAGTATTGCGCGGCAGGGCAGTAGTTGCTGCAACTGCCCATTCGCTTCGAGCAAGTGAGATATTCAGACTATGAAGGCTGAGAATTTTTATATCATAGCTACGTCACCGGAAGAGCCGAGCTTGCAGGTCAATATTTCAGGCCCCTACCTGACCAGACAAGCGGCTCAGGCCGACCTGTCGGCGGCAATTGACGAAGCAGCCACCATCGATCCCAGTGCCAGGCACTATGTTTACAGCATTTCGAAGATTCAATGTCGCAAGCCTGGCGTCATTCAACATATGGCCAGCCACGCCTGATCCGGACCCTGCCCGGAACCCAAATATCTGAGCCCCGGAATACCGCCCACCCGGCAAAAATGTAGTAGCCTGCACCCCATGAAAGTTGTCTTCAATGCCAATAATCCCCTGGAAGCGCACCTGTTGGTGGGTCTACTCAAGCAGGCAGGCATAGAGGGGACAATCAACGGCGAATTCCTGCATGGCGCCATGGGCGAGCTGCCAGCCTTTGGGCTGGTGACAGTGCTGGTGTTCGAGCGGGACTTTCGGGAAGCAGCGGAAATCGTCGCCGACTGGCAGCAGTCCATGCTGGCCTGAAGCCTGGATATCCGCTACTCGATCCGGCCCACGTTTGAGACAGTCTGCTGCCAGTAGACAATGTCCCTGCCTACAGCGGTTCCAAGCTGAGCAAGGATGTCGGGCACATAAGTCTCATCAACCAGCATCTCAAACTGCAGGCGCTTGCGGCGACCGCTTACCTGTTCTGCCAGGGAAAGATTTTCGTGCACGCCATGACCCCGCACACGATAGGACGTAAACCCAACGACCCCTTCCCGACCAAGCAGGTAATCCACCATATCCTCTTCCAGTTCAGGGTGAATATTCAATACCAGCAATGTCTTCATACCGTTGCCTCTCCCTGCCGGCTGTGGAATTTGTTATAGATGATTGGCAGTAGAAACAACGTCAGACCGGTCGAACTGATGAGACCGCCAATCACCACGATCGCCAGGGGCTTCTGTATTTCCGAGCCGGGCCCGGTCGCCAGCAACAGGGGTACCAGTCCAATGGCGCAGATCGAGGCAGTCATCATGACCGGTCGCAGTCGCCGCGCAGCTCCCTCGCGCACAACATCGGCTACGCTCAAGCCCTTGGCCAACAGATAATTAAAATGAGACATCAGCACGACACCATTAAGAACAGCTATCCCCAGCAAGGCGATAAAACCAACCGATGCCGGCACCGACAGGAACTCACCGGTCAGCCATAGCGCAATGAGCCCGCCGGTCAGGGCGAAGGGAATATTGGAAAGTATGATCAATGTCTGCTTTACAGACCGGAAGGTTAAAAATAACAGGAAAGCAATCAGCAACAGCGCCACAGGCACGACCAGGGCCAGTCTGGCCGCCGCTCGCTGCTGATTCTCAAACTCGCCACCCCACTCCAGCGTATAGCCCTCCGGCAGGTCGACATTGGCTGCAACAATCTGCTTGGCCTCATCGACAAACCCCACCAGATCCCGGTTTTCAACGTTGGTTCTTACGACCGCGAATCGCTGCCCGGATTCACGAGAAATGCTTACCGGCCCCTCGACACGGCGGATGTCTGCGATTTCTGAAAGCGGTACATTTCCACCGTCGTCCAGGCCGATAAACTGGTTACTCATCTGATTGAGACCGTCACCCTGCAATTTTGCGTAGCGCAGCATCAGCGGCACCCGGGCCGCCTGCTCAATCACTGTTCCCACTCGCAAGCCTTCTATCTGGGACCGTAGACGCGACTGCAGGTCATCGGCATTGATCCCCAGCATGCCACTTCGCTGTCTGTCCACTGTCACCTGCAGGTACTGAGCACCCTCGTTCAAAGTCGCGATCGTATCCACACTACCTGCTACCTGAGCAATCTGTTCAGCTATGAGCTGGGCATAGGTATTCAGCTGTTCCAATTCCGGGCCGAACAGCTTGATCGCCACATCTCCTCTGGAGCCGGTCAGCATTTCTGACACACGCATATCGATAGGCTGGGTGAAGCCGTAGTTGAGACCGATGAATTCATCCATGATCACTCGCAACCGTTCCTCCAGCTCGGCCTTGTTGCGAACTGTCCATTCAGCCGGTGGCTTCAGTTGCAGAAACATGTCTGTTTCGTTCAGCCCCATGGGATCCATACCAATTTCATCGGAACCGCTTCTGGACACTACCCTGATTATTTCCGGCACCTCCTCTAACAAAGCACGCTCCACCCGCTGCACCATGCGCGTGGTGCTTTCAAGGTTAATCGACGGAATGAATTCCAGTTGAATGATGATGTCGCCCTCATCCATGGTAGGCATGAAGGTTTTTCCCACCAACGGGAAAATAGCCCCGGTAACAACCAGTAACACGGCCGCAACACCCAGTACATAACGTGGTTTCTGCAGCGCCCATTCCAGCGCGGGCCGATAGAGCCGCAACAGGTTCCTGCTCAGCCAGGGTTCATCGTGGCTGGCGGATTTGATAAAGAATGAAGCAATTACCGGGATTACCGTGAGCGAAAGCACCAGGGAGCCAAGCAGAGCGAAAACAATTGTCAGGGTTACCGGACCAAACAGTTTACCTTCCAGGCCCTCCAGGGTCAGCAGTGGCAGGAAGACGATGATAATAATCAGGATGCCGGAGGTTACCGGCACTGCGACGTCCTTTACTGCCCGATAAATAATGTGCAGACGCGGCAGCCGGCGCGTTGCCTCATCATCTTTTGCCAACGAAGCGACAATGTTCTCCACAACAACGATCGACGAGTCCACCAGCATTCCGATGGCGATGACCAGACCGCCAAGGCTCATCAGGTTGGCACTCATGCCCATGAAGCCCATCATCAGGAATGTAAACAGCGCCGCAAAGGGCAATACTGCCGCCGCCGTCAGGGCGGCGCGAACATTGCCCAGAAACAGGCCCAGAAGAATCACCACCAGCACGACCGCCTCGATCAGCGCCCTTGAAACCGTACTGACCGCGCCCTCGATCAGCACACTGCGATCATAGAAAATTTCAGTGGTGGTGCCGGGTGGCAGCGTTGCCTCGATCTCCTCCAGCTTGTTTCTCACGCCGGTCACAACCTCCCTGGCATTGGCGCCCCGCAATCCTATCACCAGTCCCTGCACCACCTCAGAGCCACCATCAGCTGTCACCGAGCCATAGCGCTCCATGGAGCCCAGGGAAATATCCGCCACTTCGAATAATGGAATTTTCTCGCCCAGGTTGTTTTCAACCTGGATGTTGCCAATGTCCGCCAGGCTCCCGATTGCCCCCGCCACTCTTACCAGCATGGCCTCCTCACCCTGGTCGATCCGGCCTGCCCCGTCGTTCTTATTATTACTCTGCAGTGCGGCGACAATCCTATCGTTGTGCACGTTCAGCCTAGCCATTGCATCGGGTCGGGGAATAACCTCGTAGGTCTTTACGAATCCTCCCAGAGCATTCACATCAGCGACGCCAGGTACCGTTCTAAGTGCCGGTCTTAATGTCCAGTCCACCAGAAAACGCTTTTCCTCCAGGGTCAGCGTGTCGCTTTCGACGGTGAACATGAACATGTCACCAAGCGGTGTACTCATGGGAGCCAGGCCACCACTGATATCTCCGGGCAGATCCTCCCATACATTATTCACCCGTTCAGCAACCTGCTGCCTGGCCCAGTAAATGTCAGTACCCTCTTCGAAATCCAGGGTTATGGAACTCAATGCGTACTTCGAGATCGATCGCAGAATGGTTTTGCGTGGAATCCCCAGCACTTCCACTTCGATAGGCTGAGTGATCAGTGACTCAACCTCCTCTGGGGTCATACCAGGAGCCTTGATAATAATTTTTACCTGGGTGGGCGAAATATCAGGAAAGGCATCAATGGGCAGTTCCAGCAAAGCGCGCCCGCCAAAACCCACCAGCAGCAGGGCGACCAGCAAGGTCATCAGGCGCTGGCTCAGAGCATATTGTATAAGATTCGCTAACATGATTATTGACCGCTATTCGTCCTGTCCCAAACCCAGCTGAACGCCCTTCAGCACCGATGCACCCTGAATGACCAGTTGGTCACCGACCCGAAGCTGAGGCCCGGCTACGTAATTACTTCCGGCTGGCTCCAGATCCAGCACCCGTGCCTCCACGCCGTCTACGGTCCTGACGAACACCACGGTGTTATCACCGCTGTGAACCACCGCATCGCCCGGCACCAGCATTCCTGCCTCGGAAGCCGGCAGGATCAGATTCAGGACCTGCCCCGGCAGATAATCTACTGGCTGATTGAATTCAGCCAGCACTTCTATTGTCTGGGTTGTTTCATGTACTGAAAAATCCCGATAGCGCAAGGTTACCGATGCTGAGACACTGGAAAGATTCAACACTCGGCCAGGCTGCAGCCTGTCAGCATACCGGGCTGGCACTCTGGCTCGCAGCCAGGGCTGGGCACCACTGCCCAGAGAGGCGACTACCTGATATTTCTCGGCTGTTTGTCCGGCATTTATTGACCGGGCGGTTAACGTGCCACCAATTGGAGCGCGCAAGGTAAACAACCCGAAATCCTCCGGAGAATCCATCAGCCTGGCCAGAGACTGGTCGTTGTGACCACCCCTGGCCAGAATGCCGGTCAGGCTGTTCAACGCTGTGCGCACCTGGGACAGGTCATGTTCAGCCTCCTCGAGACGTTGCCTGGCTACTATGCCTTTCTCATAGAGTTGTCGGTTACGTTCCACCATATACTCGGCCAGTTCGATCTCCGAGTAGGCAGCCAGCCAGCGGTTCTGTAAGTCCACCACTTCCTGGCTGCGCAGAGTGGCCAGCAACTGGCCGATTCCCACGGTTTCCCCGGGTACCGCATGCCACCGCTCCAGCGTGCCCTGAAAAGGCACAACCACGTCAGAAGCTGATTCTGGAGAATTAATCACCGTGGCCGGATAGCGATTTCCGGACTGGCGATCAAGATTAGTCACTGGCGCAAATACTATGCCCAGCCTTGCAATGTCTTCCTCGCTGAGGGGAATAAAACCCTGTGCCTGTGCCAGCGCATTGCAAAGCAACAACATTGACACCACCAGTTGATTGACTCTCATGGTAAAACTCCGATTATCTGATTGTATTCAGAACTGATCCGCTGACGTCGAAGGCGCAGCGTTTCCAGATCCATGCGCGCCTGCGTGGCCTGCTGCTGGGCGATGACAACCTGCGTCAGATCGATTTCCCCGACTTCAAAGGCCGCAATGCTCATCTCATAACGCTGCGCCGTAATTGCCACCTGCTCTACCCCGAGCTGCACAGATTCGCCGAGCAGGGCCAACTCCTGATCGATCTGAGCTCGCCGCTGCTCCAGTTGCCGCCGCGTTTCAATTAACGTCACTTCGGCGTCCACCTCATCACTCCGCGCCAGACCGACACTCGCGGCAGTGGCCGGGCTTTTCCCGATTGGGACACTGACCGAGACAGCAAGGCTGTCAATATAAGGTTGAAGTCGATCCCCCCGCTCGCGCCTCACCCCCAGACTCAAGGCTGGTCGACCACTGGCTTGATGCCTTGCCAGATTCACTTTGGCTGACGCGATCGCCAACTGCGTCTGGAGAAAATGCAGGGTCGGGTGGGACTGGGGAATGGCGACAGCTGGCTCAATGACCTCGACGAGCCGGGCAGCCGGTCTCATTGCCAGACCTGTCAATACGGCATAAGCCTGCTCGGCACTGGCGAGCCGGGTCCGCGCCTGTATCACAGCCTGTTGCCGCTGCAGTCGCAGCGTGCGGGCCTGCAGCACATCACTCTGTGCGCTCGCTCCTGCCTCTGCCATGTCTGTCGTAATCGTAACCAGGCGTTGCGCTTCAGAGTCCGCCTGGCGTGCGATGTCCAGCAATGACTCCGCGGCAGCCAGTTCCGCAAGCACTGCTCTAACCTGACCGGCAACCATCAGCCGTAAGTGTCCCTGCCAGGCCTCCAGCCGCTCCTGGTGACGATCCCCAAGCGTTGCTGTGTCGTCTCTCTCGCCAGGTCGCCACAAGTTAAAACTGACACCCGACTCGATTTCCCGCAATCCGACATCGTCCAGGGGGGAATCATCATAATAGCTGAGTTGCAGACTGGGCCGACTCGAGACCCAGCTATTGCCGAGCGCATCGTAGGCTTCTGCTGTAGCTCGAAGATTGGCCTCGCTCCTGGCTGCCGGTGCGTTGCCGAGGGCTGCTTCAAGAACCGTTTCAAAGGCCAGCGCTTCGCTGACCACGAGTGAGCCTCTGGAGAGACTCACCTCCTCCTGCGCTACCGCTGCACCGGCAGTAAACTGGGACACCGCAACTATTACCAATAGCCAACAGCGTAAACCGAGTCTATAACTGCGTCTGATAAATTCCGCCAGCACCTGAATCCCTCTCTGTTTCCTGGTTAATCTTATCTTCACTGTGTATTCTGCCAGAATTCTGCAGGCCTATTCTTATGACAGGCTTAAATTTGCCTTACAGATCTCTGTTACTTTGAGACTGATCAATATACGGGCTGTCTGAACGCGTGAAGGCTGACTGTCAATGTGAATGCAACGCATTCCTGCAACCCTGCAACAGAGAGTGGATGTTTGAACTGGCGCTGCAGCATCGGTGGAAGCGGGACACCTGGGACCAGGAGCCCGGAATGGGCTGGTCTGGCGGTTTGCCAGCAGGATAAACCTTGTCAATGAATCGATGGGCAGCCACTATTTATGCCCTAACCTCTCTATACTGACTACTCCCTGGCGAAAGGTCAAAAACAAAATGTCAGTGGCCTGTTAGTTTTCCCCGTGAATCCCGCTATAATCTAGCCCGACCACAAACCCCGACGCAATACCTTCCAGGTGTTGACTACATGAAGAGGTTTTCAAGATGAAAAAATCACATTATCTGCTCTCTGGCGCCATCATCTGTACACTCGGAGGGAACTGCCTGGCCCAGGAGTACGACGCGCCGAAGACCTCCTGGGGAGTGCCTGATCTGCAGGGCTATTGGCGGCACAATACTGTCATGCCTTTTGAAAGACCACAGGCCATGGGGACCAAACAATCCTATACGGAAGAGGAGGCGCTGCTTTTAGAGCGCGAGGCACAGCGACAGGTGGAAGAGGATAACGAGCCGCTCGACCCGAACCGCCCCGCACCCGAAGCCAAACCTTTACCACCGGTTGGCAATTACGATCTGTTCTGGACCGACCGCGGCATGTTTCTACCCACGATAGATGGCGAATTCAGAACCTCCGCAATCATTGACCCACCTGACGGCCGGGTCCCGCCCCGGGTGGAAGGCTTTCAGGAACGCATGAGACAAGTCTATGCCAGCCTGCCAGACCGCAATGACGGTCCGGAAGGCCGTAGCCTGGGAGAACGTTGCCTGCTCTCCTTTGGCAATAATTCCGGCCCGGTTATGACGCCGGTCATGTACAACAGCCACATGCAGATTGTGCAATCTCCCGGTTACGTCACCATCACCGTAGAGATGGTACACGACGCCCGCATAATCAGGATTGCCGATAAACACTCCACGGTGGCAGAGGCGCACCAGAAATGGATGGGTGATTCCATCGGACGCTGGGAAGGCGACACGCTGGTGGTGGAGACTCGGCATTACAACCCAAGCCAGAACTACCGGGGCGCCCCGGTGGAGAATCTCACGGTTATTGAGACTTTCCGTCGCGAGTCCCCCCGTAAGATTATCTATGGCTTCACAGTTGATGACCCGTCTGTTTACAGCGCACAATTTTCTGGCGAGTATGCATTGACCGCCATGGACGAGCCCATTTTTGAATACGCCTGCCACGAAGGAAACTACGGTCTGCCCGGCATACTGGCTGGCGCCCGGCGCCTGGAAGTGCTGGGTGAAGTGAATAACGAGCGAACCGACGGCTCAGACATCCAATAAAGCGGTCGCGCACCCGCTGAAACCGACCGGCACAGCTGCAGAGAGCTGTCCGACAGAAGCACCCGGGGCCCCGGGTGCTTCGTTTCAATTCACTCAAAACCACGCCAATTGAATCCGCCCGCCAGAATCGGCTATGCTCCCTGTCTCTCTTTCGGAAACAGCACAGGAACTCAAGAATGACAATGCAGAACACCCCGCTCCTCATGTCCCGGATTCTGGGCCGAGGTGCCATGCTTGATCCCGAAGTCGAAGTCGTCACCATGATGAAAGATGGTACCCATCGGCAGACTGTTAAACAGACATGGGACAGAGCCAATCAACTGGCCCACGCTCTGAATGAACTGGGTATTGGAATCGGCGACCGGGTCGCCAGCTTTATGTGGAACAACTACCGCCATCTTGAGCTTTACCAGGCAGTACCGTCCATGGGTGCTGTTCTCCACACCCTGAACATCAGACTTTCACCGACCGATCTGGAATACATCATCAACCATGCCGCCGATAAGGTTATTTTCGTCGATGAGGACCTGCTGCCGCTGCTGGAACCTCTCAAGGGGAAGATACCCTCGGTAGAGAAACTGATAATCTGCCGCTACGGTGATGACGGCCAGAGCAGCTACGAAAATCAGCTTGATTATGAAGATTTTATAAATGGCAAGGGAACCGTTTTCGCCTGGCCCGAGATCGATGAAACCTCACCCATGGGGCTCTGCTATACAAGTGGTACAACAGGCAAACCCAAAGGCGTCATGTACACCAACCGTTCTACCTACCTGCATACTCTGGCCGAGTCCCTGACCGACTCCATCGGCTTGTCCTCCCTGGACTCCCTGTGCGGTATCGTACCGATGTTCCACGCCATGGGCTGGGGATTGCCTTTCTGTGCTTCCATGCTGGGCTGCAAACAGGTGATGCCGCATCGATTCATGATCCCTGATGCATTCCTGAAGCTGATGCATGAAGAAGAGGTCACTATTTCTGCCGGTGTACCCACCATCTGGCAGGGCGTCAAGGCGGCACTGGAAGCAAACCCTGGCAAATACGACCTGTCTAAACTCTCCCGTCTTACCTGTGGCGGTTCTGCGCCACCAGTTTCACTGATGCGCTGGTATTGGGACCAGTACCAGGTGGAAATGATCCAGGGCTGGGGCATGACTGAAACCAACCCCCTTGGCACCCTGTCTCGCAAAGTAGCAAAACGCTCCCATGTAGCCCTTTCCGAGGACCAGCAATTTGAGAATATCGCTAAAGCCGGCCTGCCGATGCCGGGGCTGGAGATAGAGATCTTCGACGAGGAATGGAACCCGCTACCCCACGACGGCGAATCGGTCGGTGAATTGTGTATTCGTGGCCCATGGATCGCCTCAGCCTATTACAACGACCCTCAGCCAGACAAATTTCATGATGGCTGGCTGGTTACCGGCGATGTCGCCAAAATAGACCCTGAGCAATACATTATCATCTCCGACCGCTCCAAAGATCTGATCAAGTCCGGGGGTGAATGGATATCGTCGGTAGACCTGGAAAATCACATCGTGGCCCTTAAGGGGGTCGCCCAGGCAGCGGTCGTGGCCCAGCCTCACCCTAAATGGGATGAGAGGCCCGTTGCCCTGGTGATCCTCGAAACGGGTGCTCAGGTGAGCAAGGAACAGATTCTTGACCATTGCAGCAGCCTGTTTGCCAAGTGGCAATTGCCAGACGACGTGCTCTATGTTGACGGTATCCCGCTCACGTCAACCGGCAAGATTGACAAAAAAGTCATCCGTGCCAGACTGGAGCAGGAAGACTATAAGCTGCCCGATCTGAGATAGAAGGAATATTGACGCAACAGCTGAATATAAATAAGGGGCCAGTTGGCCCCTTATGCTCCTGCTCCAGCTCCCGCCTCTGAACTTTTCTCTTCTTCTTTTTCTTTCCCTTTCCTTTTTTCCCGCCCGGGTACACGACAACGCGCAACTGTCTGTTCAGCAACTCCGACCCGACGCTGCACTGCCCGTTCAATTGACCGCTTCTGCGCCGAGAAATTCTGGCTTAACAGCTGCCCCCCGGGACTAAACCCTGTGACAATTGACAGGATGTTGGTCAGAGGCTTTTTAGAGCATTGAACAGCCCCCCTAAAGGGGCTCAATACGAATCCGGGACGGCGCCCTGGAGGACCCTTCCTCCACGACAAACCGGTAGCCAAAGGCCTCGACAGTGTCCCCCTTCCCAGGGATGCGGCCAAGATGACCGGTCAGAAACCCACCCAGGGTATGAAACTCTCCCGCAGGCAGTTCAAGATCCAGCAACTCAGCCGTATCTACCAGGCGCGCCTGGGCATCCATCAGAATAACGCCCTGCCCGAGTCTCGTGATTTCCGGCGGCTGACCCCACCCTCCCGGTCCGAGATGAACTCCTCGGGCTACCTCGCCCAATAGAATCATCATCAGGTCCTCCACCGTTACAATCCCGGCAGCGGAGCCAAATTCATCAACCACGACCGCCATTCTGTCCTTTCGGGCCAGCAGCACGGGCATCAGATCGTCCAGTCTCTCAATAGGAGAGGTAAAATGCGGCTGCACTCTGAAATCTGTGACCTGTCTGCTAATGAAATCAGGCTCCAATTCATCCCAGATCGACCACACCGCGATGCCGGTGATATTGCTGATATTACCCTCGAACAACGGGATCCTGCGGTGCCCGCTAGTGCGGCTTGCAGCCAGCAGTTTCTTAAGTGACGACTGACTGGCCGCTCCGGTCACCCGCGCCAGCGGTACCATTGCCTCACCCACAGTCATACCCGAGAGCCTGACAGCGCGCTGAATTCGATCCCGATCCAACACCGGCAGTTCATCCGACTGATCTGCGCTGTCCAGCATCAGACGCAGACGCTGGCGGGTGATAAAGGGGCTCGGCGCACTGGCAACAGGGCCAACCAGCCTGGAAATCTGTTTTCCCACCCAGCCAAAGCAGAGCGAAACGGGCAACAGTGCCAGTCGTATAACAGTCAGGACACCGGAAACACGGGGCGCTATGGCATCAGCGTATTGCTGGTAGACTGACTTGGGAACTATCTCACCGAAAATGAGCATCATGGGCGTGAGCAGCAGGATGGCGTACAGTTCTCCTCCCGGGCCAGCAACTCCGATCATAGTGGCGGTACCCAGCACTGTAAGACTCATGGTGGAAATATTGGTGCCGATGAGCGTTGTCGCCAGAGTTATCTCGGGCCTCTCGAACAGTTTGAGAACCCGTTTAGCCCCGCGATCACCGCGCTCCGCCCTGCTCCTTAGCTTCAGCTTGTCGCAACTGACCAGTGCAATTTCGGAGCCGGAAAAAAACCCCTGCGCCAGCAGGAGCCCCAGCATTACCGGTAAGATAGTCAATATTTCAGCCATTATCATCGAGCTCCTGAGAAGCTGATTCACGTAACAGTCGAACCCGCGAGATTCGCAGGTTTTCCATTTCCATCACCTCCAGGGTATAGCCCTCAATATCGATACGATCACCGACTTTGGGTACTACACCAAAATTCCGCAACGCCGTCCCGGCGATGGTTGTCATCATCTTTTCCGGAATATCCATTCCAGTAATATCGCGTATTTCCGACAGTGGAGTACTCGCCTCTATTTCGTAACCTCCCTCCACTTCTTTGATCTCATTCACATTAATAACAGGCTCGCTATAGACCCCGTTAAACAGAAACCGGGTGACATCATCCAGGGTAACAATCCCATCTACGCCCCCGAATTCATTGACCACCAGCGCCGCTCGAGCATCGTGCTCAGAAAAGAAATCGAGCATCTCATCAATCTCCTTGACAGGCGGCACCGCAAGCGGCGGATGCAATTCGGGAATCTTGAGACCAGCATTCCCGCCCGCTGGCATTTCTGTCGTCACTGAAGATTCAGCCACAGCGATAAAATCCTCGACATAGAGGAAGCCTACGATATTGTCCCGATGCCCGGTAAATACCGGCACGCGCGGGTGGCGAGCCCGGAGGAACGCAGCGCGCAACTCATCAGGTTCCAATTCACCGTCCAGAAACTCAACCTGCGGTCGCGGAGTCATGATCTCTCTGACTTGAGTAGCGCCGGCACTTAGCAGGCTGTGAACCAGGGTACGTTCAGTCGCTGTAATCTCGCCGGTTTCAACACCCTCTTCGATCAGGGATCGAAGTTCCTCGATATAGAGAATGTTTTCACGCGCTCGCTCCGGACCGATTAAAAGAGTCGTAATCTGGTCAGCCACCGCCCTGACCCCATTGGCCAGAGGACGGACGATCCTCATCCACAGACTGACAGGCCTGGCGACCAGACGCGTGCTGACCCAGACCGGATTGCTGACCGCCAGGGTCTTGGGGGTCACCTCGCCAAACAGGAGAATCAGGGGAATCATAATCAGGGTAGCCAGCAGAGCGCCAGCTTCAACACCCGTCAGTTTCACCAGAATGGCTGTCATGTTCGCGGCAGCGGCTATGTTCACCAGTTCGTTGCCGCAGAGAATCGATACGATCAGACGCCGGGGTTGCTCAAGCAGGTTCTGCAGAGAATCGGCAGCAGGGTGCCTGGCTCTGGCGAGCTTCTGCAGATCGTAACGTGTCAGGGAAAAAAGCGCCGTCTCGGAGCCCGAAAAAAAGGCTGACGCCATGAACAGAAACACCTGCAGCAGAAGACGCCAGAGTATATCCAGTTGCAGTATCCGCGGAGCGTCCGCCAGCAGCCCGCTTAGATATGCCGCTACCTCAGTAAACACCTGAAATACTCATCCTAAGGCTGATGCTGAAACTCCCGTTCAGTTTGTTGGCGCGTAGTCGGCACCTTCGACTTCAGCGCGCCTGGCCCCGGCGAGGATGCCGGGCAGTGCGTAATTGCCTTCGTGACAGGCATACTCAAATACCTGATCTTCCGTGCGGTTCATCGGCAACTCGCCACTCCAGCTTTGCGTGTAATTTTCGTCATCGCTCACGGTGAACTGATACAGAATGACGTCCTCACTGACGCGGGTAAAACGTTCCGTCACCTGCATTTCTGTGGAGCCGTAGAATCGATGCTCCAGAGATGAGCGTAAACCCTGCTGGGGATGAAAATTGGTCGTCTCGACAATCAGCGTATCCCCCTCCCAATGACCGATTGAATCCCCCGACCAGGGGTTGAAGGAAAACGCCGGAAACTCCGCATTCAGCCTGATAATACGGGCGTCGTGATTCATTTCCGCCAGCAGCACAACGTAGTCACGGGTCTGTACAATTTCTGTGAGGTTGTTATAGAGCACCGGTAACTTGGGCGGCCCCCCGGTGGAACCGAAACCGACCACACATCGCTCTCCCAGCGGACGTACTTCAGGCCCGTCATAGCTTTCCCGTCGCGTCATGGCCGCCTGGAAGTTTTCCCTCCCCTGGGCGCTGTAGGGAAGCTGACCGTCAGCGGGATCGACCAGTATGGAAGTCCGGATTTCTCCGTCAACAACCGCCAGCCTTTCACCCGGGTCCATCCAGAATGTATTGTAACCGCCTACGTTACGGCCGGCGCTGGGCGCTTCCCGGCTCGGATCGCTGGGAGCCAGACTGGCCTCATTACGTGCTGCCACCAGGGCCTCAATCCGGGCCGCGTCCTCGGAAGAAATGACCAGCCTACCGTCAAACCGAGCGGCCCGCTCAAGATTAGTCTGGGTAGCAATCGACCACGTGCCCTGCAGGTCGGGCACGCCCCATTCGGTGCGAGGCAACTGGAAATCCTCCGCCGCCTGCAGCACCGGCACGGTGGCAACCACTATGACACCGAGGCCAAACCTGACTTTTCCGTAACTATTCATCATAGCGCCTCCTCAAATTTCCCGGGCAATCAGCAGCTTCATAATCTCATTGCTGCCACCGTATATTTTCTGAATGCGACTGTCAGCATACATTCTGGCTATGGGGTATTCGAGCATGTAACCGTAGCCGCCAAAAAACTGCAGGCATTCGTCGATGATCTCCACCTCTTTCTGGGTAGTCCACCATTTCGCCATGGCGGCGGTCGTCGGATCCAGCTTGCCCTCTGCCAGTTTCATTGCACAGTCATCCACGAAAGTCCTGGCTATACGCGCTTCAGTATAGCGTTCCGCGAGGCGGAACTGGGTATTCTGAAAGTCCAGGATGCGCTTACCAAACGCCTTGCGCTCCTTCACGTATTCACTGGTCAGTTGCAGGGCTTTCTCCATCATGATGCAGGCACTGGACGCAATGATCAGACGCTCCTGGGGCAGCTGCTCCATCAACTGCACAAACCCCTTACCTTCCTGCTGCCCCAACAGAAAAGAACCTGGAACTCTAACCTGATCGAAGAATACTTCCGATGTATCCTGGGCCTTCATGCCTATCTTTTCCAGGTTTCTTCCTCTGGAGAATCCACCGTCTCTCTCCACGGAATCAGTTTCCACCATAATCAGCGAGGTGCCTTTCGCACCGGCTTCCGGATCAGTCTTGACCACAACGCAGATCAGGTTTGCCGTCTGCCCATTCGTGAGAAATGTTTTTTGACCTGAGATTACATAATCATCCCCGTCCTTACGGGCACTGGTAACAACCCCCTGGAGATCCGACCCTGTTCCAGGTTCGGTCATGGCTATCGCAGCCACCAAATCACCGGTAGCCATTCCTGGCAGCCATCTGCGCTTCTGTTCTTCGGTACCATAATGCAGGATATAGGGCGCCACGATACCGGAATGCACGGAATTGCCGAAACCGACCACCCCCGCCCGACCCAGCTCTTCGGCGATAACCATTTCATGGCGAAAGTCCCCGCCGCTGCCGCCAAACTCTGCAGGAATGGAAGCACAGAGGATCCCGGCCTCGCCAGCCTTGTACCAGGCATCACGGTCCACAACCCCCTGCTTTTCCCATTTTGGCATCAAGGGTACAAATTCCTTCGCATAAAATTTCGCGACCGAATCCCTTAGAAGCGACAGCTCTTCATTCATCCAGGGTGAGGTATAGCCTTCGAACATCGCATTCATTCCTGCAGCATTGATTTAGTCAACAGCCGGCCATTTCAGGCAGGCAGTGCATTCATTCGCTCAATCAACATGGCATTAGCAGTTCCACCACCTTCGCAGATGGCTACCAGCCCGTAGCGCCCCTGACGTCTTTCGAGCTCATGCACCAGCGTCGTCATCAGCTTGGCGCCTGTGCCGCCCAGAGGATGCCCAAGGGCCTGGGCGCCGCCATTTACATTGAGCCGGTCCGGATCCGCGTTGAGCGCCCTGGCCCAGGCCAGGGGCACGGAGCCAAAGGCTTCGTTAACTTCAAAAAGATCGATGTCATCGACACTTATCCCCGCCCGCTCCAGCACTTTTTGTGTGGCCGGGATCGGCCCCTCAAGCATTATGACCGGATCTGACCCCACCACTGCCATGGTGTGTATTCTGGCGCGCACCTGCAGACCATACTTTCTGACTGCCGCGGCATTGGCAACCATCACAGCCGCTGCACCATCACTGATCTGGCTGGCGGTGCCGGCAGTTATCACGCCGCCCTCACGCAAAGGCTTGAGCCCTTGCAAAGCCTGCAGCGATGGGTTGAAACGAATGCCCTCGTCAATTCTGTGCACATCCGGTTTACCGTCCTCCAGCACGATGTCCACCGGTACCACCTCACGCTCGAAATAGCCGTTACTGGTGGCTGCGGCCGCCAGCAGGTGACTGCGGCAGGCAAAGTTATCCAACTCGTCGCGGGTTACAGCGTATTTGGCTGCCAGCAGTTCCGCGCCATCAAACTGGCTGAACTGGATACCCGGGTATTGCTGTTCCAGTCTCGCGCCTTTGGGGACTCCGCGACCGTGTGCCAGGCCATCCTTGACATTGGAGCCGATTTCAACCGTACTCATCGCCTCAACGCCACCACAGATCACCAGGTCCTGGGTGCCAGACATAACCGCCTGGGCGCCGAACTGAATAGCCTGCAGGGAGGAGCCGCATTGACGGTCTACCGTTGTGCCAGGTACTTCCAGTGCCAGCGCGGATGCCATGGACACATTGCGACCGCAATTGCTGGCCTGGGCGCCGATCTGTGAAACAACCCCCCAGATAACGTCATCAACCTGGTCCGGCGGAGCGCCGGTACGTTCCAGCAGCTCATCCACTACCAGAGCACCAAGATCAATAGGGTGAATGTGACTCAATCTGCCGTTCTTCCTGCCGGTTGCGGTGCGGACCGCTCCGACTATATAGGCTTCGTTCATGCTGTTCTCCAACAAGATTCAGTGCACCTTTTTTCAACTTCATGCGGCCCCGCGGACCAACAGGAGCGCTCAGGAACATACCTTTCAGCGCTGGCAACTTGGCGATAGTGCTAAATTGCCGGCATGCGAATTCCCGCATCCAGCCTGATCACTTCAGCGTTGAGGTATTCACATTCGACAATATGGGCTGCCGTCTGTGCGAATTGCTCCGGCTTGCCAAGGGTTTTGGGAAAGAGCGTTATAGCCTCCAGACCCTTGCGCACTTCATCCGGTAACTTACCCAGCATCGGCGTCTCAAAAATACCCGGCGCGATCGTCATGACACGAATGCCCTGCCTGCACAAATCCCTGGCAACCGGAAGAGTCATGGCGATAATGCCACCTTTTGAAGCGGCGTAGGCTGCCTGGCCTGTCTGCCCGTCGTAGCCAGCCACCGAGGCGACATTGATTATCACACCCCGCTCACCCGCCGTGGTTTGCGGCTCATTGTGCTGCATGACCTCTGCGCACAGTCGCAGCACGTTAAATGTCCCCACCAGGTTGACCCGCACGACGGCGGCAAATCTGTCCAGCGGCATAGGGCCATCCTTGCCGACAGTTCTGCTTGCCCCGCCAATACCCGCACAATTAACATTGATGTGAATGGTGCCAAACAGTTCCCTGGCTCTGGCTATAGCCTTCGCCACGCTCTGCTCGTCCGCTACATCGCCTGCTGCCCAGCCGGCCTTTTCCCCCAGCTCTGCGGCCAGTTCCCTGGCACGGTCTGCATCAAGATCAAACAGCAACACATTAGCCCCCGCCTCGACAAAATGCTTTGCCGTTGCCATCCCCAGTCCGGAGCCGGCACCGCTGATGAAAGCGGTCTTGTTAGTGAGTTCCATATCCTCCCCCTCAAATTCTCATAACCGTGTCCAACTTCAGGCTGACCCCCTTGCCTGCCACCCTGATGCGTCTGCTTCCCGATTGCAGAATGCACCTGTTCAAGGTGAAGCAAGGCGTGAATTCGGGACCGGCCTGCCTGGAATTTGCTGAGATTAGCATAGAAACAGACCCCATTGAGACGCTTTTGAACAAGCCAGAAAATTACCCTACTATCCGCTCAGCCGAACCACTTTATGATGACGGGGAAAACACCATGGGACCATTGCAGGGAATACGGGTGCTGGAAGTCGCCAGTATCGGGCCAGGACCATTCTGCGCCATGATGCTCTCGGACATGGGAGCGGAAGTCATTCGTATTGACCGCAAGGATCTGGCGGGTACCGGTGATCCCCGGCTCAGCCTGAACCGCGGAAGAAAATCTCTGGCTCTCGACCTGAAGCACCCTGCTGCCATTGCAACGGTCCTCAGCATGGTGGCGAAAGCCGATCTGTTGATCGAGGGATTCCGGCCCGGGGTCATGGAAAGGCTGGGGCTGGGGCCGGAACCCTGCCTGGCTCGAAATCCCAGACTTATTTTCGGTCGCATGACCGGCTGGGGACAAACCGGGCCGTTAGCGCAGGCTGCCGGCCACGACATCAACTACATCTCCCTGGCTGGCGCTTTACATGCCATGGGCAACAGCGACCGCCCCCCCTCTCCGCCCCTTAATCTGGTTGGTGATTTTGGTGGTGGCGCCATGTACCTGCTGGCCGGACTGCTGGCTGCCTATATCGAGGCGCAACAATCCGGCCACGGCCAGGTGGTTGATGCCGCCATGACCGACGGAACCGCAAGCCTGCTTACTGCATTTTACGGCTTACGCGCCATGGGGCGCTGGACCGACAAGCGCGCCAGCAACTATCTCGATGGCGGCGCCCACTATTACGGCTGCTACACCTGCGCGGATGGCAAATTTCTGTCAATCGGCTCCATCGAACCCAAGTTCTATGCTCTACTGTTGGAAAAGCTGGGTATCGACGACGAGGAATTCCAGGCGCAGAACGATGCCGCCGCCTGGCCCGACCTGCGCGGCAGGCTGGAAAAAGTTTTTCAGACCCGCAATCGCGACGACTGGTGCCAGCTGCTGGAAAACACCGATGTCTGTTTTGCCCCAGTCTTGACGATGGAGGAGGCCCCCAGCCATCCCCACAACGCAGCCAGAAAAACGTTTGTGGAAGTTGACGGCGTCGTGCAGCCTGCACCGGCGCCCCGCTTCAGCCGCACACCGGGCTCTATACAGGGACCTGCGGCAACGGTCGGCCAGCATAGTGAGGAAATTTTGTCCGCCTGGGGGTTCGACAGCGAAGAGATCGAACGTCTGCGAAAGTCTGGTGCAGTTCAGGCGTAACTCTCTGACAGAACCAGCGTCTAAATTACCGGGGTCTTAATTCCCTGTGTCTTAATTCCCTGTGCCTTAAATTAGAGAAGCGACCAGTTTTTCCAGATCTGGCTGACCGTCTAAGCGACCGGACCGCCGGGGCGCCTGGACATGAACAGGGGAACCGTTATGAGCCTGAACCCGCCACGCCTGTATCAGGGTTGTATCTTAGCCATGGTGGTAATTTATGTACTGCTGCCGTCAACCCGGTTAGTGTTTTTTCCTGCCAACCTGCTGGGTCTGCCGGTATTTCTGGGTGGTGCCTGGCTGGCCGTAGTAGCCAAACGCCAGTTTCAGAAAAGCCGGACTCCGCTGTCTGTTAATGCCACTTCCGAAACCTTGCATACCAGCGGAGTTTATCGCCTTTCGCGCAACCCCATGTACCTGGGGATTACTATCGGCCTGTCGGGGCTGGCCCTGCTATTGAGCGCCTGGCCAAACTTGCTCTTTCCTGTCCTGTTTATTCTAGTGATGGACCGCTTCTTTGTTCAACAGGAGGAAAAATCCCTGCAGGAGCACTTCGGGCAGTCCTACAGGGATTATCAGCGGCAGGTCAGACGCTGGATCTGAGCAGGACCCGATCCATCGCCGTCCGGTACGGCTCGTAAGCCGCTTAAGTTCAGATCCCGGGTTCGCTGGCTTGTTGGCCGGCATGAAACACCGTGTAAACAAAGATCGGAATGTCCAGATCACCAAGCTGCGAAGCTATCAGAGGTTTCACCTCTTCCCAGTCCAGTCCACCTACGCCGGTCGCCAGCCTGGGCAATGCCAGGGATGTGAGGTTTTCTTTTTCGACCAGCTTCTTCAGGGAGCGTAAGGCATGATTAACATTGGAAACTGTTGCTTTGCCAGGTTTGCCGCCATCGTACCCGCCTTCCTGGGTAATAAGGTTGATTACCCGAACGTTTTCCGGCCCGCCCCACAGCCATGCATCACCGGGCTTAGGACGCTGCTGATGGCACCAGTGATGGTAATCCTTGTGCATAGCCGGATAGCGCTCATGAAGCGACAAGGCCAGCCCCTGGTTCATCGGATCATTAAATGCAACCCCGTGAGCAATGGCGTGAGCACCGCTTAAAAGAATGTCGCCTTCCACTTCATGAATCATTTATCAGTTTCTCCACTATCACTTTAGGTATTCACTACACCTTTCCGCGCAGCCGAATGGCGTCGCGGGGGTAATGATACATAACATACTAGCGCCAACGCCATCCTGGTCGATTGATCGACGTCAGACCTGGTGAAGGTTGCGAGCTTCGAACACCCGGACCTGACCAAAGTTTGCATTTTTACCCGGTTAATGGCCGGTTAAGGTCGGACTGCTAAACTGGTGCCCTGTCAACCTGACGTCTCAGAATGCGTTAAACCGGCAATGTTTCTGTTTTTGGAGAATCTGAATGAAAAATCTAACCTTGTCTCTGCTTACCCTGACCCTGGCAATCGGCTGCAGAGCCACCGATGACCGGCCGATCGTTGACATGCGCGGAGTCAACCAGGCGCAATATTACACGGACCTGTCTGAATGTCAGGCCTATGCCGACGAAGTGGAAGCCGGGCGGCAGGTGGCAAGAGGCGCAGTAGGCGGTGCTGTTGTCGGTGGCGCAGTGGGTGCCGCAGTGGGCAACAGTGATACAGCGCAGCGCACCGCAGGAGCCGGCGCGATACTCGGCGCGTCACGAAGTGCCCGGGGCGCCATGACCGAACGGGAACGGGTAATCCGCAACTGCCTGCGGGGCCGGGGCTATCGGGTTTTAAACTGAAAAACAGTTGATCTTCCTTAACCGGTCAGATCAGGCCTGACTAACCACCCAGCACGGTGAAAAGCACAGCTTGTGGCTCTTCCTGCCCGCTGCAACACTCGCCAGAAGCGATTATTGAAGAACCTGCCCGGCAGCCTTCCAACAGGCAGGATAACCTTTCATTCCATTGCCGGGCCTTCCGGCTCTCTATATTGCCCTGCCGCGGCAAAGTATCGTCCAGCACCAGCGTCTGACAGCCGGTCATCTCGGCTAAGTGACTCATCAGTCAATTAACTGGAAACCACCAGTCAACTCCAGCCAGAAGCCCCTACCACCTATATTCCCCTTTAACAGGCTGGTTTTGCCAGCACGGGGCGATTTTTCTACCGAACTCACGTTATTTATTAATGAATATATGAACCAGTCCGATATTTTGACAAGTGTTTCAGAATCTAATCGTTATTGGGCCAATCCCATTGGCAACATCGGTTTCCAGTGCCTTCAAGGTGACTTAACATGCAATCAGCACAGATCTATTCAGTGGGTTCCGAGCTGGCCGAATCGACCATTCTGACCCGGGATATTCTTGATCAGGCACGATTTGAAGATTGCACGCTGGTGGAGAAAAGCCTCGGCATCTCGGAGGTCCGGCAGGCACCGGATTCTTCAAGGCCATCGGACCTGGCCATACCGGCGGCACGCAAGGCCCTGCAGGAGAGCACGCTGAACCCCCGGGATGTCGACGCGGTAATCTACTGTGGCATCGAGCGCGATTGCTCAGAACCGGCCACTGCCCACATTATCGCCTCGGCGCTGGGACTGCGCCCGTCCATCTGTTTCGACGTTGCCAATGCCTGTCACGGTTTTGTCAGCGGTATCCATGTGGCCAACGCCATGATTCGAACCGGCGATATCCGCCACGCCGTGGTTGTTACAGCCGAATTGTCCAGCAAGGTGACGCGCAGAGTTGTAGACCTGTTCCGCTCCAATAAGCTCGGGCCAGCAGATATAAGAACCCATGTCGGCGCATTTACTGTGGGGGATGCCGGCGGGGCCATGGTCCTTGGGCCCGCTGATGAGGGCAAAGGGATTCGACAGATAAAATCCGGTGCTGTCAGCGACCATCACCAGCTGTGCTCCTATAAAATTGATCGGGGCAATCTTTCTTTTGTCATGGACATGGGCAGAATCAGTGCGGTAACTCTGAAGTTGGTTAAGGATCTGATCGATCCGGCTTATGAGGCCCTGGGCTGGACGCCCGATGACGTGGATCAGTTTATTCCCCACCAGGTCGGAGAGCGACCTTTCCGTAAAACTCTTGAGATAGTGGGCGTTGGAGAAGAGAAATCGATAGCAACCTACCCCAGACTTGGCAATCTGGCTTCTGCGACAATTCCGGTCTGTTACGACCTGATGCAGAAGCAGGGCCGTCTCAAGCCTGGTACCAACCTCCTGATCGGCTCTTCCGGAAGCGGTATCGCCGCAACGTTTATGGGGCTTTCGCTCTAGAGCTCCGCTCTGTAGGAAGCTTCCTGATAGCCGAATGTAGCGATTGGCATTTTGTGGAGATTGCGCATAGAATCCTATCCCACAAATAACAAGATAGATTTCTTCCTTAATGCCATGAACCCTGACATCGCTGTTTACCTGGGCACCTTTGCCGCCATTGCATTCGCACTGAAAAGCGCGATTCTATTTAACATTGAGATTAAAAACCGGGCCTCCCAAGCTTTCGTAGTTGTCTGTCTTTGTTTCGTGCTGCAGAACGCCGCCGAGTTTCTGGGCTATTTCACCTACCTGAAATCTAACAGCCTGGGTGAATTTTTTATTCATTTCTACATGATCTCGCTTTTTTATACATTTACGTCAGTTGCTGTTTTCGCCCTGGCCCTTACTAATTCTGCCTGGTTCCGTCAGGGCCGCCTGGCTCTGTACCTGGCCGCGACGCTGCTTACGCTGACCTACATGAGCAATCAGGTGGTAACCGGATTTCAGTTTATCGGCTGGTCGGTCATCACAGAACCCGGTCCTCTCTACTGGGTCGCCATGGGCTTTGTCCTGCTCTGTGGTGCATTCGCCGTAGCGCATCTCCTCTACCATTACCGCAACAATACCGACCTGGAAGTCCGGCAGAACGCCCGGGTAACCCTGCAGGCTCTCTCACCGGTCATGGCCGTGGCGGTAGGTGTACTCGGCCTGCGGCTTCTGGGGTTTAACTCCTCGTCGGTGATCAGCTTGCCGATTGCCACGCTGCTATTTCTTTACATGATGCTACTGCATACCAATGGCAACCTGTTCTGGCTGTCCACCAAACTGAAGTCCCTGCTGGCGATCATGAAAATGGATCGTAATGCACCACTGGAAGTGATATTCAGGGAAATTGAAAAAATCAGAATTCAGGAGGCGCTCAAACTTACAGACGGACAACAAAAAACCGCCGCCGAAATTCTCGGAGTTCCCCCTTCAACCCTGAACAAGCGTCTCAGCAAATACAACATAGACGCTGAGCAGTACAAAAAACAGACCGCTGCCGAGCCGCTGTAGCAGCTCAAATAAACCCACAAGCTTTGTCGCCCGGCACGCCCTTGCGCAGACTGTTGTAGCGACACCCATCCGACAACCCATTGCAATCTGTTTCCGCGCCCATTCGCCACCTAAAGTACTCCAGTAGCAGGGATCGCTATCGGGTTACAAGGACGTAACCACCCCCCCTGAGGCTTTTATCCCGAACGCCTATAGCCAGCCCAGGAATCCTATCGACTGCAAACGATGACGCTATTAAGGCAATCTCGCACATTTTGCTTATAACATGCTGAAATATTTATTTTTTACAGCCTATCTCCAGCCCAGAGTGCAGTGGCAGTTACGTGCTAAAAATATTTTCGCAGGGCCCCAGCTATGGGTCGGAAGCCGGCTAAACAAACTTTCTGTTCCTGATGCTGTCTGGTGCCTGTCAGCAACCGGCCCGATTGACTGCGCCTTCGAAGAGGCGGCCATGCAGCAAATAGAATCACCAGGGGTAAGGCTGATACCCCTGAAGGGCACTGAAGAAACCTGGCAAGCGAAATTCCGGCCGGCTTCTCAGAAATACACACAGGCATCAGAAAACTCCTAGAGCATCAATCAGCGACCTTATCCACAGTATGTTGCGTGCAATGCACAGATTCGTGGATTATCATTCGAAATCAATGAAGCATCCCATACCACTGCAATTTATCCTCCTGACAGCTTGCCTGGCTATGGCAGGATGCGCCTCAAGCCCGGACGTCGTTCAGGTGGGAGCCGACACCTATCTGATCGAAAAAACAGCCAGAACAATTCGTTTGGGACTCGACGGCTTGACAACTGCAGCCCAACAGGACGCCTCCGCTTATTGTGAAAGCTACGGGTCTTCTGCAGAAATATTGGAGCAGGCCGAATCCGACCGGCCCTACATTCCGGGGAATTTTCCCCGGGTTGAAGTCAGATTTCGCTGCATTCCGTGGCAGTAAGGGGATTAGAATCCCCCAGAAATGCTGTCACGTTGCCCTGGCGTTTCGATTTGCACAATCGCATGCCCCACCCTGTTTAACTCACCCACTTTCATCATGACTGCACCGTTCAGGTGATCCAGCGCCCGCCTTGGCTGCGAAGGGCTGAGGGCGACTTGCGAGAAAATACAGAGGCTTCCCGGATTTTTTACCACCAATCACCGGCATGTCAGCATAACGCGTGAAACTCTCACAATTATCCCTGGTCGGTTTTGCCAGGCTATTTCGGTAGTGGGTTGATTGTGCTGATCTGCAGAGCCGCATCATCCAGCTCTGAATGTTTTTTATATTACCCTCTCAAGCCCGCTGGAGCTGCTGGATACCTGGACCCTGTTGACGGTCAACAATGCGATGTCAGAACGTCGAGAAGCGGGTCAATCAAGCAAGGACTCAAACAGCAGAATATTATTGGCAGTTTTATTTCCTCTGTCAGCAGAAGTGCTTTTTCCACAGTGAATTTGGTGGAATATCAATTTCTTCATATAACTAAATTGAATTATATATTTATTTTTTATTCTTTTGAGTTAATTCTGATATGCGCTAAGCTCCGCAGTCCAGTATATTTAGGGGGCTTCAAAGATGATGGCAAGTACCGACAACGTCTTGTCCAGCAATAGCAGTGCCGGACTCAACGCCGATGAGATTGCAGCGCTGAACGCGAATTATGCCCCACTGAAATTCGATGAGCGGATCCGTCGGCTGTACCAGGACTTTCCCGCAGATAAAGTGCTGGTCACTTCGTCATTTGCCGCTACCTCGGCCTATTTTTTACATATCATTGCAAGTATCCGCCCCGATCAACCAATCAGCTTCGTTGACACTGGTTTTCATTTCCCTCAGACCCTTGCCTATAGAGATGAGTTGATCAACCGGTTTAACCTCAAAGTCCAGGACCTGCGTGGTGACGATTACCAGCATGAGTGGAGTGTAAAGAACAAACTTTACGAATCTGACCCGGACTATTGTTGTTCCATAAACAAGGTACAACCTCTTGAGTCCATCAAGCTCAACTACCACGTCTGGGTCTCCAGCCTGATGCGCTGGCAGACGGATCACCGCTCGCGACTGGAAGTCTTTGAAGAACGGCGGGGGATTATCAAATTCAATCCCATGATGGATGTCTCCAGGGAAGAGCGGGACGCCTACATCGCCGAGCACAACCTGCCCTTTCATCCATTGGTGTCAGAGGGGTTTTCTTCTATAGGATGTACCCATTGCACCGTACCCGGAGAAGGCAGGAGTGGACGTTGGGCCGGTAAGCCAAAGACAGAGTGCGGTTTACATTACTGATTGGGATGCCGGCAGTGTAACTCGGTTGCGACGATCATATTACCCTGACTTGATCATATTACCCTGACTTACTGACCAGCAGCGTGTTGAATTGCATGGTCAATTGACCCACTACCAACCCTATTAGCATTGAATAGTTGAACCACTAAGTACTAATGGTTTGGAGTGATTCAGATAGATTTGAAGGGTCAAATTTAAATGCAATTGCTGGGGTCAAAATTGCCTGCAAATCAACAGTGAAAGTAAAGAAAGTCGAAAACAGTTGGTCATCCTGACAGGTCAGATAACGAAATATTCAACGCCGGTTACCGCCAGCATGTCCAGGCCGACATTGTCATGGTTAAGCGGGTGTTCCATGGCCTCCAGGGTCAGGCCCAGGCTGGAGTAGGTGTCGTTTTCCAGCAGGGCGACATACGTGTCGATGGCATGGGCATCGGGTTCGACGCCCACCAGGTTGGTGTACAACAGGCTGATCAGCGCGACATCGTCGGTATCCGGACCCAGCACGGCCTGCATGCCAAGCTCTGTAAGCTCGGCGAGACCCAAGCCGGAATTGTCCAGCAGGTCCAGGCCGATACCGAGAAATTCGCGGTTGTACCAGTTGTTGCCACCCAGTAGTACCCCCAGCAGTTTGACCACATCGCCGGCGTTGCCGTCCAGATCGAAGGCCAGGGCGATGTCATCGAACAGCACGCGTTCGATGCCCGAGTGGTGATCGCTGCCGTGCAGGCCGGTGCCGTCGACGACGGTGGCCTGACTGTCCTCCGGGCTCACGGTAAAGTCAGCCGACTGTCCTGCGTAGACCACGGCGTCGATGCCCGACCCGCCCGTGTAGCTGTCATTGCCGGGTCCGTCGATGAAGACGTCATTGCCGGCACCCAGATCCACGTAGTCATCGCCGTCACCGGCAGCGACGGTATCATTGGTGGGTTGTACCGATACCACCTGTATCTGGTTGTCGCCATCCAGAAAATCGCGACGCCAGTCGCTGACCACCAGGTCAACGTCTTGCGGGGTTTCATACCGCAGCGAGGTCAATACGGCAAAATTCCCAGTGAGAAAGGCGATTTCATCCACGGTACCCTTAACATTGAACAGGTCGTCGGGACTGTTTTTCTGGAAGTTTCCGGAAAACCTCACCAGTCGACTGCTGTCCGTGGACGTATCGACAAAGTAGATCGTGTTCTCATCGGCGCTGACTACAGCGCCAAGCAGTTCTTTCTGATCGATGCCGGCGGACAGGTTCAGGCCGGTGACATCACTGTAGGTGTACACGCTGCCCGAAAAACCTGCGGTGATGGCCCTGACCAGGCTTCCGGTACCGGCCTGCAGCATGGCGACAGTAGCTGCATATGGACTGGCGTCCGGATTGGCGGAAAGCGCCCCGACCAGACTTGACGAACCGGATACCTGGTAGTTGTCCGCGGAAGAAAAATCAACCTCGTAGCCCAGGTCGGCAAAAGCGGCGATGGTAAGAATGCTCAGCGGCATTGGCGGGCTGTTGGTGTAGCCGGTCATCAATTCATTGGCGAAAATATCCTCTTCCCAGTGACCCAGTGCCGTGCCGGCTCCGCCGCCATCCTCCAGGGGAACCCGGTCCACCGTGCTGTCGCCAATCAGGTCCGCGTAGGCCGCGACGGCGGACTCCCCGATAAAGCTGAAGCCATCGATCAACCCAAGCTGCTGAAACGTGTGGCTGTTGAATCCCAGCACGTGAGCCATCTCGTGCAGGATGGTCTCCACGATGATGCCCTGCTTTTCCAGATCGGCGAAATCGGCGACGTCAAAAAACATGGCGCCCTGGTAGGGCAGGGCATTTTCCGGCCGTACCCGTTCGGGACCGGCATAGCCCAGGGTTCCCCCGAGCCCGTCTATGGCCACGACGCTTGCGCTGATGATGATATCGTCGATCAGTTCACCGGTTCCCGGGTGGATAACATCCGCCACGTCGCCGGTAATTACCTGGGCCCAGCGGAGCAGAGCCTGTTCAAAATACGGCAGGTAGTGCAGGTCACCGTCGAAATCGATCACCAGGTTGTATTCTGATGTTGAAATGGTGGGCGAGACATCGGCAACGGTAAGATTGTAGGTACCGATGCCAAGCTCGTAGGCACCGGCCTCAAGGAAGTACGTGCCGGTTTCCGCTACGGTAAACTCCAGCCTGCTGTTCAGCGATTCACCGCCATCGTCATTCGCGGTGCCCAGTATCAGCTCCCCCGCCATATCGTAAATACCGTAGAACAGCGGGTCCGGCAAAGTGCCTGCCGACGTGGGACGGCCCTCCAGGTCGATCCGGTAAGTGCGCCCGCCCTGGAGTTCGATGGCAAACCAGTCCCGGTCTTCCGCCGTTTCGATTTCCCCCTTGGCAATCTCCCCGATGACGACAGTACCGGCAGTGGACGTGGTAATGCCGTAGTCGTCAACGGCCCCTTCCACGTCCACGATGCTGAGCTGGTAGGTGCCGGTTCTACCACTGAATGCACCTGCCTCCAGGTAGTAGGTCCCGTTCACCGGGGCGGTGAACACCGTCCTGCTGTTCAACTGCTGGCCGCCATCGTCATTGCCGGTACTGGCGATGAACACCTGGTTGGCGTCGTAGATGCCGATAAACAGCGGATCGGACAGGGTGCCGGCGGAGGTCGAACTGCCTTCCTGATCGATCCGGTATGTTCGTCCACCTTTCAGTTCAACGGCAAACCAGTCCGTATCCTGCGTGGTCTCGATTTCGCCCAGGGCAACCTTGCCCGGTGTGATCAGGCCCGCGGTGGATGCGGTGTTGCCGAAATCATCGACAACGTTGTCGATGTCCACAATGCCGAGTCGGTACGAACCCGTGGAACCGGCATACGCCCCCGCCGCCAGAAAATAAGTACCGGTCTGCGGGGCGGAGAATTCGATGCGGCTGTTCAGCAGCTCACCGCCGTCGTCATCGAGGCTCCCGGGTATGACGTTCTGTGCTGCATCGTAGACCCCGAAAAAAATCGGGTCCGACAGCGTGCCCGCCGACGTGGAACTGCCTTCCAGGTCGATCCGGTACCTTCGGCCCTGGATCAAGTCGACGGCAAACCAGTCCTGGTCAAGGGTTGGGTCAATAACGCCTTCCACGAAGCCACCAACATTCAGTGTGCCGGCCGTGGCTGCGGAATCACCGACGTCATCCAGTCCCGTGGCCAATCCATCCACCTCCAGCACGTAGTCTGACCTGGCACCTTCCCAGGGAGTGACCAGCAGGAAATAAGTCTCGCCAGCCGTCACCTGGTACGTAATGGTTTCGTCAATGGCACCGACATTGGCACTGACGGTGAGCGTTTCTCCGGTGGAATCCCCCAGCACCAGGTCCAGGTCGTCACTCAGCCCGGTGAGGAGAATGGCAAGCTCCCCGCTGCTGGTGGGAACGAGACGGAAAAAATCCGATTCGTCCGTACCGAACCCGGTGGAGCCGATCACCACGCCACCCCCGGGACCTTCTAAGCCGATTACCGGTGCGTCGTCACCAACATCACCCCCGGGCACGGCGACGCCGTTGATGAAGTCTTCTGCCCCGGTGTAACCACCCCCGGAACCGCCGATGGGTCCCTCGACATTCAGCGTGTAGGCTGATGCGGCCTCTTCCCAGGGACTGACCCACAGCAGGTAGGTCTCGCCGGCCGTCACGGCGTAGGTGAGACTTTCGCTGGCAGTGCCGATATTGAAACTGGTCGAGAGAAATTCACCGAACGGGTCGGTCAATAACAGGTCCAGGTCGTCGCTCATCCCGGTAAGAAAAACCGACAGATCACCGCTGGCTGCCGGAACAATACTGAAAAGATCCGACTGGTCCGCCCCGAACCCGGTGGCGCCGGTCACGATGCCACCTTCTGGACCGTCATAGTCGATTACCGGGGCATTATCACCGGCATCGCCTCCGGCAACGGTGATGCCGTTGATCACCTCGTTCACTCCCGGTCCGCCGGCGGATTCCTCTACGGTCAGGGTATAGTCCGACTGAGCATCAATCCACGGGCTGACCAGCAGGAAGTAGGTCTGACCAGCCGCTACTTCGTAGGTGAAGCTTTCGCCGGCCGTGCCGTCCTGAATACTCGAGGTCAGCACCTCACCGTAGACGTCGCCCAGCACCACGTCCAGGTCATCGCTCAGCCCGCTTAGATAGACGGAAATCTGACCGCTGGTCCCGGGGATGAGTCGAAAGAAATCCGACTCGTCTGTCCCGAACCCGGTGGAGCCGGTAACCACGCCACCCCCGGGACCGCCAAAGCGGATTGCCGGGGCATCGTCAACAACATCACCCCCGGGAACGGGAATGCCGTTGATGACATCATCCGCCCCTGTGGCTCCGCCTCCATATCCGCCGCCGGACGTGCCGGTGGGACCCTCCACGGTCAGGGTGTAGTGTGATTCGGCGTCTTCCCAGGGGCTGACCACCAGGAAATAGGTCGCGCCTGCCGACACCTGGTAGGTGATGCTTTCATCGGCCGAGTCAATGTTGATGCTTGAGCTGAGCAGTTCGCCGACGGCGTCACCGAGATGCAGATCCAGGTCGTCATCCAGTCCTGACAGCACGACGGAAAGCTCGCCGCTGGCCGCCGGGACTATGCGAAAGAAATCAGCGTCATCCGTGTCGAACCCGGCGGAGCCGGTAACCACGCCACCCCCGGGACCGTCATAGCCTATTTCCGGGGCGTTGTCACCGACGTCACCGCCTGGCACGGTGACCCCGTTGATACTGTCTTCAATCTGGGTTGACATAGTACTGCCCAGCTTTTTGTTTTCAGGGAAAGGTGTTCTCAAAAGAGAAGCCGGATTGACGTGCAAGCTCCTGTTCATGTCAGCTTTCAGGGCAGCCTGCACCGGGTTTACCGCCTGTGGTCAGCCAAGCCCGGTTGACTTGCCCCTGCTACTGCTGGCAATCCGTGCAGGAGCAGAAAACGCAGTTCAAGATCCCTCGTCAATCTGATAATACAACATCCCCAGGCAAGGCGGTAAGCATCGACCGGTTGAGACAACTGCTGACTCTCACCCGGGTGGACGCTGCGGGCTTAGAGGTAAAACAAAAGATATCTCCAAAGTAGGTTGCTGTCCAGTTTGGTGAGTAGGCGGCACACTGAGAGCCACAATAAGCCCAATACCAGTCAGAGTCTTTGTGAATTCAGCCGCGTTCCAGCAGTAATAAGGCCGTCCTTCGCGCTTATGTACCACATCCACCTCCACCAGGCCGAGAGCTATCCGCCCACCTTCCCTGGCAGGCTGTAATATTCCCTTTTTGTCTTTGTTGTTCAGTGGGTCAGGTTTCGTCAAACAACCCGATCTGCGGCGGGGCGCGCTCGGGCGGACGCTGCGTCTGGGAATCTTCCGACTCCTTCTTCCGCAAATGTTCCAGAATCTGCCGGATCACCGCCGGGTCTTCCACGCAGACAATTATCTTCACCGGACCCTGGCACTGTTCGCAGGTTGCGATTTCGATGTTGAAGACCCGTTTCAGACGCTGGGCCCAGGTCATGGCGGCGTGGCGCTCGGCTGGTATTTTATCTTCCGGGTGTGAGCGGACTATGCACTTGTCTATTTTTGATCCGCTACACCTGAGTAAAATATTCCCGGGAACCTTTCAACATACTGCATACTTACACAGTAATTCCGTGTGGTGATAGTCAACTGGTTAGACCGCGGATTTAAAGGCTGATAGTGAGTGATACCGAGGTTCAGAACCTTGATAACTTCTATGAAAGGGCGCAGCGATTCCTAATTGTTGGGCCTATCTATACGCCTGGGTGTACGCCACAAAGAGCTGCGCTGCAATTACATGGATGCATGCAAATTCAATGAGTTAGGAGACTAAAAATGGCAAAAATAGGTAGGCCGAAAGGCAGCCATGACATAGCCCCAATGATTCGTGGCGCATTCAAGCGGGCAGTCCTTCAGCCAGAAGACAAGGGCACACCGCTTTCTGATTTAATCGCCCAGGAAATAGAGAAGAATGTGTTTGCAGCCCTGCGAGCTATATCCGGATTCATTCCAAGGGAAATGCTAGTTGGTGCTATGGAGGGCGATGAACTTACGGAAAACCTTCAAAGCATCATGAATGAGGCTCCTACGTTGACACATGAGCAAACTAATTCAACTCATTAGGGTGAAGCTTACCCACTCGCTGATAAATCAGAGCTACACGGGCGATACCAAATAGCGTTGGAGTTCCCGGCTCTGGAATACTCATATAGGCAGAGAAGCTATCAATCCTCGAGTTAATTTGTCCGCTTTAACTGAATTGGTTGCTGAATAAACTACTAGTAAACGGTGCATTGAGCGTAAAATCTGCAGCTCCCATAAGGGTATCGTCAGATAGCGCTGGCGTGATTGTATTGAACAAATGGGAATTGAAGGTATTAAGCTGAAAGCCATCGAAAAGAATTTGTTCAGGAAATGACATAGACAATTCCAATTGGGGCACCGTTGTACGTCCCGGGCGAGTTGTCAGGAATCCAGTTGGCGGGTAACTTGCGTTATCAAGTATTACGGTTGATGCACCAACACTGACTTCTCCAAGCCAGCTAACTCTCTAAACACCTGAGCTAGAGTTGGTGGGATTAACATCTGACGAAGCATTAATAATAGTTAGCTCCGCTGAGGAAAAATCACCCACATCGACTGAAGTAATACCGCTCTTGGTGATTTCAATACTTTCACCGCTAAGCTTGTATGTACTCAGCCCGGCGTACACTTGTTGGAAGGGCAGCATGGCCAGAAGAAGCCAATTCTTGGAACGTGCTTATAGGAAGAAGATTTATCTCGAATCTTGTCTGAAGTGCTGTAAATAGGCTGTATATTTATTTTTGTGCCTTTCATCAATGTGAGATTCTCTCATAACCCATTGATTTAGTTGGTCGGGACGACAGGATTTGAACCTGTGACCACTACACCCCCAGTGTAGTGCGCTACCAGACTGCGCTACGCCCCGACGCAGGAGCGCATTGTACCAGAGTCTGCGAATCAGAAAAGGCGTTTACGTAAAGTAAAAGACAGTAATCGTTCCACCCCTGGCTGTCTTAGACCAGACAGGCGGAATTGCAGGTCTGGAGCAAGGACCTGAGTCGGGACATGACAGAGTATCTGAGATAAGAAGAGGTTCAATGGCCGATCGCCGGGCAATCGACCAGTCTGGCCCGGCGCAGTTAGAGACTGGCTACCAGGTTTTCCAGTTCCTTGATGACTACCTTCAACTCACTGGTGTTGATGGCATGCCGGGTGGAATCCTCGTCCTTGTCTTTTCCGGTCAGTTTCTGTCGTGCCCCACCAATGGTGAACCCTTCCTCATAGAGGAGCGACTTGATCTGACGGATAAGAATGACGTCCTGTCTTTGATAGTAACGTCTGTTACCCCGGCGCTTGACCGGCTTGAGCTGAGGGAACTCCTGCTCCCAGTAACGCAGCACATGAGGCTTGACGTCACACAGCTCACCCACCTCGCCGATAGTGAAATACCGTTTTGGCGGGATCGGGGGTAACTGATCGTTATTCTTTACTTCCAGCATATTTCTCTACCCTTGCCTTTAACTTTTGGCCCGGACGAAAGGTCACAACTCGGCGTGCCTGAATTGGAATTTCTTCCCCGGTTTTAGGATTTCGACCAGGACGCTGCTTCTTGTCCCGTAAATCAAAATTCCCATAACCGGAAAGCTTTACCTGCTCGTTGTGCTCAAGCGAAAGACGAATTTCTTCGAAAAACTGCTCGACCAGTTCCTTGGCTTCTCTCTTGTTCAAGCCCAGATCATCAAACAAACGTTCTGCCATCTCGGCTTTTGTCAGCGCACCTTCCGCCATAAACACCCACCCAGCTAGTTTCTCAGTCGTGCTTCGAATTTATCTTCTAGAGCCTTGATACAACAAGCAATTATCTCGTTGACCTCTTCGTCGTTAAGAGTGCGCGAAGGATGCTGCCACGTCAAGCCCAAAGCCAGACTTTTTTGCCCGATTTCGACTGCATCCCCTTGATAAACATCGAATAATCTTAGGTCTGTGAGGAAATCACCGGCATTTTCACGTACTGAGGCGAGAATATCTGCGGCAGAAGTCTCATTATTGACCAAAATTGCCAGATCTCGGCTCACTTCCGGGTACCTGGAGAGTGGTGAAGCGGCCGGAATAAGCCTGCGGACCAGCTCCTTGAGCTCCAACTCAAACAGGAAAACGTTACTATTCAGCCCCATTTCCCGCTTTATTGCTGGATGAATGGCACCGACATGACCAATTAACCCGCCATTGTGCCGCAGCTCCGCGCATTGCCCACTGTGCATGGCCGGGTGCTTCCCGGGCACAAAACTGAACTCCTGCTCTGATCGAGTCAGCGACAACAAAGTTTCTACATCGCCCTTGATGTCATACAGATCAACCAGGTCAGGGTTATTACTCCAGTTGTTTGGCATTCTCCTGCCACTGATAAGTCCCGCAATCCGCTCAGGCTGGCTGAATTCGTCACCCTTAGCCTCGAACGCCTGGCCGGTTTCAAACAATCGCAGGCGCTCCTGCTGCCGGTTCTCGTTGTATTTCAGGGTGGTTATCAGACCCGGTAGCAGGCTCGGTCGCATCACCGACATCTCGGCAGAAATTGGGTTCTGCAACGGAACCCGGTTGCAATTTTCACCGCCCAGCAGCTCAGCAATCCTGGGATCGATAAAACTGTAAGTAACGATTTCCTGGTAACCGAGACTGACCAGGTGCTGCTTTATCCGGCTCAATGGTAAAAGCCCTTCCCGGCGGCCAGTCAGACTCTGCCGTCCCAGACCTCTGCCGGGAGGTATATTGTTGTAGCCGTAAACCCGGGCCAGTTCCTCGATCAGATCAGCCTCAATCTCGATATCAAACCGGTAGGACGGCACGTCAAGCGTAAGAACCTGATCCGACTCTGCCCTGATCCCCAGGCCGAGACGGGTAAGAATGGACTGGATTCGCGCTTCGCTGATCTCTATACCCAGAAAGCGTGGCACGGCATCGTATTCAAGCTTGACCTGGCGTGGCTCCGGCAGGTTACCCAGGGTCTCGGTTACCGGCCCTGCCTCACCGCCGACAATTTCCAGCAACAGTTGGGTTGCCCTTTCGGTAGCCCGCTGTTGCAGTTCATAATCCACACCCCGTTCGTAGCGATGGGAGGCATCCGTATGCAACCCATAGGAACGGGCTCTCCCTGCAACAGCCAGAGGTGAGAAAAAAGCGCACTCGAGAAAAACATCCCGGGTCTGCTCACTGACTGCCGAACTCAGCCCCCCCATAATACCAGCCATGGCGACCGCGCCTGCCTGATCGGCGATGACCAGTGTATCCGGCTTCAGCGTGACCTCTTTACCATCGAGCAAAGTAATTTTTTCGCCCTCGGCCGCCAGCCTGACATCGATGCCACCTTGCAGCTTGCTCAGGTCGAATGCGTGCATGGGCTGGCCCAGTTCAAGCAGCACATAATTAGTTACATCGACCACTGGATCAATGCTGCGCAACCCACTGCGCCGCAATCTTTCCTGCAACCACAGCGGTGAAGTCGCACTGGGATTGATACCCCGAATTACCCGACCAAGATAACGCGGACAGGCATCCACGGCGGTAATCGAGACCGGGAAGGAATCCTGATGGGAGGCTGAAACCGGGTTGAACTCGGGCACGCAAACTTCCGCCTCGTTCAGCACACCGATCTCTCGCGCCAGTCCAGCAATGCTCAGGCAATCCCCTCGATTAGGGGTCAGGTCCAACTCAATACTATTGTCGTCGAGCCGCAGATATTCGCGAAAGTCCGTTCCAACCGGCGCATCGGCCGGCAATTCCAGCAGCCCGTCTGACGACTCTGCCAGCCCAAGCTCTTCAGCCGAACACAACATCCCATTTGAGTCCACGCCACGCAATTTTGCCCGCTTGATCACGAAGGGCTTGTCAGATTCCTGCGCTATTATGCGCGCATCCAGCCGGGCAAAGGGTGCTTTCATGCCCTCCCGTACGTTAGGCGCGCCACAAACCACCTGCGACTCGCCTGCGCCGTCTCTGACCCGACAAATTCTGAGTTTGTCCGCATCGGGATGCTGTTCGACAGACAGCACCTCACCGACCACAATTCCGCTGAACTGATTGGCCACGGGATTTATACGATCCACTTCCAGCCCGGCCATGGTCAACTGCTCGACCAGTTCGTCGGTATCGACCGGCGGATTGACCCACTCACGCACCCATTGTTCGCTGAATATCATTGCCAGCTACCCTATCTGAACTGCTTCAGAAAACGCAGGTCGTTTTCGAAAAATGTGCGCAGGTCACCCACACCGTAGCGTAGCATGGCCAGGCGTTCGACCCCCATACCGAAAGCGAATCCGTTGTATTTCTCTGTGTCTATGCCCGACATTTCCAATACTTTGGGGTGCACCATCCCACAGCCCATCACTTCCAGCCAGCCGGTGTGACTGCAGATTCTACAGCCCTGCTGCCCGCAGCTCACACAACCCATGTCGACCTCCGCAGAGGGCTCCGTGAATGGGAAGTAGGAGGGGCGAAAGCGCACGTCCATATCGGCTTCGAAAAAGGCCCGAAGAAACTCCACTACCGTACCCTTCAGGTCAGTAAAACTGACTTTCTCGTCAATCAGCAAACCTTCCACCTGGTGAAACATGGGCGTATGAGTCAAATCCGAATCACAGCGGTATACCCTGCCTGGACAGATCATGCGGAATGGCGGCTTGCCACTCTCCATGACGTGCACCTGAACTGGCGATGTGTGCGTTCGCAAAACCGTGCCAGGTCTAATATAAAAGGTATCGTGCATGGCACGCGCCGGGTGGTGACTGGGGATATTCAGTGCCTCGAAATTGTGGTAATCATCCTCAATCTCGGGCCCCTCGGCGACATCGTAGCCCGCCGACTCAAAGATGGCGGTGATTCGATCGATAGTCATGGTGACGGGGTGCAGGCCGCCCTGAGACTGTCTGCGCCCGGGTAGTGTAACATCAACTTTTTCGCCAGCCAGCTGCGCCTCTAACAGCGAGGAAGCAAGCTCCTGCTTGCGTGCCTCGATGGTATCCTGGACTTCTCGCTTGGCCCTGTTGATGCTCTCCCCGGCGGCAGGCCGCTCTTCAGCAGGCAATTGGCCGAGGGTCTTGAGTAATGCTGTCAGACTGCCCTTTTTCCCCAGGTATTGCACACGCAAAGCCTCCAGTGTCTTTTCGTCACCGGAGGCTTTGATTGCCTGAAGGGCTTCCGTCAGGAGTGAGCTGGTATCAGCCATACAAATGACCTGCTTATCAGGCAGATCAGGCGGTAAGACTGGCCCTGGCCTGATCCACTACCGCAGCGAATGCTGCCTTGTCATGTACCGCCAGATCAGCCAGTACCCGTCGGTCTATATCGATGTTGGCTTTCTTCAGACCAGCAATCAGCTGGCTGTAGGAAATGCCGTTCTCACGGGCCTGGGCATTGATCCGGGTGATCCAGAGCGCGCGAAAAACCCGCTTCTTAGCCCGGCGATCCCGATAGGCATACTGGCCAGCCTTGGTGACCGCCTGATTCGCGACGCGAAAAATGCGGCTACGGGCTCCGTAATAACCCTTGGCCTGCTTTAATACTTTTTTATGACGGCGATTGGCGACAACGCCTCGCTTTACTCGAGCCATGATTTAATCCTCTTAAGAAATTGTTGATTAGGCGTCACGCAGCATGCGCTTTACAGCCGGGACGTCAGACGGATGAACCGCTGAAGTACCGCGCAGCTGGCGCTTTCGCTTGGTGGTCATCTTAGTGAGGATGTGACTCTTGTAGGCGCTTTTACGCTTGTAGCCCGAGCCGGTCTTTTTAAACCGTTTCGACGCGCCACTGTGAGTTTTCAACTTACTCATTTTCAATACTCCGCATTTGTGAAGCCGGCCCTGTGCACGGATCACTTTTGATTGACATAAACAGGCTGTCAGCGGGACAAAGCCGCTTAATGACTAGATTCCGGTGAGGGATTAGCTAGCTGATCAGCCCTTCTTTTTAACCGGCGTCAGTACCATGACTATCTGCCGGCCTTCCATCTTGGGCTCCTGCTCCACAGTGCCGTACTCGGCCAGATCCTCTTTGATCCGGTCGACCAGCTCCTGGCCAAGATGTTGATGGGCCATTTCCCGACCGCGGAATCGAAGTGATACCTTGGCCTTGTCCCCATCTTCAAGGAAACGTATCAGGTTGCGTAGTTTTACCTGATAATCCCCTTCTTCCGTCCCTGGGCGAAACTTGATTTCCTTTACATGAATTCTGCGCTGCTTCTTTTTGTTCGCTGCTTTCTGCTTCTTGATGTCAAACAGGTACTTCCCGTAATCCATTATCTTGCAGACTGGCGGTTCAGCCTCTGGCGAGATTAACACCAGATCCAGTTTTGCCTCAGTCGAAGCTTCTCTTGCTTCCTCAATGGAAACAATACCTAATTGCTCGCCGTCAGCCGCGATCAGACGAACCTGATCGGCCTCAATGTGTTCATTGATAACGGGCTTTTTGGAACTACCTCTCATAACCGGCGCGAGCGCTCATTCTCCTCTTCTAGTTAAAAATAGCCTCGATACTGACCCCATTTCTGGTTGTCATCTCGAGCTGAACTGTCAGCTTTCTGTTTTCGTTTCATTCCGCCCGTATCGGGCGACATCGGCTTCCAGCTGTTCACTGAATGCCTCAAGGCTCATTACGCCAAGGTCTTCGCCCGATCTGGTTCGAATCGCCAGTGTTCTGGCTTCAACCTCTTTATCGCCAATAACAACCAGGTAGGGAATCTTCTGTAACGTGTGCTCGCGGATTTTAAAGCCGATCTTTTCATTTCTCAAGTCCGAAATGACTCTAAACCCTTTATTTTTCAAGGATTCTTTGACTTCCTCGCAATAAGCGGCCTGCCTGTCGGTAATATTCATGACCACCACCTGCTCCGGTGCCAGCCAGGTAGGCATGGCGCCGGCATAATGTTCGATCAACACGCCGATAAATCGTTCAAAAGAACCAAGGATCGCACGGTGCAGCATCACCGGCACCTGTCGGCTGCCGTCTTCTGCCACGAACTGAGCGCCGAGACGCTCCGGCAGGAAGAAATCCACCTGTATGGTGCCACATTGCTGAACACGTCCCATGCAGTCTTTCAGGGAATACTCGATCTTAGGACCGTAAAAAGCACCCTCTCCCGGCGTAAGCTCCCAGGGCAGGCCAGTTTTGTTCAGCGCCTGCTTCAGGGACTCTTCCGCCCGGTCCCACAATTCATCAGATCCGACTCGCTTTTCCGGTCGCGTGGAAAGACGCAGAATCACGTCGTCGAAGCCGAAATCCCTGTACACCTCGAATAGCAGACCCATGAAATCAGACACTTCCTGCTGGATCTGCCCTTCCGTACAGAAAATATGCCCGTCGTCCTGCACGAAGCTGCGCACCCGCATCAGCCCATGCATGCTGCCAGATGGCTCATAGCGGTGGCAGGAACCGAACTCCGCCAGCCTGAGAGGCAGATCCCGGTAGCTCTTGAGGCCCTGGTTAAACACTTGAATGTGACAGGGGCAGTTCATGGGCTTGATTGCATACATCCGGCTGTCAGATTCTACCGTGAACATCTCCTCGGCAAACTTTGAGGCATGGCCGGATTTTTCCCACAGGCTGAAATCCACCAGCTGCGGGGTTCTGATTTCCTGGTAATTGTTGGCATCCTGAACCTGCTTCATGTAGTTCTGGATAACCTGGTAAACGGTCCAGCCGCGGGGATGCCAGAACGCCATGCCTGGCGCCTCTTCCTGGAAGTGAAACAGCCCTAGCTGTTTACCGAGCTTTCGGTGATCCCGTTTTTCGGCCTCTTCGAGGCGCTGCAGATAGAGCTCCAGATCCTTCTTGGAACCCCACGCGGTGCCATAAATGCGCTGCAACATCTCGTTGCCGGAATCGCCGCGCCAGTAGGCGCCTGCCACCGAAGTCAGCTTGAAGGCCTTGAACTTACCGGTGCTGGGCACATGAGGCCCGCGACAAAGATCCAGAAACTCCCCCTGCCTATAAAAGGACAGCTTTTCGTCACCAGGGATCGATTCGATGATTTCTACCTTGTAGTCCTCACCCATCTTCCTGAACATCCCGACCGCCTCGTCACGGCTCATTTCCGACCGGTCTACCTGCAGATCTTCCCTGACGATTTCCTGCATGGTTTTTTCGATTGCCGCCAGGTCTTCCGGTGTAAAGGGGCGCTCATAGGCAAAATCATAGAAAAACCCGTCTTCAATGACAGGCCCGATGGTTACCTGAGCTTCAGGAAAAAGCCGCTGCACCGCCTGGGCCATTAAATGGGCACAGGAATGTCGCAGCACCTCCAGGCCGTCGTCATCACGCTCGGTGATGATCGCCACCTCGGCGTCGTCTGTCACCAGGTGCGAAGTATCGACAAGTGTTCCATCCACCCGTCCGGCCAGCGCCGCCCGCGCCAGGCCCGCGCCGATTGATTCGGCGATCTGAGCAACGGTTACCGCTTCGTTGAATTCACGTCGGCTACCGTCTGGTAATGTAATCTGTGGCATGTTTTGAATCTTGCAGTGTTTATTGTCTGGCTGAATGCCTGCCGGCTTAATTCGAGGACCCTAAACAAAGACAGACCCGTGCGGGTCTGCCCTGATTATACTGAGAGTCCACGCCGCGTTTGCCCTAAGGGGGCTGCCCGCCGGCTTCCGGTTGTTGGGCTCAGGCCTCTGAATTGGTAGGCACGACCAGATTCGAACTGGTGACCTCTACCATGTCAAGGTAGCGCTCTAACCAACTGAGCTACGCGCCTACATTTCTGTATCCAGAAGGACTGGCGATTATAGGGGATCGGACTGCCAGGTGTCGATGGGTTTATGCGTGTTTCTGACCCTGATTCAACTCCCCCGTAATAGAACTTCCTTGAGTTCGGCAATTTGATCCCGGGTAGCCGCCGCTTCCTCGAAGGCCAGGTTGCGTGCCTGTTCAAACATCTCAGCTTCGAGGCGGTTGATTTCCTTGCTGACCTCCGCCGGATCTCTGGTGTCGATAGCCTGATAACCACCGGACTTGTCCGCCGCCCGGCGCTGTTTTTTCTGACTCCGGCTACCAGGCGCCGCGTAGGCACCCTCCATCACATCCATGACCCGCTTTTCGACTCCGGCCGGGGTTATACCGTGCTCCTTGTTGTACGCCAGCTGTATGTTACGACGATTGGTGGACTCGTCGATGGCTCTGCGCATGGAGCCGGTAATCTTGTCGGCGTAGAGAATGGCGCGGCCATGGATATTGCGTGCCGCCCGGCCGACTGTCTGGATCAGGGAGCCCTCTGAGCGCAGAAACCCTTCCTTATCGGCATCCAGAATGGCGACCAGGGACACCTCGGGAATGTCCAGGCCTTCGCGCAACAGGTTGATGCCAACCAGCACATCGAACTTCCCGAGCCGTAAGTCCCTGATGATCTCCGCCCGCTCCACGGTATCGATATCGGAATGCAGATAGCGGACCCGCACGTCGTGTTCGGCCAGGTAATCGGTCAGGTCTTCAGCCATGCGCTTGGTCAGCACGGTAACCAGTACCCGCTCCTGCTGCGCCACTACTTGCCGCACCTCGGACAACAGGTCGTCTACCTGGCTGGATGCCGGGCGCACCTCCAGCACCGGATCGACCAACCCGGTAGGCCGGACCACCTGGCGCACCCGCTGTCCTTCATGATCTTTTTCGTAGGAACCCGGTGTAGCGGAAACAAAAATGATCTGCGGCGTCAGCCCTTCCCACTCCTCGAAACGCAGGGGCCGATTGTCCAGCGCCGATGGGAGGCGGAACCCGTACTCCACCAGGGTCTCCTTGCGGGAACGGTCGCCTTTGTACATGGCACCCAGTTGCGGGATGGTAACGTGGGATTCGTCAGCCACTACCAGGGCATTGGGGGGCAGGTAGTCGTAGAGGGTCGGTGGCGGTTGTCCTGTGGCACGCCCTGACAGGTAGCGGGAATAATTTTCAATGCCGGTGCAATAACCCAGCTCCTGGATCATCTCCAGGTCAAAGCGGGTTCGCTGCGCCAGCCTTTGTGCTTCCACCAGTTTGTGGCTCGATTCCAGCTGTTGCAGGCGCTCGTTCAATTCCAGCTTGATATGGTCCAGCGCGTTGAGCAGGGTCTCCCGGGGCGTCACATAATGGGACTTGGGGAACACTGTCAGTCGCGGAACCCGGCGCACCACCTCCCCGGTCAGCGGGTCGAAATAGGACAGGTTTTCGATTTCATCGTCGAACAGCTCGATGCGGATGGCGTGGCGATCAGACTCCGCCGGGTAGATATCTATCACGTCGCCCCGCACCCGGAATGTCGCCCGGTGCAATTCCACATCGTTGCGGGTGTATTGCAGGTCCGTGAGCCGCTTCAGCAGATAGCGCTGATCCATCTTATCGCCACGATCGAGATGCACCACCATCTTGAGATAGGAAGTGGGGTCACCCAGGCCGTAAATGGACGACACGGTGGCAACTACGATGACATCCCGCCGCTCCAGCAGAGCCTTGGTGGCCGACAGACGCATCTGCTCAATGTGATCATTTATTGAGGCGTCTTTCTCAATAAAGAGATCCGATGAGGGCACATAGGCTTCGGGCTGGTAATAATCATAATAGGAGACAAAATATTCCACCGCATTGTCCGGAAAGAACTCGGTGAATTCCCCATACAGCTGCGCGGCCAGGGTCTTGTTGTGGGCCATGACCAGCGTCGGACGCTGGGTCCTCTCGATGACGTTGGCGATGGTATAAGTCTTGCCAGACCCGGTCACACCCAGCAGTGTCTGCGCGTGCAGGCCGGCCCCCAGCCCCTCAACCAGCTCATCAATGGCAGCTGGCTGGTCTCCGGCCGGCTGAAACTTGGCGTGTAACTTGAAAGGCGTGCTCATTGAGGCTCTTGCGGGTGCAGACTAGAGATCCATACAAAGCCGACTATGATAGCATGCAAGCAAGATGAAACGCGGTGCGGTGTTGACCCCACTGCGATTTCTAATTAGTATACGCGCGTTTTCGACGGTCCTGTCGAGACATTGCTGCCCAATAGCTCAATGGTAGAGTAGGTGACTGTTAATCACTTGGTTCCTGGTTCGAGTCCAGGTTGGGCAGCCAAATATAGCAATAAAACCAACCAGCTAGACAGATTTCCTGTAAGACACCCAACCTCAAATTGATTTAATCAGCAAGTAATCAGCAAGTCTGATTGATGCCGCCTTCCTTCTATTTGTTACCACTTCAAATCAAACCTAGTCCGCCGCCCTTCTGACTCCCGGTATTCTGGGAGTTTAGGATTGCCGAGCGCTCCTGAGGTAACGACTGTGAACCTATCTGATAAGTGGCTAGACCACTTAACAAAGCCGCTCAAGATTCAGCTGGGGGTTACAGCAGGCTGTATTATTCTGCTTGAGGGTGAAAACGTAGGATACATTCCAAGTAGCGGCATCGGCGATTTTATAATTCCCTTTCTGTGGATAGTGCTCGTATTCCTTGCGTTATGTCATTTACCAGTCTGGCAACAATGCTTATCGACGTCATCCGAAAATAGAATGAAATGCGGGCGAACAAGAAAGCAGTGCTCGACCGCATTGATTCATTATCACAGGAAGAGCTGTGGCATCTTGCGAATCGCTTGCGCGAAAATTGTTCTGCAAGCTCTGCCCGTGTCCTGTCGCCTTTAATCGCCGCCAGCACGACCTTGGCTGTGAATCCCGGCAAATGGTTTCGTCTTTTGCGCCTCATAATCTTCTCCTGTGGTGACTTAAATTACCGCAGGATTTACACTTACGCTACTGTCTCAAATCCGGGGCCCACTTCTATACAGCCCGGCGGCTTCGATATTACCGGTGGAGAATCAGTTGGTGCCGCCAACGAGCGATGTGCAACAAGTCACCTGACCCTTCATAGCCTCCGGTAGCGGCCTAAGTCATGTTCGTGCAGGGTGGGTGCAACTTTCCAGTTATAGAATCCGACAGCGGCCTTGCTTCCATAATCGAAACCGAGCAAGAATCGAAGCCACGCAAAGTTTACTTCTACACAACTTCAAGGTGAGGACTGCCGGGGGCCTTGTGCGGGCTGCAATCAGGGGCCAGCGCTGAGCGGCGAAAAAGACTGCCCAGCCACACCGCGTTCGGCCGCGCTCAGCAGGTGATCGAGAACCAGGGCGCCATCCGGATTGACCCACGGGTAAAGAAGTCCTCCTGACGCTGGACTACAAAGACAGTAACACCCGGTCGAAAAGGACTTCGACGTGCTGCGGCCGGATCGCCGCACCACTACCGGCGCGATCAACCGGAAACGACCCTGCTCTACCGGCTCGTCGAGCAGTATTACCCCGCCTTCCTCAACGCCTGACTCGATAATAAGTAGAAAGCTTTAGTGCTTTAGTGCCTGAGAGCCTGCCAGGGGTGAGGCAAGCGCATTTGAAAGCGTCAGCTTTCTGTTCGGCCGAACGACCACAAACCGTGAATGGGGGCTGGGCCCGGCGGCCGGGGGCGGTCGCTGCCTGAGTCTGTGAATCTCCGAATTTCTCCTTTGCCATGGGAACACGTTGCCCCGGATTCAATCCGGCATCGAATCACTGTTTGAAATTCGACACTCCCTTCATGCTGGCGGGTCGCCCCCTAACATTCGCTGGCTGGCGCTTTATGACGTCATTCGTCACTTTTTGCCGAAATCCGGCAAGTCATACTTGTATAAAGAAGATAAAAACCCTGAACAAGAATCTTTTTTCCTTTTATATCAAGCGCTTACATCCTCTCTTTAAACTGGCACGATAATTGACTGTCCCGGGGGAAAGCAAGAAGTAAAAAAGTATGACCGCGGCAAAACTTTGCCGCCGGATCAGCTTTCCTCACCACAAAGACCGTATTGGGATTGCAGCAACAGACATATGGACAGTTCAAATTTCACCAAACAGGCAGATGACTTGCCCCACGCCCCCCACAGTGGATTCCAGGCACTATGCTCTCTGGTCAAAAATTCACCTGTGGCAACCTTGTGTCTAACACTGGTTTTATTTTCGTCTGGCATATTTTCAGCTGGTGCTGCCCATGCAGCGAATCCTGAAAGTTCTATTTTTGAATCCGCCCTTCCGATGCTCGTGTCAGGTTCCTTCGATGAGGGAGAGACATACTTTAAAACCACTATTAAGATAACTAATAACACTAACAACCCTGTCACTTACAGTGTGGTCTTCTACACACCCGATGGCGCGATCTCTGAAATGCTATTGGAAGAAAATTCAAGCCAGGTATCCAACAATATATTTTCAAGCAGCCTGTTTCCCGAAGAAAGCGTAAACATGGTGCTGAAGTCCTCAGAACAGCCCGCCGAAATAACCTGGGGACTGGTCAGCGCGGATGGTCAGCTGCAAGTCCAGGCCATCATGGAATTGCTGGATTCCACGGGCAAGCCACTTTCTGCAGTTGGGCTTCCGTCCAGCCCACTCAATTTGGAACGCGTCGTATTTCCGCTCATTACAGATCCTTCAACCGGGCTGACAAGTAGTTTTAGCATCGTGAATACATCGGAGCTACCAGTTTCAATCACTGCAACCGCGATCGGATTTGGCGGTACCTTATCAACGATAACCGGTGAGATCGACGCATTCGGCCAATTAGCATTTTTGGCGCAGGACCTATTTGGTATGGAACTACTAAATGCACGCCAGGAAGGGGTTCCGCCCTATGTGGTATTTGAGTCTTCTGAGCCTACACTGGCGGTTACCGCGATCGTATCGGACGGAAACCAAATGATTAGCTTCCCTGGTGCCAACGCAATCAGAATTGACAATACAGACAACACCTGGACGGGTTCAGGACTTATGGGGTCAACAGCTCCGCAAGGCCCGGCGGGTCCAGCGGGGCCTCAAGGGCAAGTGGGACCGCAGGGCCCTGTCGGCCCTGCGGGTCCAGCAGGCGCCGATGGTGCGACCGGGCCACAGGGGCCAGCCGGCGCTGACGGACAAGTTGGTGCAACCGGACCAGTGGGCCCAGCGGGGCCTCAAGGGCCAGTGGGACCGCAAGGTCCTGTCGGCCCCGCAGGTCCAGCAGGCGCCGATGGTGCGACCGGGCCACAGGGGCCAGCCGGCGCTGACGGACAAGATGGTGCAACCGGACCAGTGGGCCCAGCGGGGCCTCAAGGGCAAGTGGGACCGCAGGGCCCTGTCGGCCCCGCGGGTCCAGCAGGCGCCGATGGTGCGACCGGGCCACAGGGGCCAGCCGGCGCTGACGGACAAGATGGTGCAACCGGACCAGCGGGGCCTCAAGGGCAAGTGGGACCGCAAGGTCCTGTCGGCCCCGCGGGTCCAGCAGGCACCGATGGTGCGACCGGGCCACAGGGGCCAGCCGGCGCTGACGGACAAGTTGGTGCAACCGGACCAGCGGGGCCTCAAGGGCAAGTGGGACCGCAGGGCCCTGTCGGCCCCGCGGGTCCAGCCGGCGCTGACGGACAAGATGGTGCAACCGGACCAGCGGGGCCTCAAGGGCAAGTGGGACCGCAGGGCCCTGTCGGCCCCGCGGGTCCAGCAGGCGCCGATGGTGCGACCGGGCCAATGGGCCCTGCGGGCGGACTAAAGGATGTTTACAGCGTTAGTGTGGCGACTTCGGTAACTGAAGCCAAGCCGGGCGACTCCAGAACCGCGATAGCTTCTTGCAAAGAAAAAACCTATTTGGTTGGTGGTGGCTACGAATTGATACAAGGCACAATACCAGCATCGGAATTGAACCTACTGGTAGTGCGACTTAGCAAACCGGCTAGCACCACAAGTTGGGAAGTGGAAGTTGTTAATGCAGGTACTGAAAAGTCCTGGGGAATAGTAGCCTGGGCGCATTGCGCGCAGGCAAACTGAGCACTGGCAACCTGACTGAGCCAATTGAGTCTATCAAACACCGGGATATCAAATAATTTCACGCCGATAGTACGGCAGAGTTTGGCGCATAGGCAGTTGCGAAATTTCGGAAGGCTCCTCATTTCCCACAGCTGCTGCTTCGAAAACCCGGTGTAGGATTCGACGTTAGCATATTTCTCTGCGCCTGCTGAATTCTAGGGAACCTCTGAAAAATTCGTATTTTTTGGCATAATACAGCTTCCAACCAGAAGCAACCATTTATTACGAGCCAGTTGACCTTCGCCGAAGCTGAGGTTGCCATCAAGAAAAAGAAAACGCGTCGAGAGCTCGTTCTGGAAAAATGGACATGCTTATCCCCTGGCAGTAGCTTGAGCAGCAACTGATCAAGGAGTATCACAAGGGGATTCCGGGCCGCCCACCGTATCCGCTGCCTGTTATGCTGCGCGTTCATGCAATGCAACTTTTCTATAACCTGAGCGACCCGGCAATAGAGGATGCCTTGTATGAGATTGAGTCTATGCGTCAGTTCGCGGGTCTTCGGCTCACGGTAACTTGCCGGACGAGACAACCATTTTGAACTTCAGGCATTTTCTGGAAAAACACAAATTCGGCAAAGTGATCTTTGAAACCATCAATGGTCATTTGGCTGGGCAAGGGCTGATTCTGCGTGAAGGCAGTATCGTTGATGCCACGATTCTGAGAGCGCCGTCCTCTACTAAGAACAGCAGCGGTGAGCGTGACCCAGAAATGCATCAAACCAAATAAGATAATCAGTGGCATTTTGGAATGAAGATGCACATTGGCACGGACGACGCTTTCGGCCTGATTCACAGCATCGCCACCACGTCCGCGAATGTTCATGATATTGCGGTAGATGATCAGCTTTTGCATGGCAAGGAACAATGAGTCTGGGGCGATGCGGGGTACCTTGGGATTGCGCAACGACCCGAACATCAAGGGCGCGAGATTAACTGGCAAATCGCCATGCGTCCAGGCAAGCGAGCGAAGCTTCCTGAAGGCGATCCGGCTGCAAAACTGGAACGACTGAAAGCAGGTGTGCGAGCCAAAGTTGAACATAGCATCTTCTACTTCAAGCGAATCTTTGGGTACAACAAAGTGCGCTACCGAGAACTTGCCAAGAACACCGAGCGGCTTTATATACTCGCCAGGTTCAGTAACAGATGATGGCGAGAAAACATCTGGTGGCATAGAAACAGGTGCGCCTGTCTGGCGCCCATTGGCCGCCGGAGGGCGAAAAACAAGAGAATAAATGGTGCCTGTTATACCTGTTTTTCGTCAATTTTTTCAAATTTTTTGTCCGCGTATTCTATAAATGTCAGTTATTCAGAGGTTCTTAAGATGTCAGCTTTACCAAGGGATTTGCCTTCTAGCCGGATCTTGCCGCTACCGCTGTCGCGACAATGATATTGGCATCTTTGCTTGCCACGGGGCGATTGGCGCTGGTATTCCGTGGATAGTTGTTGTCAGCGAACAGCGGCGCCACCAGGCAATTTCACGTCGGTAAATTGCGAAAGAGCCACCGCATTCTGGTGGATGATTTTAAGATCCACTCGCCAGGAGTGAGGTTGTTTCCAAAGCTTTATCCGAAAAAACCACCTGGATCACACTCGAATTCGTAGAAAGGGCGTATAGTGCCAAAAATGCCATCGTGCGCATTTTCCGACAGGATAATACCACCCCGCAGGTTGGACCATTTTAATGACCGCTGTTTGAGCAGAACCGGGTAGTATGCAAACCAGCCAACCAGAACAATCAAACGACCTTGCGCCGGCAAACGAGGGACCGAGGATGTCTAGCATCATTGGTATTCTCAGCAACCCTGAATTGCTCCGACTGGGCGTCGCCAAGCGTCGCGACTACGCTTGCGGTGAAACAATTCTCGAGGAGGGGAGTATCGGTCGAAGCCTGTTCCTGATCGAGCAAGGTCTTTTGCGCATACTTCCACGGGTCGAACTCGACAACCGAAGATCCATTCAACCCGGACTGTGTGACCTGGGATCGGGAGAAGTGTTCGGCGAATTCAGCCTGTTCGAGCCAGCACCGCGCAGCGCCACAGTCATGGCGGTCGAACCCAGCAGCCTCCTCGAGATTGATACTGAGGCGCTCACCAAACTCTTCGATAGCGATCCCGGAATGGGATACCTGGTACTGAAGGACCTGTTCGGTATCCTCACCAATCGACTGCGCCAGGCCGACCGGCGATTCGGCCAACTGTTTGCCTGGGGCCTCAAAGCCCACCGAATAGACCGGCATCTGTAAAAATCCGGGCATCAGAGCAGGCGTTACCTGACACGTATCTTCTTCACAACTTTTGACCCAGAGAATCGAAGCGAAAGTTAGCGGCTGCACGGCTGGCGAAGAAGTGGCTGCTTCACTACCGGGTGGACATAGACGAAAAGACCGGTGGCAATCCATGACTGGGCAACGGGGACGGAATCCCGGTCGGATAGAGCCCACAAAGTCAGGGCTTTGCAGCTTTCGCCGTATTGCGCCCAACCTGAAGTATTGTCAAGGCCGGCAAAGCGGTCCATGCCAAAACAGGCTTAAATTCTAATCGTTTTCGATTTGGGCCGTGGGACTCTCCCGAGTCCGGCCAATACCCTGTCTCAGCCCCCAGAGTTCTGAGACTTGTGCAGGTGGGGCACCCTCAACTATCTCGAGAGCAAGGCTGTCAAAAAACCTTACAATTTCACACAGAGAATTCTTGGGCCAACTGTAAAAAGAACCATAAAATCAGAGATATAAGAATTCTGGTATTTTTTTTGCATCGTATTCCGACAGATAGGACCAAGTCCTACATAATTTCCTCTCCCATTTTACACAGGACGGTAGACGGTCAACTATGAAAAACTTCAAGAAAGCTATCGCTTTAATGGCGTCCGGTGTGGCGCTAACAGTGTTTTCAACAGCCAGTTTTGCGGGGCCCGTTGTCACGACATGGAGTTACTCCACCAATGCAAAATTTACCGGGGCTACCTTCTCAGGTACAACCGGCACACAGACTACTTCTGACTACGAATTATCGTGGGGACAGACCGGTGGTTCTTTTACCCAGAATCAGGTTGATATCACTGATGGTGAACGAAGCGCCTTGACCATCGGGAATGGATCTGTAAATCCTGTGACCTTCACCGGCGGCGGGCCAGCAACCGGATCGGTAGATACAGTGATTGGCGGAGGTGTCCCGAGTGGTAGTGAAATCGGGATAGGCGTCAATTTTTCCCATTGGAATAATCCAATTGACTCAGGCTTTGATACCTTAACAGGCGGGTCTATTCTTGATACTCTAACCTTAACTCCGGTTGCGCCCGCTGCCGGTCCTGCTATTTCCGCACCTTCTTTGAACTTTCAATTCAACTTTCTCGAGACTAGTAACAACGGACCGTGTGCCGGGGGTACAGCAACCCCGTGTGGAGACCTGTTCGGTATCTTGGCAATTCCAACCTTGAACCTCCCATTCAGTTACGATGGCAATGATTATCTGGCCAGCATTCTTGTTACTGATGAATTTGGCGGCGCTGCGCCAATTGGCACATTGCTTGATGGCGAATGTGCCGCAGTCAGCCTTGCAAACGGTTGTCAGGGTTTTAGGACCGCTGAAAATGCGAGAACAACGATACAGTTCGGCTTTGCGATCAGCACTGAACCCGTTTTCGACGTACCAGAACCATCCACGCTTCTGTTGATTGGACTCGGACTGGCCGGACTCGGGCGCAGGCGCCAGCGTAGTAAGACCGCCGGATAGTTGATTAGCAAGAAGCCCGCAGCCCCGCCACGGTTTGCCTTGGCGGGGCTTTTCCGTTCCACCAACGGATTGCCGCGAGCGGTACAGTCTTAGGCTGAAAGACTAAGGAGCCTCTGATTTAGGTACCACTTTGTAACTTTCAGGAATTTTTACACGATCACCAATTTTGTGATAAGCGAACTCTATTGCACAGGAACCAGTCGGCTAGAACGTAATTGGTCGACTGTTGGCCTGGGGGCGTTTGGGCTCAGATTTTCTTGATGATATTGAATAGCGTTGCGGATTCTCGGAGTGTATTTCAGAAACACATTAATTTTTCTGCTGCTTTTCAGAAAAGGCTGTTCCGGAAGAATTTGACCGCTCGGAGTCTGATTATGCAGCTCAATTTATTGTTCATCTCAGCAGGGATTATCTTTAGCATCTCAATTCGAGCACAATCTGACTCCAGAATATCTGAATAGTTTTGAGAGCGGATAGAAACCTTGGCTTTCGAAATTACAGTTCTCCAGACACTTCGCGGGAGTACCATTTCTAGAGGCTCCCTAGATCAGCTTCAATCGCCTGGCCGCCAATGCAGCTTCAGCGCGACTTGATATGTTGAGCTTTCGATAGATCTGTTTTAGGTGATCCTCCACAGTATATTTGCTGATATTCAACTCTGCTGCCACGACTGGACTGCTGGCACCGGATGCGACAAGGCAAAGCACCTGGCTTTCTCTTTGCGTGAGCGGAGATCCCTCGTCAGCACTTTGAGCATCGGAAAACTGCTTCAGAACCAGGGTGGTGGGTAGCGACGTGCTCGGCATAGTGTTTGTGTTATCCGATCCCGTCAATCTGATCTTTCAACTTGTTGATCTGTCTTTTATCGGTACTATTCCCTGAATTAAAGTCGTTGAGTGAAACTGCGCGCAGAGCCCTCTGCGCGCTTGATCACCGTGATTCGATCAATACCATCCAGTCTGTCGAAGTTGTTTTCCCAGCCTGCCCGGTGGTTCTGTTGCGTAGAGGCAAACGTGGTTTAGCTGTAAGAAACCGGTCTTTGCCCTTATTGCTCCCCGCCCTTCCCGCCCCATCCCTCCCCTCGCCTTTTCCGGATGACGTGAGCTGCGCTCGATGTTTGCGGTTAGGCGCGAACACACCCTTGGAGTTTTATGGAACGGGCGTTTATTGTCGCAGTCAAGGCGCCAGCTTACTGCTTTTTGCCGTGAATCGAGACTCAGCCATTTCATTCAGCATCGGCCTGTCAAGGCGAGGCAACGAAGGTAGTGCGCTCGCCTGAAAGCCCCTTCGGGCGGGGCCTGTCGGGCGCCCCTGCGGCGTTGTCACGTTTGGCAGGGGCTGGGCCACTTCCTGCGCAAGACGCCTTGTAGTGACGCCCGTCAGACTCCCGCAGAGCGTTTCTCAAATCAATCAGAGGTTCCCTGAATGAGTTGAACCAATCCACTCGCTTCGCAACGATGTTGCCGATACTATAAGTCAGACTGAAACCGAAAGATCTGCATTGCAAATTGACCATCTGACAGAATCTGAATTTCTGATTTCACCCTGAGACCAAAACATGAGCCTTCTTACAGAAATTACCGTACTGCTTCTTGCCGCAGCATTCGGCGCACTATTCGGAAAAATATCCCGCATTGGTGCCGTCCTTGCTTTTGTCGGCGCCGGAATCCTGATTGGTCCCTCGGTACTGGGCTTTATCAACAGTACAGAAGATATTCTTCATTTTTCAGAAATAGGCGTGGTCTTTCTGTTGTTCATAATAGGCCTGGAACTGCAGCCACGTCGCCTGTGGGCCCTGCGCAAACTCATTTTTGGGGCTGGCAGCCTGCAGTTAGCCGTTACCGGCCTGGTGTTATTTCTGCTCCTGCAACTGACCTCTATGAGCTGGCAGACCGGCATCGTTGTCAGTTTTGGACTGGCATTGTCGAGTACGGCCTTTGCTCTCCGATTGCTGGCTGACAACAATGAACTGACCTCCAGCCAGGGAAAGCTGGCATTCGGCATTCTGCTGTTTCAGGATCTGGCCATCATCCCGTTTCTGACGATTATTCCGATGCTGGCCCTCGGCGAAGCTGCGCAGGACAGCGCCAGTCACGACTCTGTCGGGGGTTGGCTCGCTCTGTTAATTTTTTGTGGATTTATCTTAGCCGGCCATTACCTGCTCATCCCTTTTCTGCGCCTTGTTGCCTGGACGAGAGTTCAGGAGGCTTTTACGGCCACCGCCCTGCTGCTGGTAATCGGGTCTGCTCTGATCATGGAATCTATCGGTCTATCTATGGGCCTCGGGGCGTTTCTGGCAGGCGTCCTGGTCGCTGATTCAGAATACCGACACCAGCTGGAAGCGGACATCGCGCCATTCAAGGCGCTGTTATTGGGCTTATTTTTCATGGCAGTTGGTATGTCGACCAACATTCTTATCCTGGTTAACAGCTGGGCAGTTGTTATCGGGGGAGTAGTAGCACTGATCCTCCTGAAAATTGCCGTCCTCTATCCTATTGGCAGACTGCATGGCCTGGACAATCGTCGCAGCCTGCGATTGTCAGCCTACCTTTGCCAGGGTGGCGAGTTTGGTTTCGTGGCGTTCACCCTGGCCAGCCAGGTTCTGATCTTGGATTCCACTCTGAAAGATCAACTCGTCATGATAGTGACGGTATCAATGGCCATGACTCCTCTTATACTGAAGATTGTCACCCATGCCACCAGCACAGAACAGACCAGCGAAGAAGAGCTGGCTGCACTGGGCCTGCCTTCGGGCGACTCAGTTGATAAAGGCAACCCCGCTATTGTTATCGCCGGATTTGGACGTGTCGGCCAAATACTAGGACGAATATTAACCGCCCAGGGAATTCCCTTTACCGCGATAGACACTAACCCGGCGCAGGTCAAACTCGTGCGCCAGTTCGGCAATAAAGTCTACTACGGTGATCTGTTGCATCTCTCCCTGTTGGAGTCAGCACACGTGGAAGAGGCAAAAATCCTCGCGCTCTGCATTGATGACGTTGAAAAGAGTATTCAGATCACCCGCCAGCTGAAGCGGCGGTATCCGAATTTGCGCATCATGGCCAGAGCTCGAAATCGCCACCATGAGATTCGTTTACGAAACCTGGAAGTGGATTTTGTAATTCGGGACACACTGTTGTCCAGCCTGGAGATTTCCCGCAGTGTTCTGCTGGCCCTTGGCTGCGAACCGGAGGAAGCGAACTCCATGATTGCAACTTTCTCGCAACTTGATAACAAGTTGATCGAACAGCAGGCTGCACTGGTTGACGACCATGAATCCATGATTCAAACCGCACAGGATGCCGCAACAGAGTTTCGCCGCCTGCTACAAAGTGAGAGTGAGGCAGCCGGCGAGAGTCCTGGGTCTCACATAAACCAACCAGGCCACGAATAAAAAGCGGAATTCGGCCTTGACTTGCTGGTGGTGAGTGTTAGACAGGAAAGCTGGCGCAAGTGATTACTGCGGTGTCAGGTGCTTTTCCCCAAAGCACCTGACCTTGCGAGCCTGCTAGGCCGCACCGTGTTTTTCTGCGATGTACTTATCGATTCTCTGCTCCAGAATTGTAAGGGAACAATGCCCACAGCCAGCACCTGGTTATGGTATTCCCGCAGTGAAAACTGGTCACCGAGCCTGTCCCGCGCCCGCTCACGCAATTCTATGATTCTTAACTGGCCGATCATGTAGGAGCAGGCCTGAGCGGGCATCACGACATAGCGTTCAACCTCACTGGCCTCAATTCCAAAATCAATTGCTTGCTGACGCGTCCAGCCCATGGCATGAAGGCCGGTATCAACTACCAGTCTTCTGGCCCGGAACAGTTCGCTATTCAATTGTCCCAGCCTGCCAATCGCATCGTAATCATACCAACCGTCCTCTGTGGCAAAACGTTCGGCATAGAAGCCCCAGCCTTCGCTGCTTGCGGACAATCCCCAGCGCCCGTATCTGCCTGAAGGCGGGTAAGCTTGTGGTCTCCACTGTCAAAGCGATCTGAAAATGATGGCCGGGCACAGTTTCATGATAGACCAGTGAGCGAAGACCGAACTGCGTCAGCCGGCTTGGTCTCAGTGGCATTTGAAAAATACCGGGGCGACTGCCGTCTGCTGGCGGTCCATTTCCTCTTCAATTCTTGCTACTTCCTGTAACCCGATAGTGTGAATTTCCTCCGCAGTCAGATCGGTCACATCTAGCTGGTTGATCAGCCCGACATTTACCCCGTTCATCTGCTGCAGCGGAAAGTCATAATCGATAAATTGCTCGCTATCGATAAGGCTTTGTAACTGCCACTGCATGATTTCTGCGGAAAGCCGCTGATTGTCAGACATTGAGCCCCAATCAAAGCTGGCAAGTTGTTCAAGTCCACGTCGAGCGAGAAGTAGTCTCTGCTCGCGCCACTCTCTCGTCACAGGGGTTAATTCCCGACTCAGCCCATCTTGTTCGTCCCCCTGGAAATATTGGCTTCGCACAGCCTGGTTGGGATCCTGCCTGAACCATTCATCCGTAAAATCGCTGATAAACTGATCAACTCAGGAGACAGAAGAAGGTGCGTCTCCACAGGCGGTTAACAGCAAAGAAATCAATAGTAAGTCAACAGCTAAAATTGGTGAAATATACTTATTGTTCATTACGTTATCTTCTTTTCAGGTCTGATCGAAAAAGCGCTCCGCCCCGGTATTGCGATCCAGATCAAACAGCCTCGCTATCAAACAGCGCAGTATTGAGACAGACGCCAGCTAGACAGGTGGTGTAGGCAGAATCAAGTATTGTATAGTTACACTTAAATCAACAAGAAGCTGTGTCTGTTCGGTTTCACCCATTTCTTAAGGAGATTCAACGCGATGCGTGCATTATTATTGTCAATGGTTGTGGTTTTCAGTGTTACCGCATGGGCCCAGGAAAACCCGGTTGTAGTCATGGAAACCAACAAAGGCGCGATTACCATAGAACTGTTTGCTGACAAGGCACCAATCTCGGTGGAAAACTTTTTACGCTACACCGACAATGATTACTACGACGGGCTTATCTTCCACCGGGTCATTAATGGTTTCATGATTCAGGGTGGCGGTTTTGATGTTGACATGGTGCAGAAATCAACTTATGACGCGATCAAAAACGAGGCCCGGGCAGATGTGCAGAACCGTCGTGGCACTCTCGCCATGGCGCGCACCAGCGTTGTGGACAGCGCTACTTCACAGTTCTTTATCAACCTGGTGGATAATGCCTACCTTAACCACACGGATGAAACACCACGAGGCTTCGGTTATGCCGTGTTCGGACAGGTCATTGAGGGAATGGAGGTGGTTGATGAAATCGCCAAAGTGGAAACCGGGACAGTCCGGGGCTACGCCGACGTACCCACCGAGGCAGTGATTATTAACTCTGTCAGCCGCAAACAATAAACAGAATTTATCAGGTTTCTGCCGGCGGATCTTCTCACCGACACAGACCTGGATCCGGCCGGGGCACTGACAACACAGTTTTGTGCCTGTTTATTTTATCTAGTCCTTGAATAGATGTGTCACCTTGGCAGCTGGTACCCGGCTGCCGGTGTCGACCTGAGAGTCTTCCAGTGGTAACTGTGCCTGCCTGCGGTTGGACCACAAAGGGTCCATAATATCACCCTGCGGTTCGAATCCGTCCACTGCCTCAACCAACAGCTCGCGGGCACCCACCAGGTCAGTTTCTGCACACGCGCTTTTCAATTGGTGAATCAGCTCAGCCAGCTTGCTCCAGGGAAGAAACTCTTCCTCGGCACGCAGAATCTTAGGATGGTCGGTTCCGGTTACAGACTCACCGATCAGCAATTCTTCGTACAGTTTCTCGCCCGGCCTCAGGCCTGTGTATTCTATGGCAATGTCTCCGCGGTAAGACTTCTCATCCTTCACATCGTAGCCCATCAAGTGGATCATTTTTTTGGCCAGATCAATGATCTTGATAGGCTCATGCATGTCAAGGACAAAGACATCTCCGCCACCGGCCATGGAGCCTGCCTGAATCACCAGCTGCGCTGCTTCCTGCACGGTCATAAAGTAACGGGTCACCTCAGGATGGGTAACAGTTACCGGACCACCCTGGGAAATCTGTCTTCGGAATAAGGGCACAACTGAACCGGACGAACCAAGCACATTACCAAACCTGACCATGCTGAACTTGGTGGTCTTCTGATCACGGGACATGGCTTGCAGAATCTGCTCAGCAAACCTCTTGGTCGCACCCATTATATTGGTAGGACGGACAGCCTTGTCGGTGGAAATAAAGACAAAGTTTTTGACGCCGAATTTAGCAGCCGCCGTCGCCGCCACCAGGGTGCCGAAAATGTTGTTCTGAACGCCCTCGATGATATTCTTTTCCACCATGGGGACCTGTTTGTAAGCAGCAGCATGGTAAACGGTATCCAGCTGAAACTCGGCAATCGCATTCTCCATCTGCACCCGGTTACAGACCGAGCCAAGCAAAGAGACTATTTCCACCTGGCTGGACGCATCAAGACCCGCCAGGGTTTCCTGCAATTCCCCTTCGATTGTATAGAGACCGAACTCAAAATTATCCAACAGCACAAGTCTGGCAGGACGCAGCAGGATTATTTGCCGGCACAACTCCGCCCCGATAGAACCGGCCGCTCCGGTCACCATAACCGACTGCCCGGTGATACAGGCACCCAGCAAATCTGGATTGGGGGGAACCGTATCCCGTCCAAGCAGGTCCTCAATATCCACATCCCTGATCTCATCGACCCCCATTCTTCCAGTCACCATCTCGAAGAGGTCGGGCACGGTCTTTACGTGCACAGGAAGATGTTCCAATCGATTCAGAATTTCTTTACGTTCAGTATGGGTTGCCGACGGGATGGCCAGCAAAATCTGCCTGACGGAATAGGACCCGATAAGATCGTAGAGCGCATTGGGGTTGTACACACGGATGCCATGCACCATGCTGCCGACGAGTTGTTGACCATCGTCGACAAAGGCCACTGGCAGATACTGATTACCGCTTTGCAGAGCAGCAACCAGTTGCATGCCGGAGCTACCGGCGCCGTAAATGATTACCGGCTCCTTGGGGCGAAAATTCTGGATCAATGCCTGCAGAATCATCTTCGCCACGAAGCGGCTTCCACCGATCAGCAAAAGCGACATCATCCAGTAAATTCCCAGCAGCGGGTAGGAAGTGTCCAACTGATAACCACTGAGAACTATCGCCGCTGCAACCAGCGCCGTGGCCGCGGTGATCCCTTGCAGCAGAACCAGTACCGACTGAAAACCCATGTAAAGCACAATGGCACGATAGAGCCCCAGCTTGCCAAATAAAAGGATGCCGGCGAAATTGGCCGCCAGCAGGTAGAAATAGAATGACTGGTTATAAGCGAAAAAATCCTGACCCAGCAACGCCATCGAAAAAATAAGCGTAACAAACAGCAGCAGGTAGTCAGAAAGCATGAGCAGGATCTGCTTGACTGACCTGGAAAGTTTAATACTGTAAGGATTCATGACTTGTCTCCTACCCGTCGAAATCCACCCTTCAATCCGGCGGTAATTTTTTCAAGCATTATCTTCTTATCGGGATGTCGTGCCCACAACTTTCAGGCTTCTGACGTAATCAGCCGGCCTCTGCCAAATGGCGGCCAGCCGTTCCAGCGCCGAGCCATCTGGCCAGGCATACCACAGGAAGTAATCCTAACACAGTCAGGTAAACTCCCACTTCAGGACTGTGATTAGCCAGCCAGGCCAATGGCGCCAGCCAGGCCAGGTTGATCACCAGCACCACCAGCGTCACGCGCTGATGGCTGCTCAGCAATCGTGCCGCGATCTGGTACCCGTGACTGCTGTGAGCCTCGTACCAGCGTTGTCCGGAGCACAGGCGATACACCAGCGTGTAAGTGGCATCGACGACGAAAACACCCAGCAACAACAGCCAGGACCAGGGGTTCATGCTGCCATGGGAAAGACTGACTAAAGCCAGCGCCCCCAGTAGATAGCCCAGCAAGCTGCTACCCACATCACCCATGAAAATTTTCGCCGGCGCCCAGTTCCAAACCAGAAACCCCAGGGTGGCAGCGCAGGTAACAGACGCCATGATGCCAACAGCGGGGTCTGCTGCCTTTATAGCGAACAGGCATGACAACAGCGTTACAAAGCCGGCTTCACTGGCGGCAAGACCGTCGATACCGTCCATGAAATTGAACAGGTTGAGCAGCCATACAAAAGCCAGTGCGCCGAGGATATGAACCAAGGTGGGAAACTCAAGACTCCATACGCCCAATTGCACGGCTGGCAGAGAGCCTACCCAGTAAATAACCCAGGTCGCCGCCGCAAACTGGATTGGCAAGCGCCAGCGTATGCTTAATGTCAGTAAGTCGTCCAGCAGGCCGACCAGGGCCACGCACAGGCAGCCGGCAAAGACCAGCGCCTCCTGGGCAGTAAGCAGATCTGCCAACCAACAATACAGAAGAGCGCCCAGCAACGGGATCAGCATGGCGATTCCGCCGGCAGAGGGCATGGGGTGTTTGTGGGCGCTGCGGGAATTCGGATGATCCAGCCATCGGTGTCCCGTATTGAACCCAATCAAGACCCAGGCCAGGACTGCTGTGCCGGTCAGCACAGCAATCAGCATCCCCCAATTCAACATGAACCGTAACCTGACAAGCCAAACCACCAAGAACCATCTGAACAATACTGCTACAACGTTCAGACCACCATTCAGACTACTTCATTCTAAGTCGGGCAGGCAGATATTTACAGCAGGAAAATTAATGACACCGGTGCCGCCTCTTAGGTTCGTGCAGGCTTCCATCGCTAAAGATAGCCGGGCACCGGGGTATCGGTGCCCGGCAATACTCTTATTGCACATCAGTGCGCGAATCAGTTTGGCTCGGTGTTCACCATCAGCCGGTGCCGGTTCTTTTCCAGAGTCGCCGCACCTATTCCGTTCACTTCCAGCAGCTGCTCCAATGATTGAAACTTTCCGAACTGCTGCCGGTACTCGATGATAGCCTGAGCCTTGACAAGGCCCACACCGTCCAGAGCCTCAGCCAGTGTTGCCGCATCAGCAGAGTTAATATCGACCTGCTGCTGAACCGTGCCATCGCCAATCGGGTTGTCGGCGGCACCGGCTATAGAACTGAGGGCGAAGGTCGCGCAAAGGAACAGGGCCTGCAGAATTGCAAATGGGGTGCTTGCTGGTTTCATAGTAATTTCCCTATTACTGAATGTTTTCTATTGACTGTGATTAAATCGCAGTGTCGCCACCGCTAACCTAAGTCTAGTCAATGTCGCCAGGAACGCCAGAAACCTCCCGATTAAATGCCTCCAGACTTTGCTGCGGAGACTCCGCCTGACTGATGGGCCGCCCAACCACCAGATAGGTACTCCCGTTTCTGATGGCCTGCGCAGGTCCGACGACTCGTTTCTGATCGCCTGCCGCATCCTCTGCCCGCCTGATGCCCGGTGTTACCAGGCAGAAATTATCAGGAACCGCGCGTCGCAGCAGCCCGGTTTCCGCTGCAGAGCAGACCACCCCATCAAGTCCGCAGTCAACACTTAGTATCGCCAGGCGTTGAACCTGCTCTTCAGGACTGCTCTTGATGCCGACTTCAACAAGATCGTCTGCGGACAGGCTGGTCAACACCGTCACTCCAATCAACAGTGGTGGCTGGGAGCCCCAGGACGAGAGCGCGCTGACTGCCGCTTCCATCATGGCCCGCCCACCGGAAGCATGGATGTTAAGCATCCAGACGCCAAGATCTGCAGCCGCCAGGACAGCACCAGCGACAGTGTTTGGAATATCGTGAAACTTAAGATCGAGGAATACATCGAAGCCCCGGCCCACGATATCGCGCACCAGAGACGGCCCACAGCTGGTAAATAACTGTTTCCCGACTTTCACCCGGCATCGAGAGGCATCAAGTTGATCCAGCAGGCGCAACGCCGCGTTGGCGTCGGGCACATCCAGCGCGACAATAATCCGATTGCTATCGGTAACGGTGTTTGCACTAGTCAATTAAGTCTCCCTCCCACGGTTACGCGGGTCAGTTGATCCGGCCCGGGCTAATCCCCATCGGCCCCCTTGATGGGATTAAGCTGATCCCATTTCTGGCAACTTGGGCATTGCCAGTACAATTTTCGCGTCTCGAAGCCGCACTGCTCACAACGGTAGCCAGGTTTCGACTCCAGGTAATTCTGTAGTGTCGATGTGCTCAGTTCCAGCTGCTGTCGGATTTCACCCTGAGAATCCTCCAGTTGCAATTGCAACAGAGCCAGACAGGCTTTCAGGGAAGCATGCGCGCGCAGCCCGTCAGCCAGTGTCTGTCGCGCGGCTTCATCGCTTTCCTGGATCTTCACCAGCCGGGCAAGTTCCAGCAGCACGGTGGAACTGGGCTGCTCCTGGAGCAGCCTGGATAACACCTTTTTAAATTCGGCCGCCTGCCTGGAATCCCCATCTGACTCATAACATGCCCGCAGTGGCGGGATAACCTCGGTAATCAGATGCGGCTGACTGGTCGCCACTCTCAACAGCTCTTTTCTGGCCTTTTCCAAATTGCCTGACTTTTTTTCCAGTTCCGCCAGCAGCATGCAGGTTCGGGCGCTGCTTCGGTCAAACTGGAATGCCTTGCGCAGGTGATCTCTCGCCTTGTTCTGATCGTCACTGGCCAGGGCCTGTTGTGCAAGCTCGCAACAGTAGTGGGCCGCTACGCTCCTGAGTGATTTTTCTCGTCGGTATCGGGAGTTGCGAAGTAATTCCTCGACGACTTCTATTGCCTGCCCCCACTCCTTTTCAATCTGGTAGACCGTTACAAGCTGGGCAAGCGCATCCCATCTGGACGGATTGGCTTCGGACAGCAGCTCTTTCAGCAACCGCTCCGCGCGGTCCAGCAGACCTGCAGCGATGTAATCGTTGGATAGCTCCAGCCTGACCGAATCCCCAAATTCACTGGACAATCCCGAACGAGTAAGCAGGTCCTGGTGCACAGTTATAGCCTTGTCCACCTTGCCCCTGCGCCGCAGCAGCGTGCCGAGAGCCAGATGGGTTTCGACAGTGTCCCCGTTGATCTCCAGGCCCTTGATGAAGGTATCTATGGCCTCATCAGGTTCATCCCTCAGCAAGTAGTTAAGGCCCACAAAGTAGTCGTGGTAAATATTGCTGGTAGTCCGCCCCGATCGTTTGCTTGGTTTTTTACCATAGCGGGCCATAAACCAGCCGGCCGCAACAGCCAGCAGTAACCACAAATAAAATGTGATTCCCGACTCGATCATACTGGTATCTTCACGGCGTATTTCACTGGTGGCAAGAGCGGCAAGAGATGAATTCCCTGCTTTCGGTTGGGGTCTGTTAACGGGCCTTAGTATATCAGGGCTAACCTCTGTCAGCCGTATCGTTCAAAACAAAAAGGCGAACCAGCCAGTAAGACCGGGTCGCCTTTTTCGGTTATTGCCTGAAAATTAATCAGGAAACGGAAAAGTGTTGATCAGTAGCCATACTCTGATTGACTCTGTCCCGCAGTTCCTTACCAGGTTTGAAGTGAGGCACGTACTTACCCGCCAACGCCACTGGCGTTCCGGTTTTCGGATTACGACCAATTCTGGGCACGCGGTAGTGCAAAGAGAAACTGCCGAAACCACGAATCTCGATTCTGCCGCCGCCTTCCAGCGTTTGCGACATGTACTCGATAATCGCTTTCACAGCCAGTTCCACGTCCTTTGCAGACAACTGCGTTTGCTTTCCCGTGATTCTATCTATCAGTTCAGATTTGGTCATGGCCTCGTTCCTTCAATTACAGTGGCGGCACTTCCAGATGACAAGCCTGCTACGACTTGTCCATCTGTGCCTTGATTAAGTCTCCGATAGTAGCCGGAGCTGCATCGCCAGCTTCCTGTTTCTTGTGCTCCTGTATGGCAGCCTTCTCATCATCGATTTCGATAGCTTTGACTGACACGCTGAGAACGCGGTTTTTGCGATCGACGCTGACGACTTTAACTTCAATCTCGTCACCTTCGTTCAACACATTTCGCGCATCTTCAACCTTGTCACGGCTGATTTCGGAGGCTCTGAGAACGCCCTCCACACCGTCGGCCAACTGGATAGTGGCGGCCTTCGCATCCACTGAAACGATTTTACCCTTGACGATGCTGCCTTTCTCGAATTCCGCCACATAATCCATGAACGGGTCTTCTTCCAGCTGCTTGATACCCAGGGAGATTCTCTCCCGCTCTGGATCTATTGAAAGAATGACAGTCTCGATCTCATCACCCTTGGAGTAGCCCCGAACAGCTTCTTCGCCGGTATCCTCCCAGGAAATGTCAGACAGGTGCACAAGGCCATCGATATTGCCTTCCAGGCCAATAAAAATGCCAAAATCAGTAATCGACTTGATGGTGCCCTTAACGCGGTCGCCCTTGTCATGGCTTTCAGCAAAGCGATCCCAGGGGTTCTGGAAGCACTGTTTGATGCCGAGGGAAATTCGACGACGCTCTTCGTCAATATCCAGGATCATGACGTCGACTTCTTCACCCACCTGCACCACTTTGGAAGGATGGATGTTCTTGTTGGTCCAGTCCATTTCAGAAACGTGTACCAGACCTTCCACACCCTCTTCCAGCTCGGCGAAACAGCCGTAGTCGGTCAGATTGGTGATCACCGCTTTCACAACAGTATTCTCGGGGTAACGGGCCTTGATGGAGACCCAGGGATCTTCGCCAAGCTGTTTGAGGCCGAGAGACACGCGATTGCGCTCACGGTCGTACTTGAGAACCTTGACATCAATCTCGTCACCCACGTTGACAATTTCGCTAGGGTGCTTGATGCGCTTCCAGGACATGTCGGTTATGTGCAGAAGACCATCCACACCACCAAGATCAACGAAAGCACCGTAGTCGGTCAGGTTCTTCACAATCCCCTTGATGGTGATACCTTCCTGGAGCTTCTCCAGCAACGCATCCCGTTCCTCAGTGCTGACAGATTCCAGCACGGCCCGTCGCGAAACCACAACGTTATTGCGCTTCTGATCCAGCTTGATCAGCTTGAATTCGAGCTCCTGGCCTTCCAGATGCGTGGTATCGCGAATCGGTCGGATATCCACCAGCGAACCGGGCAGGAACGCGCGGATGTTGTTCAGATCGACAGTAAACCCGCCTTTAACCTTGCCATTAATGACGCCCTTGACCACTTCATTCTTGTTGAAGGCATCTTCCAGCTCCAGCCAGGATTCGGCACGCTTGGCCTTTTCCCTGGACAATCGTGTTTCGCCAAAACCGTCTTCCACGGCTTCCAGCGCCACCTTGACCTGATCGCCGACAGCCAGGTCAAACTCGCCGCTTTCGTTCAAAAATTGCGACCTTGGGATTACCCCTTCTGACTTGAGTCCTGCGTTGACGGTCACCCAGTCAGAGTCGATATCAATCACGGTTCCATTGACGATGGAACCTGGCGTCATGTTGATTTCGCTCAGGCTTGCTTCAAAAAGTTCTGCAAAATTTTCGCTCATTAAAATTCCTAAATATTAATAAGTTATGTGAATTATTTAAGATTTCACATAACCATGCCGAATCCCAGCCGATACGGGGTCAATTTACAAATGTTCGATGCCGGCCTATGCTGGTCAAGCCGGAATTGAACGGTCTTTTGAGATGTTCAGACTCGAGGGTCAGTCCTGTGACTGCACGACCAGGTCCATGACTTTCTCCACCACCTCGTCGATAGAAAGTGAAGTGGTATCCAGGATGTGGGCGTCCTCGGCAGGCTGAAGTGGCGAAACCGCTCGCAGACTATCGCGCGCGTCCCGCTCCTGCAGCTCTCGCAAAAGGTCGGGCAGAATAGCACCAATACCCTTACCTATCAACTGGTTATATCGCCTTTTAGCGCGTTCCTCCACACTTGCGGTGAGAAAGATTTTAAGACTGGCATCGGGGAAAACCACGGTCCCCATGTCGCGACCGTCGGCCACCAGGCCCGGTGCCTGGCGAAACACCTGCTGGCGCTCGAAAAGAGCCTCGCGAACGGCAGGCAGCGCACCGACGCGGGATGCCATTTCACCGGCCACTTCCTGCCTGATCAGATCTGTAAAATCCTCGCCATCGACAGTTACCGACCCGGCCCCCCGCTCGCCGAAACGAATCGCCAATCCGGTCGCCGTGCGGGCGAGCAGGTCCTGATCAGTCAGATCGAGTTGGCGCTGCAAAGCGACGCATCCCAGAATCCGGTAGAGCGCGCCGCTATCGAGCAGGTGATAACCGAGCTTATCCGCTACCAGCTGGGAAATCGTGCCCTTGCCGGAACCGCTGGGACCATCGATGGTAATAACTGGCGCCTTGGTCATGGTCATAGTCAATCACTGGCTTCAGAACAAACCTGAATCCGCAGGCCCGCCTGATTAGCGAGCTCGACGAAACCCGGGAACGAGGTTGCCACATTGGCACAGTTGCGCACAACAATGGGTCCATTGCTGCGCAGGGAGGCTACCGCAAAGGCCATGGCGATACGATGGTCACCGTGACTCTGAATTTCACCACCCGTTATCTGACCGCCGGTGATATCGATGCCGTCGTCGTAAAGTGTATGGGCAACACCCAGCGCTTCCAACCCGTCAGCCATCGCCTGCAACCGGTCGCTTTCCTTGACCCGCAGTTCCTCGGCGCCACGCAATCGCGTCACGCCCTCGGCACAGGCCGCCGCCACGAACAAGGCCGGAAATTCATCAATAGCCAACGGGATGAGTTCGGCGGGGATATCGATTCCATGCAGACGGGAAGACCTGACCAGCAGATCGGCAACGGGTTCACCGCCCACCTCAGCCAGATTTTGCAACTCAATGCTGGCACCCATCATTCTCAGCAGATCGATTATCCCGGTGCGAGTTGGATTGATACCCACATGTTGCAGGCACAACTCAGAGCCCGGCGCGATGGCGGCAGCTACCAGAAAAAAAGCCGCCGAGGAGATATCGGCCGGTATATCAATAGAACTTGCGGTCAGGCGCTGGCCTCCGGTCAGCCGGATTTCACCTACCTGGGGATCTTCCTCGATGGGATAGCCAAACCCGCGGAGCATCCGCTCCGTGTGATCACGGCAAACGGCTGGCTGTTGCACCCGGGTTACGCCCTTTGCATACATCGCCGCCAGCAGCAGACAGGATTTAACCTGGGCGCTGGCCATGGGCAACTGATAGTCGATACCCTGCAAACTGCTGCCGGTTATGACCAGTGGGGGCGTCCCCGCCTCCGTAGTCTCAATCCTGGCACCCATTTTTCGCAAGGGATCGGCAATACGCTTCATCGGCCGCATTGATAAGGACTCATCGCCGGTTAACTGACTGGAAAAATTCTGTGCTGCGAGCAACCCGGCCAGCAGGCGCATGGCGGTGCCCGAATTTCCCATATAAAGGGGTTTGCGGGGCGCCTGTAAGCCATCCATACCGACCCCATAAACGGTCAGTTCGCCGCGCTCGGGCCCGACAATGGTGACGCCCATTTCCCGAAACGCTTCCAGCGTATTCAGGGCGTCTTCTCCTTCCAGAAAGCCACTGATCCGGGTCACGCCATCGGCCAGAGAGCCAAAAATGACGGACCGGTGGGAAATGGATTTATCACCGGGCACCCTGATGGCACCTGACAGTTGACCACCGGGCGAAGCCTGGTAATCAACCTGTTTCCTTATCTCGTGATTCTCGGACTTCATATTCTGATTGAACTTCCTTACAAATCTGTCCCGAATGGTTTTAGCTGAGGCAAAAGTGTTTCTAAGCAGCTGATAATCTTTGTTTTGCAATGCATTACGCAGGTGTTGCAGATGAGCGATATAGTCGTCCAGTACCTCCGTCGTGGCCGTGGCGTTGGCAACAAAAATATCCGCCCACATGGTCGGATCGCTGGAGGCCAGGCGACTGAAATCGGCAAACCCGCCGGCAGCATAACGAAAGATATCTTCGCTCTGTTGATTCTTGACCAGTACGTCCACCAACGCATAGGAAAGCAGGTGCGGCAGGTGACTGGTAGCCGCCAGCACCTGATCGTGACGGGCGACCGACATACCAAGCACCCTGGCCCCCAGACTGCGCCACAGTGCATGTACCAGAGCAACCGCGTCAGGATCGGCATTATCCAGCGGCGTCAGAATCACATTACGGCCGTCAAAAAGACTTCCGTTGGAGGCCGCAAAACCGCTCTTCTCCGATCCGGCGATCGGATGCCCTGCCACAAAACGCCCGACGCGCTCACCGAGATACTCCTGGGCTGCCTCGGCCACCGACTGCTTCACGCTTGCCACATCGGTGACCACTGCTCTGGGCTGCATCAAGGGTGCGATCTGCCGCAGGATCGCGGGGATTGATAGAGTCGGCACAGCCAGAACGATCAGATCGGCTTTCGCTACCAGCGCCAGCGGATCCCGGTTGCCGCGGCTGATGACACCCTGAGCTATGGCACAGTCAAGCTGCTGTTGATCACCATCGGCGGCCAGCAACTGCAGCCCTGGCAGCGCCCCATGGAGGCCACGGGCAATAGATCCACCGATCAACCCAAGGCCAATAATCAGAACGGTTTTGTCTGTTGTAAGTGGCAATTCCAGTAACTCCGTCGCCAGGGGTCAGTCGGCTGTCGCTAGCGGTTCGCTGGGAACTGCTTCAGCCATCGGATAGGAACCCAGCACCTTGATCTCGACGGTGCAAAGGGTCAGCTCTGCCAATACCTGTTTGACGGCGGCGTCGCTGCAATGTCCCTGAAAATCGATAAAAAACACGTAATCCCAGGCTTCCTTTCTGGAGGGTCGGGTTTCGATGCGAGTCAGGCTTACCTGATGCTGCTCGAAAGGCTTCAGTACGCGAAACAGAGCCCCTGGACGGTTTTCCGTGTAAATCAAGGTGCTGGTCTTGTCTTTTCCGGTGGCAGTGCGGGTATGCTTACCGATCACCAGAAAGCGTGTGCTGTTATCACTCTGATCCTGAATCGCCGAATTGACAATCTCCAGACCATAAGCATCGGCAGCCATTCTGCCGGCAATGGCGGCTACCCCGGTATGCTGCGCAGCCAATCTGGCGGCCTGCGCGTTACTCGCAGCCTCTTCCTGGGGCAGAGTCGGCCAATTGCCAGCGAGCCATTTTCGACATTGTGCGAGGGACTGTTTATGAGAGACCACTTTCGCAAGATTGCCGAGGTCTGTGCCAGGCTTGACCATAAAATGGTGCTCAATAGGCACCACTACCTCACCCACTATCTTCAGTTCAGTTGCTACCAGGCAGTCGAGTGTGTTGTTGACCGCACCTTCAGTAGAGTTTTCCACCGGGACTACGCCGTATCTGGCACTGCCTTTTTCCACGGCAGAGAACACATCGTCTATGGTGGCGCAGTCGAACAGCCTGGTGTCCCGCCCGAACAAATCGAGCACGGCCGAATGGGAAAACGTTCCGGCAGGGCCCAGAAATGCGACAGCTCCACTACCTGGATTGAGTTCTGTCACAAGCGCGTACGCTCGTTCTGTTGCGGCATCGCTGGGTTTGAAGTCATGAAATCAGTTCCAGAACAGGGCTTATTCAGTCTCCGGGCCGGCTGACTCACCAGCTTCACCGATGTCCTCAGGCTCATTGACACGCGCCAGCCCAACCAGGCGCTCTTCCTTCTTCAGCTTGATCAGTCGAACCCCCTGGGTATTGCGACCCTGCACGGAAACCTCATCGATTCGGGTTCGCACCAGAGTCCCTTTATCGGATATGAGCATGATTTCATCGCCATCATCCACCTGAGCAGCACCAACCACCGCACCGTTGCGGGAACTGGCCTGAATGCCTATAACGCCCTGCCCGCCCCGACCATAAACGGGGTAATCCTCAATCCGGGTGCGCTTACCGTAACCATTTTCACTGACAAGCAGAATCTGCTTCTCAGGTTCTGGAATGATCAATGCGATCATAGAATGTCCGTCAGCCAGACGGATACCTCGCACCCCTCTCGCTGTCCTGCCCATTGGGCGCACGTCATCTTCCCTGAACCTGATAGTTTTGCCGCTGCTGCTGATCAACATCACATCCTGAGAACCGTCCGTAATTGCAGTGCCAACCAGCACATCGCCCTCGTCCAGCTCCAGTGCCTTCAGGCCCACGCTACGGGGGCGAGCAAAACTGGTCAACTCGGTTTTCTTGACCGTTCCGTTTGCCGTCGCCATAAACACAAAATGGTTTTCGGAATACTCCCGGATTGGCAGCAGGCTGGTAATATGCTCCCCCTCTTCCAGGGGCAGAATATTGACGATGGGCTTGCCGCGTGCTGTTCTCGCCGCCAGCGGAAACTGGTATACCTTCAGCCAGTAAACCTTACCCGCATTGCTGAAACACAGCACCGTGTCATGGGTGCTTGCCACCAACAGATGTTCGACAAAATCCTCGTCCTTGACCGAGGCTGCCGCCTTGCCCATGCCACCGCGACGCTGAGCACTGTAGTCACTCAATGGCTGAGATTTCGCATAGCCGGTCTGGGAAATGGTCACCACCCGTTCTTCCTCGGTAATCAGATCTTCGACCGTGAGATCCTGCTGCGATTCGACGATTTCCGTGCGCCGCTCGTCACCGTAATCACTCCGCACGCGCTCCAGTTCCTCGCGTACAACCGAAAGCAATCGCGGCTCATTGCCCAGAATATCGATATAATCGGCGATCTGTTTCAACAACTCCTTGTAGTCGTTAATGAGCTTTTCCTGCTCCAGGCCGGTTAAACGATGCAAGCGCAGATCAAGGATCGCCTGAGCCTGCTCGGGTGACAGAAAGTACTCTTCATTCCTGATACCGTACCTGGGATCCAGATCGTCTGGCCGGCAGGCATCAGAACCTGATTCTCCCAGCATTTTCAGTACACTCTCGGAATGCCAGGATCTTGCCAGCAATTTCTCCTTGGCTTCAGCGGAACTGGGCGAAGACTTGATCAATTCGATTACGGCGTCGATGTTAGCCAGCGCCACCGCCAGTCCTTCCAGGATGTGCCCCCGTTCGCGGGCCTTGCGCAACAGATATTGAGTGCGACGGGTTACCACCTCACGTCGATGCCGCACAAAGGATTCCAGCGCATCCCGCAGATTCAGCAGCCGCGGCTGTCCATCTACCAGAGCCACCATGTTGATACCGAACACGGATTGCATCTGCGTCTGCGCATAGAGATTATTAAGTATTACGTCAGGCACCTCACCTTTGCGGAGCTCGATGACAATACGCATACCATCCTTGTCGGACTCATCGCGCAGCTCGGTGATACCCTCCAGCTTTTTCTCCTTAACCAGCTCGGCAATACGCTCGATAAGTCTTGCCTTGTTCAGCTGGTAGGGAATTTCCGTGACCAGGATGGTCGACCTGCCGCTTTTCTCGTCCGTTAATATTTCTGCTCTGGCGCGCACATAAATGCGGCCCCGCCCGGTCCGGTATGCCTGGACGATACCGGCCCTGCCGTTGATGATTCCCGCAGTTGGGAAATCCGGCCCCTGGATGTGCTCCATAATACCTTCAAGTTCGATGGCAGGATCGTCCAACAGGGCGATGCAGGCGTTCACCACTTCGGTCAGGTTGTGGGGCGGTATGTTGGTAGCCATACCCACGGCGATACCCGAAGACCCGTTGACCAGGAGATTGGGTATCTGGGTTGGCAACACGTCAGGAATCTGCTCTGTGCCGTCGTAGTTATCCGAAAAATCGACCGTTTCCTTATCAAGGTCTGCCAACAGATCGTGGGCAATCCTGGCCATACGGATTTCTGTGTAACGCATGGCAGCAGCGGCATCGCCATCCACCGAACCGAAGTTTCCCTGCCCGTCGACCAGTGGGTAGCGCAGGGAAAAGCTCTGCGCCATTCGAACGATGGTGTCGTAGGCCGCAGTATCACCGTGCGGGTGGTATTTACCGATAACGTCGCCCACCACGCGGGCGGATTTTTTATACGGTTTGTTGTAATCGTTGGACAGCACGTTCATGGCGAACAGAACCCGCCGGTGAACCGGCTTGAGCCCGTCGCGGACATCCGGCAGCGCGCGCCCGACAATGACACTCATGGCGTAGGCTAGATAGGATTCCCGCATCTCGCTTTCCAGCGCGACCGGTGATACCTGTTTGGCAAACTCAGACATAAGCCACCCTAATCCTCATGTGTAAAGATTGCATGATCTCAGTTGATTTGAATAATTATTCTGACTGTAGCGTGGTAGTGTTTTTGCCGCCGGAGCCGCGCCGAAAAAAAGCCTGGATATGCTACAAAGCAGTGTTGTCAGCAAGATAGTTTTCCGCCGTAAATCAAGCCAAGAATTCTAACACATTCCAGGCCGAAACTAACAGGGAAAATGCCACCAAATAGTGCCGGAAATACCAGCCTGGGGATAACTTTTACAGTTCCGGGCCGCAGCAATTTCGCCAAGCTATTTTCCCCCGTTGACGTTATAATGCCGCCCTCGTTAACCAACCGTACGCGTAGCACACTTGGACCCGCAAACTGAACAACAAATCGAGCTGGCCATTTCACCCCGCTGGCTCATTCCCGTTATCCCCGCAGGGGTCGTACTGCACGATCACAGCGTGATAATCGGCGCAAAGCGCATTCAGGCTATTCTGCCCACCGCAGACCTGCCCGCGCGTTACCCGGGAATCGCTGAAGTCAAACTTGCCAGTCACGTACTGATACCGGGGCTGGTCAACTCCCATGGCCACTCCCCGATGAGCCTGTTTCGCGGCATTGCCGATGATGTGCCGCTGAAAACCTGGCTGGAGGACCATATCTGGCCACTGGAAAGTAAATTAGTCAGTGAGGATTTTGTCTACCAGGGCGCCGAACTGGCCATTGCCGAAATGCTGCTGAGCGGCACTACCTGTTTTGCAGACATGTATTTCTTCCCCGATGCCGTAGCCCGCGCAGCGACCAACGCCCACATCCGGACGCAGCTGTCCAGCCCGGTTCTGGATTTCCCCACCGTCTGGGGCCAGAACGCCGACGAGTATATTTTCAAGGCCACAGATCTGCATGACGATTACCGTAACAGTGAACTGATATACACCGCCTTCGGCCCCCATGCGCCGTATACGGTGTCGGACGCCCCCCTGCAGAAAATCATGACCCTGGCGGAGGAGCTGGACATTCCGATTCACATGCACCTCCACGAGACCGCCGAAGAGGTTGAGACCGCCATACAGAGCACCGGCAAGCGCCCGTTGCAGCGCCTGGCAGAGCTGGGGCTGGTCAGCCCAAGACTGGTCTGCGTCCATGGAACCCAGTTATCTGAGCAGGATATCCAGCTGATCCGCGACAACGGAGCTCACGTAGTACATTGCCCCGAATCCAATCTGAAACTGGCCAGTGGATTCTGCCCGGTCGGGGCGCTGATTTCGGCCGGCGTAAACGTAGCTCTCGGAACCGACGGTTGTGCCAGCAACAACGACCTGGACATGTTTTCTGAAATGAGAACTGCAGCATTGCTGGCCAAAGGCGTTGCTGGCGATGCCAGCACTTTACCGGCTCATCAGGCCCTGCAGCTGGCGACCATCAATGGCGCCCGAGCGCTGGGCCTGGAGCAACTGATCGGCAGCATTGAAGCGGGAAAATTCGCCGACCTGACCGCCGTTCGACTCGATTCCTTGAACGCTTTGCCGGTCTACAATCCGGAGTCGCACCTGGTCTATAACACCCAGGCGGCACAGGTCAGTCATGTCTGGGTCGGAGGCCGCGCAGTTGTGAATGACCGGCAGCTGACAACGCTGGAATATGGCGCTGTGCAGGAACTTGCCCTGCACTGGCAGAAAGAAATCAGTGGAGTCCTGTAATGAGCAATGTTGACGAACTGGAAATCCGAAAATTCGAAGCGCTGGCATCCCGCTGGTGGGACCCCAACAGCGAGTTCAAGCCGCTGCACGACATCAATCCGCTGCGTATGAATTACATCAGTCAGGCGATCAATCTGGCCGGCAAGGAAGTGCTCGATATCGGCTGCGGTGGCGGCATCCTGTCCGAGGCGATGGCCCATCACGGCGCACATGTCACCGCAATCGATATGGCCGATGCCCCCCTGGGAGTGGCCAGACTGCACCAGTTGGAAAGCGGCCTCGAAATCGATTATCAGAAAATCACCACGGAGGAGTTCGCCGCCCGGCACCCAGCTCGTTTTGACGCGGTAACCTGCCTTGAGATGCTGGAACATGTCCCTTCACCCGCCTCAATCGTGCAGGCCTGCGAGCGCCTGGTCAAGCCAGGTGGACTGGTGTTTTTTTCCACCATCAACCGCAACCCCAAGGCCTATCTTTTTGCCATTGTCGGGGCCGAGTACGTGCTGAACCTGCTGCCTCGCGGCACTCACGAGTACGACAAATTCATCAAGCCTTCCGAACTCGCAGGCTGGTGTCGCGAGGCAAACCTTTACCTCTGCGACCAGGTGGGAATGGGATACAACCCGCTGACCAGAAAATATGCCCTGCAGAAGAACCTCGACGTAAACTACATCGCCCGCTATCAGAAACCCGAACAGGACATTTGACGTGGAAGAAAGCAGCCTGACTACCGGCATCGAATGTGTACTGTTTGACCTCGACGGCACCCTGGTGGACACCGCGGCAGACTTCCAGCTGGTTCTCGATAAGATGCTGGATCAGGCTGGCATGCAGCAGGTTGCCGCCGACCGGATCCATCAGACCGTCTCAGATGGCGCCCGGGCCCTGATCAAGCTCGGCTTTGGCCTGCAGGAGCACGATGCTGAATTCCAGGCGCGGCTGCAGCAACTGCTGGATATGTACTTCGAACAGTTGTCTGACACCCGGGCGCAACCCTACCCGGGCATTCTCTCTCTGCTCGACAAGCTGGAGAATGCGGGCGTGCCCTGGGGCATAGTCACCAACAAGCCGGAAAAATACAGCCAACGGCTGCTCGATCAGTTGCAGCTGCTGAAACGTTGCGGCACACTGGTATGCCCTGATCACGTAGCCCGGGGAAAGCCGGATCCGGAGGCATTGCTGCTGGCCTGCCAACAGCTTGACCGCGATACAGAGCGCACGGTCTACGTCGGGGATCACCTGCGCGACATGCAGGCAGCCAAGAATGCCGACATCATTGCCGTGGCAGCTGCCTATGGCTATCTGAAAGTCGATACCCGCATCGAAGAATGGCCGGCTGACTTCGTGATCAACACCGCTACCGACCTGGAACCCCTCTTAAAGATTCTGCAATTTGCCTGAGTAACTAACCGTGTTCAATTACCAACCGGCCACTGATTTACTGGCTGACAAAACCATTCTCATTACCGGAGCCGGCGACGGAATCGGGCGCGCTGCCGCACTCTGCTACGCGCAGCACGGCGCAAACGTGATCCTCACTGGCAGGACCCAGTCGAAACTGGAAGAGGTCTACGATGAAATCGAAGCCCTCGCCCCCGGTACCGCCCTGATTCATCCGCTGGACCTGCTGAAAGCCGGTGAGCAGGACTATGCTGCCCTGAAGGAGTCTCTGGACGAGCATTTCCCCTGCCTGGACGGCCTGCTCCACAATGCTTCGCAACTGGGTCCTCGCAGCCCTGTTGAACATTACCCCTACCGGGAATGGCAGGATCTGATGCAGGTGAATGTGAACGCCGCTTTCCTCCTGACCCGGGCACTGCTGCCGGCCTTGACACGCTCGCCAGCAGGACGACTGCTGTTTACTGCCTCCAGCGTGGGGCGGAAAGGAAGAGCTTACTGGGGCGCCTATTCGGTAACTAAATTCGCCGTCGAAGGGCTTATGCAGGTACTGGCGGATGAACTCGGCAACACCACTTCCATTCGAGTCAACAGCATCAACCCGGGTGGGACCCGAACCAGAATGCGGGCTGCCGCCTATCCGGCCGAGAATCCTGCCTCAGTCCCCACGCCTGAGTCACTGATGCCGGTTTACCTGTATCTGATGGGACCAGAGGGCGCGCGAGTGCACGGTAAGGCGATCGACGTCAGATCATTCGACCCCGAGCAGCAACAGTAACACGCCATAACCTTGCCATGCCCGCAACTGACCGGTCTGCGCTTATCAGCAGATTGAGGTCGGGAGCGGGCTCAGACAGGCGCACCCGCAACTGACTCAGAGATGGCTGCCCGGCGCAGCTTGCTGATGTCAGCAGCCGGCAGTTCGTAAAACTGGCCGCGCCTTATGGTGCTGGGGATGAAGAGTGGCCCGAATCTAACCCTTTTCAGGCGGCTGATTTTTACTCCCTGTGATTCCCAAAGGCGTCGCACCTCGCGATTGCGGCCCTCCATGAGTACCACGTGGTACCACTGATTGGCCCCCTCGCCACCGTAGTGCTGGATATCCGTGAATCGGCACAGGTGGCCGTCAAGCAGAACCCCCTTATGCATCGCCTGGATCTTGTCAGGTGTGACCTCGCCAATGACCCTTACCGCGTATTCCCGTTCTATGCCTGAACTGGGGTGCATCAACAGGTTGGCAAGCTCGCCATCGGTCGTGAACAAAAGCAGGCCGCCGGTATTGATGTCGAGCCGACCGATTGCCACCCACCGGCCATGTTTCAGTCCGGGCAGTCGATCATAAACTGTTGGACGGCCTTCAGGGTCCTTACGGGTACAGATTTCTCCTTCCGGCTTGTTATAAAGTAACACCCGGCACTGTTCTTTTTCCCTGGGTCGCGGAGCCAGTTTTTTTCCATCCACGGTTATGCGGTCGTCAGGAGTTACCCGATCACCGAGTGTCGCCACGCGGCCATTGACCTTAACCCGCCCCTTGCTGATCCACTGCTCCAGTTCACGGCGGGAACCAAACCCGGCGCGCGCCAGAACTTTCTGTAATTTCTCATCCATCTGGATCAGTTACTCGTAATGATGATTGTGTCGGTCACTCAGCTCGGCACTAGTGTGCTGAAGTCTTGATGGCAGGCCTGGACCCCGGCTGCCCTTCCCCGCCAGATTCCGCCTCTAAAGCGTCTCGCTCTTCCTCTGACTCAGAGGCCGACCTGTCGCCATCGGCAGCAACTTCCTCGCCCTCTGTCCCGTCGGCAGGCAGCTCTCCATTCGAAGTCGCCGGCTCACTGTCAGAATCGGGTTTACCGGCAGGTTCCCGGCCATCGGAATCCTCCTGCTGGAGCCCCTCGTCCATTACAGGAGCATTCGCTTCGGCGAGCAGCTGCTCGGGGACACTGTCTTCCTGTGCGGGGCCGCCCGCTTCGCGGACAGGCGCGTCGACCGCATCCGGTTCTGACTCATTATGTTCTGCAGCGCCCTCGCCGACTCGCTCCTCGTCGTCCACTTCTGGTTCGAAGGCTGACTCACCGTCGTGAACCACTCCCTCTTCGTCGTCAATCACATCCACTTCGCTGCTCAGGCCCAGTATTTCATCCAGCGGTTTGCGCGCAAGCGCGGCAGCTTCGTCTTCATCAGGCAGGTCCTCGGCATCAAATACCAGCACCTCACCTTCCTCACCGATCACCTGAGCCGGCCCTTCCGGTTCATCCTCGGGCACTTCGAGCACATTGCGAGCAGCCAGATCATCTTCCAGATCAAATTCCGGGCTGGACTTGGTCAGCTCCCGGACTTCTGACAGCGGCGGCAACTCCTGGATACTCGTCAGATTGAAGTAATCAAGAAACTGCCTGGTGGTCGCATACAGCGCCGGTTTGCCCGGGACATCCTTATGCCCGACGACACGCACCCACTCGCGATCAATCAATGTTCGCATGATGTTGGAGCTGACGCCGACACCGCGGATCTCTTCAATATCGCCCCGCGTAATAGGCTGGCGATAAGCGATGAGCGCCAGCGTCTCCAGCAGAGCACGGCTGTAGCGGGGAGGCTTCTCTTCCCACAGTCGCGCTATCCATTCACTGATGTCCTGTTTAACCTGAAAGCGGAAGCCGGAAGCGACTTCCTTCAGCTCGAAACCCCGGTCATTGCAGTCTTCGGCTATGGCTGTCAGCACATCCCGTAATTCCGCGGGTTCAGGGCGCTCATCCTCGCTGAACACGCCTGCGATCACACTGAGACTGAGCGGCTTGCCGGCAGCCAGCAGCAACCCTTCAACGATCATCTTTATCTTGTTATCTACATCTACCATAGCCTGTTACTTCCGGCCGCTCTTCCCGGGCTTCGCGCCATTATCAACTTCGTGATCAACTTCGTGCTTTCAGATGGATTGGAGCAAAGGGCTCACTCTGGACTATCTCGATCATGGAATCTTTGATCAATTCCATGACAGCCAGGAATGTTACCACGACTCCCAGGCGCCCCTCCTCTCGCAGCAACAGGGAGACCAAGGGAACAAATTTCTGAGTGGAAAGCCTGGCCAGAACCTCAGACATTTTTTCCCGCGTGGACAGGGTTTCACGTTGCACATGATGATGCTCGAACATGTCGCCGCGACGCAAAACAGCGGCCAGGGCCTGTAACACGGTCTGCAGATCCACGTCGGGATCGGAAACCACCCGATCAATTTCCGGCAGCGCGCCGCTGGCCTGGTACAGATCCCGATCCATGCGCGGCAGTTCCTCAATGTCCTCGGCAGCCTTCTTGTAGCGTTCATATTCTTGTAAACGGCGAATCAGCTGTGTGCGAGGATCCTCTTCTTCATCTTCCTCTTCCTGCTGGCGAGGGAGCAGAATACGCGACTTGATTTCAGCCAGGGTCGCGGCCATCACCAGGTATTCTGCCGCCAGCTCGAACTGTGACGCCTCCATTAAATCCACGTAGGCCATGTATTGCTGGGTGATATCCGAGACATTGATTTCAAGAATATCGATATTCTGGCGCTTGATCAGATAAAGGAGCAGATCGAGAGGTCCCTCGAAGGCCTCCAGAAATATTTCCAGAGCGTCGGGCGGAATATAAAGGTCTTTGGGCAGTTCGGTAATCGCCCTCCCCGCGACGTAGGCGAAGGGCAGCTCTTCCTGGCTTGGCTGGTCGACCAGTTCAGCCATGTTATCCGATTCGCCGGTGGTTTTAGTCAATGCAGGAGCCCGCCTTGTTTTGTTCGGGAAATATGCTAAATTTTAGCACTAATTGCGGGACAAAGGCCCCACAAAAAGCGTTTTCCAACAAGATACCCGCCAGCTTGCTCACCAGTAACTCAAGCCCATCGCCTGCCTCACCTCCTGCAGGGTTTCCTTGGCCTTGTCCCGCGCCACTTCGCACCCCTCGGCAACGATACTCTTCACCACGTCAGGGTCTTTCTCATACTGGACCGCTTCCTTCTGGATAGGCTCGAGTTCGGCAATCACTGCATCGATGACCGGCTTTTTACATTCCAGGCAACCGATCTTGGCACTACGGCAGCCGTCACAGACCCACGCTTTGGTAGCCTCGTCAGAGTACGTCTCATGCAATTGCCAGACCGGACACTTGTCGGGCTCACCGGGATCGGTCAATCGGACCCTCGCAGGATCCGTCGGCATGGTGCTGATCTTCTTCTGAATCTGATCCAGCGGCTCTCGCAGCGCAATCACGTTGTCGTAGGACTTGGACATTTTCTGCCCGTCCAGACCCGGCATTTTCGATGCCGGAGTCAACAGAGACTGGGGTTCCGCGAGAATCATCTTGCCAGAACCCTCCAGGTAGCCGTACAGGCGCTCCCGGTCTCCCAGGGAGATATTTTGTTGCTCCTTGAGCAGGGCCTGGGCTTTCTGCAGGGCTTCCTGATCGCCCTGTTCCTGGTATGCGACCCGTAACTGGGCGTACATACGGGCCGCCTTCTTGCCCATTTTCTTTACTGCCGCCTCGGCCAGGGTTTCAAAACCCGGCTCCCGGCCGTACAGGTGATTGAATCGTCGCGCGACTTCCCGGGTGAGTTCCACATGGGCTACCTGATCGGCGCCTACCGGCACCAGTCCGGCTCGATAAATCAGAATGTCAGCTGCCTGCAGTAGTGGATAGCCCAGAAAACCATACGTCTCGAGATCTTTTTCCCGCAGTTTTTCCTGCTGATCCTTATAGCTCGGCACCCGTTCCAGCCAGCCCAGCGGTGTCATCATGGAAAGCAGCAACTGAAGTTCGGCATGCTCCGGCACCTTGGATTGAATAAAGATCGAGGCTGAACCCGGATTAACCCCGACCGCAAGCCAATCGATGACCATGTCCAGGACGTTTGCTTCGATGACCTGAGGATCGCTGTAGTGGGTGGTCAGGGCGTGCCAGTCCGCCACGAAAAACAGGCACTCGTACTCATGCTGAAGCTTGATCCAGTTCTTCAGGACGCCGTGCAGATGGCCAAGGTGCAATTTGCCCGTGGGCCGCATTCCCGACAAGACACGCTGCTGTGAATCAACTGTAGACAATTTAATACCCTCTTTGCTGAGAAACCCCTGTTCGGTTACCGCTGAGTCTTGCAGTAATCAAACGGGGATTTCGAAGATGCTATTTTACCCAATCATTGCATAAATTGTTGAGGTCAGGCGCTTTCAGAGTGGCATTTCCAGTGTCGCACGGAGATTTTTAAGGATTGCGCGTAGTCACTCTGCGTGATATCCAGAAAAACTGAGTACGGCGCTGGAAAGCGCTGCTATGGAAGCAGCGAAGCGGTCCTGGGCCAACAACTTATGCAATGATTGGGTTTATATGAACGGCTCGGCATCGCCCTTACCCTGCCTGACCACGGCCGGAATGCCGTCGACCAGATCGATCATCGTGGTGGGCTCCAGGCCGCAGGAACCTGAGTCGATAATCAGATCCACCAGTTTGCCCAGCTTGAGACGAATCTCATGGGGATCGGTAAGCTGAAGCTCCTCGCCGGGCAGAATCAGGCTGGTGCTCATTATCGGCTCACCTATCGCATGCAGAAGCGCCTGGGCCACCGGGTGATCCGGAACCCGCAACCCGATAGTTTTCCGTTTCGGGTGCATCAGCCGTCGTGGCACTTCCGGCGTAGCCTTGAGAATAAACGTATAGGGGCCAGGCGTGTAGGCTTTGAGAATCCGGTAGGCACTGTTGCTCACCTTGGCATAACTGGCCAGCGAAGAAAGGTCTTCACAGACCAGGGTGAAGTTGTGCCGATCATCCAGCTGCCTGATACTGCGAATACGGTTCAGGGCCGCCTTGTCACCCAGGTGACACCCCAGCGCATACGTGGAATCCGTCGGGTAGACTATTACCCCTCCCTCCATGAGCACCGTGACAGCCTGTTTTATGCGGCGCGGTTCCGGGTTGTCCGGGTGCACCTGAAGGTAATCAGCCATTTATCGAGACTCTGTCAAAGCCAGCCGCGGTATTGTGACCGGGGCGGCAAAATAGCCCAGCCGACCTTGCGGTTCGGCGAAGCCCGGGATTCTATTACATGCAGGACCAAAAATAGACTCTTTTTGGCATCGACCAAAACACGCGTATAATGCCTGGCCACGCAGTCTGTCCTGCAATAGCTCTCATCCTCATGCCGGAACGCAATTATGAAACAGTTTCTGGACTACATCCCGCTGATCGTCTTCTTCGCCGTCTGGTCACTGGATGAACGAATCATCAACGTTGCCGGGTATGACTATACGCTGGGCGGCATCTACAGCGCTGCCGAATTTCTGCTGGTGGCTTCGATTCTGGTATACGGCGGCATTTTCCTGAGCCAGCGGCGCCTGGACAAGTTTCAGCTCATCACCCTTGTGGTTGTGGTGCTGGCCTGCCTGCCAACCATTTATTTTCGCAATACAGACTTTCTGAAGTGGAAAGCGCCAATCGCCAACTGGGTATTTGCCCTGGCATTTATCGGCTCCCGGTTTGTCAGCGAAAAACCCGCTATTGAGCACATGCTCGGACACGCAGTAGAAGCGCCGCGGGAAGTGTGGAATACCCTGAATACCGTATGGATCGTGTTTTTTACCGTCCTGGGCGCTACCAACCTCATCGTCGCCTTCACTCTGTCGGAAGCCATGTGGATCAACTTCAAGGTATGGGGCAACCTGGTAATCACCTTCCTGTTTGTTTTTGCCCAGATGCCCTACCTGTCACGCTACATCGAAGTCGCAGAACAGGAGGGTTCGGATTCAGGCTCCGGCTCCTCCTGAAGGTCCGGTTAACCTGACGGGCTGAATCCACTCAAAGACTGTTCCCAGCAGCCACAGCAAGGAAAACCCCCATGCTCTATGCCATTATCAGCGAAGACGTGAAAGACAGCCTGGAAAAACGTCAGGGTGCTCGAGAAGCCCACCTGAAGCGCCTCAAACAGATGGTGGCTCAGAATCGTATTCTGGTGGCTGGCCCGCACCCGGCCATTGACAGCGAAGATCCGGGCGAAGCGGGATTTTCCGGCAGCCTGATCATTGCGGAATTTGACAGCCTGGAACAGGCCAAGGCCTGGGCCAATGATGATCCCTACGTGGCGGCAGGTGTGTACCGCAAGGTTACCGTCAAGCCTTTTAGAAAAGTGCTGCCCTGAAGCCGGCGTGATTACTGGCTGAGCAAGGGTGAAGGCTTTAAATCGGGGAAGTTTTCATTCAGCACGGTGTTCCACTCTTCAATTCTCGCACGCCGCCTTTCCAGCACCGGTGCGGGATCACCGACGATTGTAATGCTGTTAATGACGTCTCCGCGCCGGATCTCATAAACTGTCTCTAACCCGGATGTAACCCGCCCAAACACCGAATGCAGCCCATCCAGGTGCGGCGTTGCCACGTGGGTAATAAAAAACTGGCTGCCGTCAGTTCCCGGCCCGGAGTTAGCCATGGACAGTACGCCCGGACGACTGTGATGCAGAATCGTCTCGCCGCTGAACCGATAACCAGGCCCGCCCGTGCCGGTACCCAACGGGTCACCCCCCTGAATCATGAAATTACGCTCCACGCGGTGAAAGGTCAGACCGTCATAAAAGCCCCGCATGGCCAGATTGACAAAATTGGCGACTGTCGTGGGCGCAGCACGCTGGTTCAACTCAATCTCCAGGGTACCTTTTTCAGTCTCGATTACCGCGACCAGTTGCTGGGCGGCCGCGTTAGTGGATAAAGCGAGGACCAGAGGGAGGCTGAATAGCAAAGATTTAATAAATGAATTCATAATGTTATCGCGTAGTCCAGAATAACAGGTGCATGGTCTGAGAAGTTTTCCTCAGTGTAAATTTCAGCGGCAGTGACCTTATCGCGAAGGCCGGGGGTAATAACCTGATAATCCAGCCGCCATCCCACGTTGTTAGCTCTCGCATTCCCGCGATTGGACCACCAACTGTACTGATCCGGCTCCTGATTGATCAGTCTGAACGCGTCGATATAGCCAACTTTGTCATACAGCTCGTCCAGCCATTGCCGTTCCTCGGGCAAAAATCCTGAATTTTTCTGGTTTGCCCGCCAGTTTTTCAGATCTATCTCCTTATGACAGATATTCCAATCAGCGCCGATGATGTATTCCCGTCCGTCGTGACGGAGCTTATTCATGAACTTCATGTACCTGTTCATAAAGTCCACTTTCCGGGCCTGTCGTTCCGGGCCAGCGGACCCGGAAGGGAGATACAGTGACGCAACAGAAAGACTGCCGAAATCGGCCTGGATATAGCGGCCTTCCGTATCAGCCATTTCCCAACCCAGCCCTGTAGTCACCTTGTCAGGTTCGCGGCGGCAGAAAATCGCCGTGCCGGCATACCCCTTTTTCACCGCATCAAAATAGTAGCAGTGAAACCCCGCCGGGTAGAAGGGCTCGTCGTTCAGTTGATGCTCCTGAGCCTTGGTTTCCTGCAAACAGACCACGTCCACCTGGATAGTCGCGAGCCAGTCAAAGAACCCCTTGCGCGCGGCGGCTCGAATACCATTGCAATTGAAAGTCATTACCCGCACTGGCGCTTACTCCTATCCGGCTACGCGGACAAAAGCCGCAAGTTTAACCAGCTTGAGCAGCGCAGGCAAAATCAACCTGAGAGCTACCGATGTCGGACCAACCCCTTCGTGATCCACCGCACACTTTTGTTACTTTGAGTTACATATTGGCTGAATCTGTTACCTTTTCTCCCATCTCCGTGATAAACTGCCCGCGAAATTTCGGAGTGATCGAAGTTTGACTTGACCAACCAACCGATGAACAAAAGGAGTAGAGAAAGGTGAGTAGAGTGCTGGGTAAAGCATGGCCAACCATCCAGGCCGTGGCGGTAAGCGCAGCTGTCGTTGTCAGTGCAGTGGCGATCCCTGCCCTGATCATGTACGTTGCCGTCTAGGCAACTGACTGTCGGAAGAAATGCCCATCGGGCGTAAACCTTCGCCGACTACTTTAGACCCGGGCCAGCCTGTCCGCTAAGTTGAAACCCGCTGTAAGACCTGTCGGCTGCCCCGCAGTGCCGACCACTGCTCAGCAGTCCCGAAACAGCCGACAGTTTCGTGAACGTATTCGTAAATCGATTGAGTGATTGATCCGGGCCAGCGGATCGATCTAATCAGGCGCCTTGAGTTTATCAACAAAATTACAAGGCTTATGCGCACTGTCCAACTGCGCCGATATTATCTTGTCCCAGGCAGTCTGACATGCGCCTGGCGAACCGGGCACACAAAATACAATCGTCCCGTTGGCCAGGCCCGCAAAGGCGCGCGACTGAATCGTGGACGTGCCTATTTCCTCGAAAGAAAGTTGTCGAAAAAGTTCACCAAAGCCGTCAATCACTACATCCAGCAGCGGCTCTATAGCCTGCTGGGTATTGTCCCGTTCGGTAAACCCTGTGCCGCCGGTCATCAGGATCACCTGAGTTCGAGGATCAGCAATCCCGACAGAAACAGCGGCTCGCAACTGGTAAACATCGTCTGGGATGATGACCTTTCCCAATAGACGATGCCTGGCTGCCTGTAGTCTTTCCACCAGTACAGCACCAGACCTGTCAGTCTCCTCGGTACGGGTATCCGACACGGTAATCACGCGCATGTTCAGGGGACTGCTGGTCATTGTCGAACTCGGCTCTACGGTTTGGGTCGGTTATCCACCGGTCATATTCATCAAGCGGACTGGTTGAGCATAATCCTGGTCGTAGAAATAATGCCGTTCCGGCTTAATATCCATGGCCGCGACGATGGTCTGCTGGAGGTCTTCGAAACTCTTGTCGGGATCACGCAGAACAGCACGCAGATCCACTGAGTGTTCATTTCCGAGACACAGCAGTAAGCGCCCCTCAACGGTAACCCGGACACGGTTGCAGTCGGCGCAGAAGTTGTGGGTGATCGGGGAGATGAAGCCGATGCGGTTTTTTTCCCCTTCCACCTGCCAGTACTTGGACGGACCGGCGGTGCGGCTGGCGGTAGGCAGAAGTGTATAGCGCTGCTCAATCACATTTCTCACCCAGTCATTGCTGCACAGGGTTTCCTCTCTCGAATGATCCGACGGATTGCCCAGGGGCATCTCTTCGATAAAGGCGATGTCGACACCGCGATCGGTGGCAAAGTCCACCAGATCCAGCACCTCGTCCTCGTTGTAGCCTTTCATAATGACCGAATTCAGACGTATCCGTTCGAAACCGGCGGCAATCGCCGCATCGATGCCTGCAATAACACGGTCCAGCTTGCCTACCCGGGATATGCGCTGGAAACGATCGGCGCGCAGACTGTCGATACTGATATTGATGCGCTTGACCCCTGCCTTTTGCAGCGGCTCGGCATAGCGGTCGAGCTGGGCACCGTTGGTGGTAAGTAAAAGTTCCTGCAAACCGGGCAAGGCACCGATGTTATCCATCAGCGACATGATGTTGCTCCGCACCATCGGTTCACCACCGGTAATGCGAATCTTGCGGACCCCAAGCTCAACAAACGCTCGGGCGATCAGGTGCAGCTCTTCCAGCGACAGGACCTGCTTGCGGGGTAAAAACTGCATATTTTCTGTCATGCAATAGACACAGCGAAAATCACACCGGTCGGTCACTGACAGGCGAATATAGTCAATTCGTCTACCGAATTTATCTATCAGCTGATCAGGGGTTGAGGCCATTATCTTCGTCTTCCGCTCAAGTTGAGCCGAATGGTAGCAAATTTTCAGTCCGGGAACGCGTACAACCGGCTAAAATTACCTGCTTCCTGTCTCGCAGCCGTTACCGGGCACAACAACTCAGCGTACGATATCGCTGAGGCTGATGGTCAGGGCAATGGCATCGTTTGCCTCACTGACACTGAAACTGTCTGAGGCCACCCGGTAATCCCCGGGCTGCACGGTGGCAGAACCGGTTCTTGACACTGTTGCCGTCACGTAAACGCGCTGTGCCGAAGACAGATTGAAAGCTGGCGTCAGGGCCAGGTTATTGTCCAGCGTGACCGTCGCCGGCAGGTCATCCACAACCAGGTCTATGGCCGCCAGTGGCGGCGTCCCTTCCTGCTCGGCATTGCGCGCCGAGACAAACACACGCATCCCCGACGGCAGTTCAAGGCCTGGCTCAAGCGCCACGCTCACATCGATGCTGGGACCGGCCTGCGTCGCATCCGCTCCCTCCGCAGCTAACTGTTGCTGCGCCGCGGCGATCCTGCCGCGCAGCTGCTGTGCCTGAGCAGAATTCGGATTGGACTGAATCATCAACCGCCAGTAACCGATAGCCGCCTGCAGGTCTCCCTGCATCTCGGCATCTACCGACAGCAACTGCAATGAGGCGTTCTCAGAGGGGTTTATAGCCCTGGCCTCCCCCACTACTGACAGCACTTCCTCGGTCATCTCACCGCCCGCAACGAGATACTTGATCTGTGCCTGCAACCCTAATGTGGCCGCCTTATCCGGCCCGTCAGGCATCAGATCACTGGCTCGCTGGAAAGCGATATCCGCCTCGCCGAACATGCCCAGATTAGAAAAATTGCGCCCCAGGAAGTACCATGCCCATTGATTGGACTCATCCTGCTGAACCACCCGGCCAAGCTCGATGACCAGATCGCGGGATTCCTGCTGGTTATTGTCGCTGGCGATGGTGCGCTCGTAGAGATCCATAAGCTGGACGTCGTCCAGGTATCCCCACTGCTCATACATCAGGTAGGTGACTAACGGGATCAGAAGAACCATGATCAGAGGCAATGCCTTGGTAAGGTTATCGCTTTTCCCGCCGGGCTCGTGTGCACCCTGCTTCTGCTTGTGACCATGGAGTGACTTACCACTACCCGCTGCATTCGCCGTGTCAGAGAGCAGAGACTTCTTGAGTTCCAACACCAGTTCGTCGAATTGGGCAGGGTCCAGATTACCGTTCTCCAGTTCGAGCTTCAGTTCGTTCTGGCGCTCTTCGAAGATGGTCAGATTGGTCTGCGTGCGAAGCTGCTCGCTATCGGTAAGGGGCCGGTAGTGTTTCCACAGGGGTAACAGCACGAACAGGGCCGCAAGGGCCAGAAGGATGAGACTGATTATCCAGAACAAGAATTTTTCCTAGCGCAAGGTTGAAAGCCGAATCAGGATTTTCTATTGAGCAACTCGTTCAATTGTTGCTGTTCCTCGTCACTCAGGGTTTCAGTGACCGAGGATTTGGATTTCCTGATGATAGTAAAAACCACGACCCCGCCTACCAGCAGAAACACAAGCGGGCCGAACCAGAGCAGCACTGTCTCTGCCCGCAATCGGGGGCGATAAAAGATAAAATCTCCATAGCGCTCGAACATGAACTGTTCAATTTCAGCATCGGTCATGCCGTCCATGATCATGCGATGTATCTCCCGCCGCAGGTCCTCCGCGACACCACCGGTCGAACCGGTCAGATTGGTATTCTGGCACATCGGGCAGCGCAGCTCATTGGACAGGCGGCGAAACCTTAGCTGCTGCTCCTGAGTATCAAACTCAAAGGTATCGACCTGCGCCACGGCCGGTAACGCCCCTATTGTGGCGACCAGACTCAGTACCATTGCTAACAGTAATCTGGCCAATCAGGATTCCTCGCGCCGCAGCTCTTCTAATGCAGGAACAAAGATCTCTTCCCACGCCTGTTCATCAAGTACACTCACATGCCGGTAGCGAATTACACCATTTCGATCGATAAGAAAGGTTTCCGGTGCGCCATAGACGCCCAGGTCTATCCCCAGCCGGCCTTCCTCGTCCATGATGCTGAAGGCAAACGGGTCGCCATTGGTTTCCAGCCAGTCTACGGCCGCTCCCTGCCTGTCTTTGTAATTGATCCCCACGATAGGGATGACATCGTTCTCGGAAAGCCGCATGAAGGTCGGGTGTTCAGCCAGACAGGGCAGACAATAGCTGCCCCACACATTCAGCAGAAAAGGGCCCTCCGGGAGATCCTCTTTGCTTACCAGTGCATTGCTGTACACATTTTCCAGCTCGAACGCCGGCAGAGGTTTGTTAATTAACACCGAAGGTAACTCGCCGGTATTCAAATACAGTCCACGCCACAGCATGAACCCCAGAATTGCAAACCCTGCCACTGGAATGAAAAACTTTATACGCATGCTCAGTCCCTCACCTCACACTGCCTGGGGTCGCCCGGTCAGGTTTTGGTTTTCCTGTGCCACCTGACGCTGCTGATCCCTGGCCTGCAGTCTTCGATAACGACGGTCAAGCGCCGCAGTCACTCCGCCGATAATCATAAAAATTGCACCCATCCAGATCCAGCGTACAAATGGCTTGACGTACAGAGTCATGGACCACGCAGCCCCACCTTCACGCCCCTCCCCGAGAGTGACAAACAGATCACGGAACACACCTGCATCGATTGCCATCTCTGTAGAGGGTGAATTGCTCGCCACATAAATACGTTTTTCCGGGTGCAGTTCGCGCATGAACTCGCCCCGGTAACTGACCAGGATGGTTGCCTCGTCACCTACATAGTTGGGACCGGTGATGGGCCGGGTGCCATTGAACTGAAAATCATAGTCCCCAAGATCAATGGTCTGACCCGCAGACAGGAGAACACTTTTCTCCATACTGTAGTTTGCCGTCAGACTCACCCCGATGATCATTACTACGACACCGAAATGCGCCAGTTGCATGCCAAGGTAACTCGCCGGCAGTCCCAGCAATGCCTTGAACCGGTCCGGCTTGTTTTTCACTTTATTGACTGCGTCTTTGCCGATGGCGAACAAGAGCCAGAATGCAAGGCTCATGCCGATAGTCACCGACCAGGAAAAATCCAGCGTGATAACCAGCGGTACGACAACCCCGAGAATGACACTGGCGATGGCCACCAGGGTCAGTTGATTGCGCAGATAGGAAACCGAGGTGCTTTTCCAGCGGCTGATCGGGCCAATTCCCATGGCGACGACCAGGATTCCCATCAATGGCACGAAAATTGAGTTGAAATAAGGAGGGCCTATGGAAATCAGGTTATCAGTCACCGCCTGATAAACCATCGGGAACAGCGTTCCCAGCAGTACCGAGGCGCTGGCCACCACCAGCAGAATATTATTAGTCAGCAAAAACACTTCACGGGATACGGCGCCAAACCCCGATTCATTTTTAATTAACGGGGCGCGCAGTGCATAGAGCACCAGTGAGCCACCAATGGTGACGGCAATAAACGCCAGAATAAAGACTCCGCGGGTGGGGTCGCTGGCGAACGCGTGAACCGACGTGAGCAGCCCGGAGCGGGTGATGAAGGTGCCCAGCAGGCTACCGGCAAAAGCCAGGATTGCCAGCAGCACGGTCCAGCTTTTGAACACCCCGCGCTTTTCCGTCACGGCCAGGGAATGCATCAATGCAGTTCCAAGCAGCCAGGTAATCAGGGGTGGATTTTCTACCGGGTCCCAGGCCCACCAGCCGCCCCAGCCCAGTTCGTAATAGGCCCACCAGCTGCCAAGAGCCAGACCACCGGTCAGCCACACCCAGGCAATATTGGCCCAGGGCCGCGACCAGCGGGCCCAGGCCGCGTCAAGCCTGCCGCTCAGCAGCGCGGCGATAGCAAAGGCAAACACCACGGAGAATCCAACGTATCCCATATACAGGGTCGGCGGATGCACAATAAACGCAATATCCTGCAGCGCCGAGTTAAGATCGGCCCCATCCCGCGGCGCCAGAGGAACCACCCGATCAAACGGATTGGAAGTGGCAACCATAAACAGGATATAGCCCGCGCAGAGGAAACCCAGCACGCCTAACACCCGGGACACGAAGTCAATGGGCATGCTCTTGCTGAAAATCGCAACCATCAGCATCCAGAAGCTCATCATGAAGGTCCAGAACAGAAAAGACCCTTCATGTCCACCCCAGATAGCCGTGATCTTGTACTGCAGGGGCAGCAGAGTATTGGAATGATTGGCAACAAACTGGACAGAAAAGTCATCGGTCACGAATGCATAACCGAGCACTATCATACAGAGCGAAAGAAAGACAAAGACCCCGGCGGTGAGTGGCCGCGCGAAACTCATCCAGAGCACATTGCCGCGCGCCGCGCCGACAATGGGCAGGGTCGCCAGCACTACACTCAGACAAAATGCCAGTATCAGGGCGACCTGACCGAATTCAGGTACCATCAGGCGCTCCTTCAGCAGACTGCTGATAGTCAGGTTTTTCCACGTGAGCCGCATCGAGTGCCGCTTTCACTTCCGGTGACATGTAGTTCTCATCGTGCTTGGCGAGTACCCGGGAGGCCTGCAGAATGCCGGACTGATCCACCTGCCCTTCTACCACGATCCCCTGCCCCTCACGAAACAGGTCAGGCAGAATCCCTTCGTAATGAATAGAAACATCACTGGCATAGTCGGTCGCAATAAATCGGACTTCCAGTGAATCCGCCGCGTGTACAACGGAGCCTTCCTTCACCATGCCGCCGATGCGGATTTCCCGTCCCGCCGGTATTTCGCCAGCCGCGACTTCAGTCGGCGTAAAAAACATATTCAGATTCTGTCGCAACGCATACAAGGTCAGACCGATACCGACGCTCAGCCCTGCCGCAATAAACAGGATGATAGCCAGTCGCTTTTGTCTATGAGGCTTCACTGTATTTCTCCACGTGCATTTAACAGAGTGACCGGCAGGTTGACATTAATCAGTCATTCGCCGCTGGCTGTTGTCGTTCAGAAAGTACCGCCCGACGCTGTAACTCTTTCAGAATTTGCTTACGGCGCCGGAGCGGACCAAGCAGATTGACCAGCAGGAAAACAAAAAACAGCAGGTACACGCTCCACACATTGAAGGCATACCCCCCCATACTCAGGAACTCACCGAAACTGGAAAACTGTATGCGGTCAAACATGCGCTGGTCCTGTCCTTCCTGTATAGCCTGTATAGCCTGTATAGCCTGTATAGCCTGTATAGCCGTATAGCCGTATAGCCGTATAGCCGTATAGCCGTATAGCCGTATAGCCGTATAGCTGGTTCGCTGAATTGCTCGTTTGCCATTTTACACAGCTGTTACCGCCGTCTTTTTCTTCCGTCTTTTTCCACGTTGACAGCCTGCCGTTACCTGGCGCCCAGCATCAGGTCCTGGACCCACTGCGCCCGGCTTTCACGGCGCAGTATTTCATTCCGGGTCGCCATCATCACGTGTACCGCCATGAACAGGTACATGGCGACCACCATGATCAGGGTTGGTACCCAGAATTCCGGGCCGTTGACGCTGCCGCCATCCATGGACAGGGCACTGGCCGGCTGGTGGAGTGTATTCCACCACTCGACGGAGTATTTTATGACGACCACATTGACACAGCCAACAATGGATAGCACTGCACAGGCTTTGGCCGCAGTTTCCGAGTCATTCAACGCAGAACGCAGCGAGATAACGCTGATCAGGAGAAAAAATTGAAACAGCATGGACGTCAGGCGGCTGTCGCTCCACTCCCACCAGGTGCCCCACATGACGCTGCCCCAGATCGAACCGGATGCCAGCGTCAGGGCCGAAAACCAGGCACCCAGCGGCGCTACTGTCTTGGCCACCATGTCGGCCATCTTCATTTTCCATACCAGAGTGATGGTGCCGGCAACGGCCATGATGGGAAAAAACGCCAGTGATGTCCCGGCGACAGCTACGTGAACCACCAGAATTCGGGTGGTGTAGCTCTGCTGATAGTCTTGCGGAACAAACAGCAGCGCCCACAGCACGCCTGCCGTCAGGAAGAGGAACATCGCCGTTGTCAGCCAGGGCAGCCAACGCCCTGACAATTCATAAAACCACTTGGGAGAACCCCAGCGGTGAAACCATTGCCACATAGCAGTCTTTACGCCTAAAAGTAATGTTATGGGTCACTCCGCACTATACCACGGTGCCCCTGATCGCCTTCGTTACTTATTGTAACCGATTGCGCAGCTCCCGAAAGTCCACCAGTCCCGACTGCAACGCAATCCGGAGGCCGACTGTCCTAATTGATGCTTATTCGCAGGGCCGCGGACGAAGCCAGCGGGGCCAGCGTGACGGCCATCGCCAGCATTGCGCCCATGATGGCCAGATGCCCGCCAACGGGATTGCCGTCTACCGCCTGCCCTACGGCCAGCGTACCGGCAATCAATACCGGCACGCTCATGGGCAGAATTATCATAGCCAGTATCAGCCCCCGGCTACCCAGCGAGACTGTCAGGGCGACCCCGATGGAGCCCAGCAGGCTCAGGATTGGCGTGCCAAGTATCAGCGTAATGATCATGGCCGGATAGGCCTCGGTGGGCAATGCCAGCATATAACCGAGCAGTGGCGAGAGCAGCACCAGAGGAACACCGCTGACCAGCCAGTGACTGAGTATTTTTGCCAGCACCATGAAATACAGAGAATGCGGGCTCAGGATGAGCAACTCCAGCGAGCCGTCTTCGAAATCGGAGCGGTACAGATTGTCCAAGGACAGGAGCGATGCCAGTAACGCACAAACCCAGAGAACGCCGACCGCAATCTCCGCCAGTCCGTCCCGCTCCGGCGTGATTCCAATGGGAAACAATGAAACCACAATGAAAAAGAACATCAGTGGATTCAACAGGTCGTTGCGCCGCTTGAAAGCCACCAGCAGATCGCGCTTCAGAGTGACAGCAAAAGCGCTGACTCCACTGGCCAGAGGATGGTCCTGCTGTAGATGAGTCAACTTATCCATGCTGTCCGCCTACCGTCGATCCAGGTTGAGAACCTGAATGCCCGTTTTTACCGACAGGGCATGGTGGGTTGTCACCACCACCGAGCCGCCTTGTGACACATGCCCGGCCAGCAGTTCTTCCAATGCCGCCACCCCATAGACATCCAGTGTCGTGAAGGGCTCGTCCAGAATCCACAGGCGTGCCGGACTGATTAACAGCCGCGCCAGCGACACCCGCTGCTTCTGCCCCGCTGAAAGGTTGTGACAGGGGGACTGCTCGAACCCGCGCAAATCGAGCTTTTCCAGCGCCTGGTAAATCCGCTCATCACTGGTAGGTGCCTGGAGATTACAGGCCCAGCGCAGGTTCTCCAGCGGACTCAACACCATGTTTACCCCGACCCGATGCCCAAGATACAGTAAAGAACCATAAAAGCTGTCCCGCTGTTCAGCCACTGGTCGCCCGAACCAGTCGATTTCACCGCGGTAATTGTCATTGAGGCCGCACAAGATACGCAACAGGGTTGTTTTTCCGCTGCCATTGCTGCCTTTAACCTGAAGCACCTGCCCTGCCGGTAACTGGAAGCTCAGGGATTCAAACAGCAGACGATCGTCGCGTTCACAGTAAAGCTCACGCGCACTGAGCATTGGTAGGCTGTTGGAAGATGGATCAGGTGACATGTGACTGGCGGGTCCAATAGGCTGGCTTGGGCGCGGATTATAACCAAGTTAGCGCGGACCTGCTCTATCTGTAACCGGTAGCGCCTTGCGGAAAGTCTGTATTCAGAGCGGCTGCGCTGACGCGCCTCGCCTATCTCCAGTCAACCAGCCTGGACCGCAGGCGCAGAGCCGCCTGGCTATGGATCTGACTGACCCGGGATTCGCTGACACCGATTACTTCGCCAATCTCCTTCAGGTTGAGCTCTTCGTCGTAATACAGGGAAAGTACCAGCTTCTCCCGATCCGGCAGATTGTCAATTGCTGCCGCCAGGTGCTCACGAAATGTCAGGCGCTGCAAGCCGTCGCAGGGTCCGGGCAGTTCACCGGCCGCAGCTTCGATAGCCGAATCATCCCCCTCCATGATGTCATCAAAACTGAACAGACGACTGCCGGTGGCGTCTTGCAGGATCGTGTAATATTCGTTGAGCGTAATATCCAGCTCAGCCGCAATTTCCTTGTCTTTCGCATCTTTACCAGTGCGCGCTTCTACCGTCTTGATAGCTTCGGTCACCTTACGGGATTTACGGTGTACCGAACGTGGCGCCCAATCTCCCTTCCTGACCTCGTCCAACATCGAGCCCCGAATGCGGATCCCGGCGTAAGTCTCGAAACTGGCCCCCTTCGAGACATCGTACTTGCGGGCCGCTTCAATCAGGCCGATCATGCCTGACTGAATCAGGTCATCGACCTGGACGCTGGCCGGCATCCTCAGCAACAGGTGGTGGGCGATGCGCTTCACCAGTGGCGCATAGCGGTCCACGACTTCATTCAGATTCTGGTGGGAAGTATTACTAGCTTTCGGCGCCTCGACTTTTTTGTAGACAGATGTCTCTCTTGCGGCGGTCATCAGCAAAATTCCTGTTGTTATTGCGTTTCTGTCTGCGCAATTCCATGCCTGCCCGTTCAGGCGCGTTTCTGGATGCGCAATTCCCCGTGTATGTTTTCGCGGCCTGGCCATGGACCTTGGCAGGATTTCCTAAACTTGTCCGGCTTCGTGTCGACACAACAAGTAGCTTCAGGAAACAGAGGCTTTTTACCCGGCTCCAGGCTCTTGACTTCTGGCGCTCCTGGCCAGAAACATCCGGATCAGGAAAGCAGGCAGACCCGCAAAAAACACAATCCTGTACGTGGTATGCAATATCCGTTCCAGGCCTGAATTTTATTCGTGAAATTTCCTGAACGCCTTGTAAACAGGGGCTTCTGGAGTAGCTGCCAAAATTTGAGGGGTGCTTTCAACACCGACCAGCCGCCTGGGGAAGACGGTTTTATGGCGGTTTCAGGAGTGGGCGCCATTTTTACCACGCTGGAGTGACAAAACCCCGTCACTAACGTCAGATGAACGGCGCGCGTGGTTCAGGCGTTCGGATCAGGCCTTGGGGGGAGTGACGCCGGTCTGCCCCATGTACTTCCCACCACGTTGACGGTAAGTCGTCTCACACTGCTCGTCTGATTGAAAAAACAGCATCTGCGCAACGCCTTCATTGGCATATATTTTGGCCGGCAGAGGCGTGGTATTGGAGAACTCGAGGGTCACATGCCCCTCCCACTCGGGCTCCAGTGGGGTCACGTTGACGATTATTCCGCAACGGGCGTAGGTGGATTTGCCCAGGCAAACCGTAAGCACATCAGAAGGGATGCGGAAATATTCTACAGTCCGGGCCAGCGCAAATGAATTCGGGGGGATGACACAAACCTGCTCATCAATTGCGACGAAACTGGTCTCATCGAAATTTTTCGGGTCTACCACATTCGGCGTATGCACATTGGTGAAAATTTTGAATTCACTGGCACAGCGCACATCGTACCCATAGCTCGAGGTGCCGTAGGAAATAACCCGAGCACCGTCCGCTCCGCGCACCTGCTGCTCCGCGAAGGGTTCGATCATGCCCTTCTCACGAGCCATTTGCCGTATCCACCGGTCTGATTTAATTGTCATGGGTGCCAGTCCTTAATTCGAAAACGCGCATAATAAAGGCAATTGTGTTTCGCTGCACTAAGCAAACTCCGGCAGGGATAATATTCCGCCGTCCAGCCATTTACCACTGAAAACATGCTGAATTCAGCGCCCATCTAAAGTATCATCGCCTGCCGTTGCGCCCCTGTATATACCGGGTCTTACTCACCGTTTCTGCAAGGTTCTGCAAGGAATCCACCGTGTCAAACAGAAAAATTCTAGTCACCAGCGCTCTTCCCTACGCCAACTCGGGCATTCACCTTGGCCATCTGATGGAAGTGATTCAGACGGATGTCTGGGTCCGACTGCAGAAAATGCGCGGCCACGACTGCGTTTACGTATGCGCCGATGACGCGCACGGAACCGCGATCATGCTGAGCGCTGAAGCCCAGGGCATCACGCCAGAGGAGCACATAGCGCGAATCAACCAGGCCCACCAGGAGGATTTCGCCGGCTTTCATATCGGCTTCGACAACTACTACACTACTCACTCTGAAGAGAATCGTGAATTCGCCGAAACGATCTTCGCACGACTGGATGCCAACGGCCACATAAGCCGGCGCAAGATTACCCAGTTGTTCGACCCGGAAAAGCAGATGTTCCTGGCAGATCGCTTCATCAAGGGCGCCTGTCCCAAGTGCAAGGCGGAGGATCAGTATGGCGATAACTGTGAGGTGTGCGGTTCGACCTACAGCCCCACCGAGCTGATCGAACCCCGCTCAACAATTTCCGGGGCGGCGCCTGTAGAGAAAGAATCCGAGCACCTGTTTTTCACCCTGCCGGCCTTTACTGAGTTTCTGAAAACCTGGACCCGCAGCGGCGCACTGCAACCCCAGGTGGCCAATAAACTGGCGGAATGGCTGGACAGCGGCTTGCAGGAGTGGGACATCAGCCGGGACGCACCCTACTTCGGCTTCGAGATTCCGGGCCACCCCGGCAAATATTTTTATGTCTGGGTGGACGCGCCCATCGGCTACATGGCCAGCTTTAAGAATCTTTGCGCACGGTCCGGTCACGACTTCGATGCGTACTGGAACAAGAACAGCGAGGCCGAACTGTACCATTTTATCGGCAAGGACATCGTCAATTTTCATACCCTGTTCTGGCCCTCAATGCTTCAAAGTGCCGGTTTCAGAACTCCGACCGCTGTCTATGTTCACGGCTTTCTGACCGTGGATGGCAAGAAAATGTCCAAGTCCCGCGGCACCTTCATTAACGCCAGAACCTATCTTGATCACCTGGACCCAGAGTACCTGCGCTACTATCTGGTGGCCAAGATGTCGGACGGCGTCGACGACCTGGATCTCAATCTGGAAGATTTTGTTCAGCGGGTGAACTCAGACCTGGTGGGCAAAGTGGTCAACATAGCCAGTCGCTGTGCCGGGTTTATCAACCGGGGTTTTTCCGGGCAACTGGCGGACCAGCACAGCGAACCCCAGCTGCTTGCCGAGTTTCAGGCAGCCAGTGACACCATTGCCACGCTGTATGAAAAACGCGAATACAGTAAAGCCATGCGGGAAATCATGGCGCTTGCAGATCGCGCCAATCAGTACATCAACGATCAGCAACCCTGGGTGCTTGCCAAAGCAGACCCCCAGGATCTGCGCGTTCAGGCTATCTGCAGCATGGGAATTAACCTTTTCCGGCTGCTGGTTATTTACCTGAAACCGGTCCTGCCGGTTCTGGCCTGCAAGGCCGAAGCCTTCCTGGGTGTGGAGAGCCTTCGTTGGCAGGATGCCGATACCGCCCTGAAAGGAACGACTGTCAACCGATTTGAACCGCTGCTGCAGCGGGTAGAAATGGAGAAAGTGCAGGCCGTTATCGAAGCCACACGGGTGGAAGTTGGACAGCGCGAAGTCGAGTCCAGCAAACCGGCCAGCCAGGCATCGGGGCCAGCCCTGGAATCTGAAATCGAGATCGATGACTTTTTCAAAGTTGATCTGCGAATTGCTCGAATAACTGGCGCTGAACACGTAAAGGGCGCGGACAAACTGTTGAGACTGGAGCTTGACCTGGGCATCGATGACAAGGGTCAGCCTCTCACTCGAACCGTCTTTTCCGGCATCAAATCCGCTTATGACCCGGCTCAACTGGTCGGGCGTCTGACGGTGATGGTGGCCAACCTGAAACCACGCAAGATGAAATTCGGCTTGTCGGAAGGCATGGTCCTTGCCGCAGGCCCCGGTGGCAAGGATATCTGGCTGCTTGAACCGGATTCGGGAGCCCAGCCCGGCATGCGGGTGACCTGAGCGCCCGCATTCGTCGGTTCGACTGTTCTGAACTGGCCAGCGTGCACCGAACGTAATAAGCTTGGCGCTTCGCTCCGCAAACAGTTGTCAGTGCCCTGCCGGGGCACTGGTCCCTACCTAGGGCCTTTGAAGACCACCAGAATGGAATTTCAGATACCGATGCTTTCACGTTACTACGCTGCCTGGTCAACCCTGTTCGGAATATGCCTGCTGGCCGCGCCTTTACTGGCCACCGCCCAGGAAACCGAAATCAGTGCGATTGAAGATTCAGTCGTTAAGATCTATACCACTGCGGCGGAGCCTGATTATTTTACGCCGTGGCGGCTACTGACCCCGAGCCAGGGCAGCGGCTCCGGCACAGTAATCGAGGGTAACCTGATACTCACCAATGCTCACGTGGTCGCCAATGCGAGTTTCATCCAGGCGCAGAAGCACAACGATCCGGAGCGCTACCAGGCAGAAGTGGTGTTCGTATCCCACGAGGCCGACCTGGCACTGATCACAGTTTCCGACCAGAGTTTTTTCAGTGATCTGCAGGCGCTCTCGGTGGGCAGCCTGCCCCGCATAAGAGAGGCTGTGTCGGTGTTCGGTTATCCTATCGGCGGCAAGACTCTCAGCGTGACTGAGGGCGTGCTGTCGCGCGTGGAACATCAGCGCTACGCCCACGCTGGCACCTACCTGCTGGCCGGGCAGATCGACGCTGCCATCAACCCCGGCAACAGCGGTGGCCCGGTTATTAAAGATGGTCAGATCGTAGGCGTGGTAATGCAGGCCAATGCCGGTGGCCGGGCAGAGAACCTGGGTTATTTTGTCCCGCCCAGTGTCATCTCCCATGTGTTGAAAGACAGCCAGGATGGTCGCAACGACGGCTTTCCGGACCTTGGCTTCCGCACCCAGACCCTCGACAGCCCGGCGGCCAAACGAGCCCGCGGTCTGAAACCGGGAGAAAGTGGAGTGCTGGTTATCAAGGTATTTGAAGAGTCACCGGTAGACGGCGTATTACGGACCGACGATGTGATTCTGAACATCAATGGCTATGATGTAGCAGATGACGGCAGCATTAGTATCAATGACGACTCCCGCACGGATTACAAACACGCCATCGATCTTGCCCATGTGGGTGAGCCGATCAGCCTTACCTACGTCAGGGACGGCGAACTTCTGACCGTTTCAGTCAAGGCCAGGGAAGCGCTGGAGAGCTACAGTCTGGTGGCAGGTCAGCAATACGACCGGGTGCCTGAGTATTACATCTACGGTGGCATACTGTTCGTGCCGCTGAACATGAACCTGATCCGTCGCTGGGGCTCTGACTGGGCCCGCACCGCACCGGTCAATCTGCTTCAGGCGCGGAACGAGTGGAGTTCTCCCCAGCGCCGTGAAGTGGTCGTAGCGTTGCAGGTATTGGCGGCCGATGTGAATCTTGGCTATCACGACTGGCGCAACTGGATCGTCGACTCCATAAACGGCGAGCCGGTAAAGGACTTTCAGCATTTTGTCCAACTACTTGACAACAACCAACGAGAGCACGTGACTTTTTCCAACGCCAACGGTTACCAGATGGTCATCAACCACGAAGAGGCGTTGCGTACCGAAGCGGAAATTCTGGCACGTTATCGGATCCCTGCCGCACGTTCGGCGGGTCTGCCTGACGACAACTGCGGGCAGTACTGCTGACATTCCCTGCGGCCTTACTCTCTCGACCAGGCCGCAACGTGGGCCTCGTGCTAGAATACAGCCCGCCGTTCAAACGAACCGAACCTTCACGGAATGACCGTATCTTCAGCCAGAAAATTTGCCAACACCCTGCTAGCTGCGTTGTTTGCCTTTCAGACCGGCAGGATGCTGCTTGGTACGCCCGGGCTTGCCATCCTTAGGATTCCCGGTATTGCATCATTATGGCGAACCCTTGCCACCCTGCACACAAGACTGTTTTTTAGAGGTCCAGCTCAGCCTTTTCGGGACCTGTGCATCGCGTTACTGACAGCCAGTCGGGCAGCATCGAACCTGCCGCTGGTTACTCTGGCTGGCGGCTACTAAAACTTATGAACTACGATTCACACCGCCCGCAACTGGACCTGGTTGAGCAGATCAACCGTTTGCTGCCGCAGACCCAGTGCGGGAAGTGCGGATTTTCCGGCTGCGCACCTTATGCCAAAGCAATAGCCGATGGAGAACCCATTAACAAATGCCCTCCCGGCGGCGAACGAACCATCCGCCTGCTCGCCGACCTGATGGCTCAGCCAGTTACCGTGCTGGACCCGGCCCATGGTACCCATTCACCACCTCGCGTGGCCTTCATCAGAGAGACTGAATGTATAGGCTGCACAAAATGTATCCAGGCCTGTCCAGTAGATGCCATCCTCGGGGCGCCTAAACTGATGCATACTGTAATAACGCGCGAATGCACCGGTTGTGATCTTTGTGTCGACCCCTGCCCGGTAGATTGCATTGACATGTTGCCTGCAGCAGGTCAGGAGCAAACAGACTGGCAGCTACGGCAGCTAAGTGACTACCGCAAGAAACGTTTTGAATCACGCAGGCAACGCCTCGCCAGAGACACTGCGATGCGGCGCGGATCGAGACGGCGCTCGGTGGCCCGCCCGGAAAATCCCGAGGTTGCCGATGCCGGCTTACAGGCCTTTTCCAGGAACCAGGCCAGACAGGAAATCGCCGCTGCAGTTGCCCGCGTCAAACAGCGCAAACAGCTGCAAAAACCATTTTTTACCGTAGGTTCTGAAACCAGCACTGAGGAAGATCGGTGAACTCGCCCCGACCGATTGAATTGCGCGCCCAGGTCCCAGTACAGCAGACTGTGGACCGGTACGCTGGCTATTTGATGCTATGGGCAGCTGGGTGTTGGCTGACAGGCACCCTTGCATCAATCTGGTTTTTCGGCCTGGTCAACAGGACAACCTGCAGATGAACAAGGCCAAGCGTACGGAAATCTTTGAGCGTCTGCGCCTGGCAAATCCGGCGCCGACTACGGAGCTCAATTACAACTCAAATTTTGAGCTGTTGATCGCCGTTATCCTGTCAGCACAGGCGACAGATGTCAGCGTCAACAAGGCAACCGCGAGTCTCTTCACAGTGGGCAGCACCCCTGAGGCGATGCTCAAGCTTGGCGTAGACGGCGTCAAACAGCACATTAAAAGCATTGGGCTTTTCAACACCAAGGCCGCCAATGTCATTAAGACCTGCCAGGCTCTGATCGAGCATCACAACTCAGAGGTACCAGCCACCAGAAAAGAGCTGGAAGCACTGCCTGGAGTTGGGCGAAAAACCGCCAATGTGGTGCTGAACACAGCCTTCCGGGAAGCAACTGTCGCGGTCGACACCCATATCTTCCGGGTCTCCAACCGGACCGGTATCGCGCCTGGCAAGACAGTTCTCGAGGTGGAAAAAAGACTGATGCGCGTGGTGCCAGCGGAGTATCTGCTGGATGCTCATCACTGGCTTATTCTGCATGGCCGCTATGTGTGTACTGCGCGCAAGCCAGACTGCATAGCATGCGCCATAAACGACCTTTGTGAGTTTAAAAAGAAAACCCGGTAGCCGGAATAACCCAGAGCCTCATAGACTTTCTTTACCGCCCTTTTTTGGCGGCAATCCTCAGTCGCAAAGAATTCAGCTTGATGAATCCTTCGGCGTCCTTCTGGTCGTAAGCCCCGGCGTCGTCCTCAAAGGTGGCGACCGCCTCGTCAAATAACGAGTCAGAGGACTCCCGTCCCACAACGACGGTATTGCCCTTGTACAATTTCAACCTGACTTTGCCATTTACATACTGCTGTGAATAATCGATCAGCGCCTGCAGCGCTTCCCGCTCAGGCGACCACCAGTATCCGTTGTAGACCAGCTCGGCGTAACGGGGCATCAGTTCGTCTTTCAAGTGTGCCAGCTCGCGATCCAGAGTCAGGGACTCGATAGCCCGGTGGGCCTTCAGCATCACGGTACCACCCGGCGTTTCGTAACAGCCCCGGGACTTCATCCCGACGTAACGGTTTTCAACGATGTCCGCCCGCCCAATACCGTTGGCACCAGCGACCTGATTCAGCTTTTCCAGTACGGCGGCGGGGCTCAACTGTTCGCCATCGATGGCAACGATGTCGCCTTGCTTGTACTCGAGCTCGATATAGGTCGGCTGATCCGGCGCCGACTCCGGCGCAACGGTCCACAACCACATGGACTCTTCCGGTTCTGCGCCCGGGTCTTCGAGAATGTCGCCTTCATAGGAAATGTGCAGCAGATTGGCATCCATGGAGTAAGGAGACTTGGTGCCACGTTTCTTTTCCACGCTGATTCCGTGCTGTTCACAATAAGCCAGCAGCGTATCCCGGGAGGTAAGATCCCACTCTCGCCACGGAGCGATTACCTGGATTCCCGGGCTCAGCGCATAGGCTCCCAACTCAAAACGTACCTGGTCATTGCCCTTTCCAGTGGCACCGTGGGAGATGGCGTCCGCACCGGTTTCCTCGGCAATCTCCACCAGGCGCTTCGCTATCAAGGGTCTGGCGATGGAAGTGCCCAGCAGGTACTCACCCTCATACAGCGCATTGGCACGGAACATCGGGAACACGAAATCGCGGACGAACTCCTCTCGCAGATCTTCGATAAAAATCTCTTTGATACCTAATGCCTCAGCCTTGGCCCGGGCTGGTTCCACTTCACCGCCCTGCCCCAGGTCTGCAGTAAACGTGACGACCTCACAATCGTATGTCTCCTGCAACCACTTGGCTATGACTGAAGTATCCAGACCGCCGGAATACGCCAGCACGACTTTCTTAATTTCCGACATTTTCAGACTCCTGCTTAAGGTCTACTGCGCGGGCCATACTGCTGAAACGGCCCGACGAAAAAGGCGCGTATTGTAGCACCTAAAACCAGAAATGCGACGCCTGACGATCAGCCTGGCGCCGGCTTTAAGGAACTTCTGATTAATTTCCACCACGCGCTACGGGAGGCAAGCGGGCGCTAATGCCAGGCGTCGCGGGAAGGGAACGGCACGCCCCTGCCAGGCGCGACAACAACGCAGTGGCACCCGACAGGCCCCACCCGGAGGGGCCTTCAGACAAACCCGTGGACTTCGTTGCGCTGCCTTGACAGGCCGACACATGCGGGCGGCAATGGGAGCGGGTTCGTCTGAAGGTCAGAGCATTGTAGTATCTATGCAGCGGTTCCTTTAGCAATGGGCCGGGGAGAGCTCCCGGCAAACGGAACGACCATGGAACATTGCCCGCACCATAAACAGTAAGCCGCGCAGATTCCCACCTCTCTCACGACAGGATTCCGAATAGCCCGGTCGACGCCGTTTCGCCCCTGACTGCTCTTCAGCTACAATACGGCAACCAAGGATATCCCTATCATGACCAACAACAGCATTACCCTCACGCGTCCTGACGACTGGCATCTCCACCTCCGGGATGACGACGCGCTCACCCATACAGTGGCGCACAGCGCCAGGGTATTCAACCGCGCAATCATCATGCCCAATCTTGTACCGCCCGTTACCAGTCTGGCAGCGGCCGCTGCCTACCGGCAACGGATCATTCAGCAGGTGCCTTCTGGCAATGATTTTGAGCCGCTAATGACGCTTTACCTGACCGACCGCCTGGCAGCCGCTGAGATCCGAAAGGCGGCAGAAAGCGGCCTGGTTTTCGCGGTCAAGTATTATCCTGCAGGGGCCACGACTAATTCTGAAAACGGGGTGACGCGCATTGAGAATGTCTACCCGGCTCTGGAAGCCCTGACCGAACTGGGAATGCCCCTGTTATTCCACGGCGAAGTGACAGATCACGATGTCGACATCTTCGATCGGGAAAGTGTCTTTATTGATACCGTTCTGTCTCCGCTGCTGCAACGCTACCCGACGCTCAGAGTGGTACTTGAGCACATCACAACACGCGAGGCCGTGCAGTTTGTTCTCGCGCAGAAAACGAATGTAGCCGCGACCGTGACTGCGCATCACCTGCTTTACAACCGCAACCATATGCTGGCAGGAGGGATCAGGCCGCACTATTACTGTCTGCCGGTTCTTAAACGCGACACCCATCAGCAGGCGTTGATTGATGCCGCCACCAGCGGCGACAGACGTTTCTTTCTCGGTACCGATTCTGCGCCGCATCCCGTGGGCAGCAAAGAAACCGCCTGTGGGTGTGCGGGTATCTTCAGTGCTCACGCCGCACTGGAACTTTATACCGAAGTCTTCGATCGCGCCAACGCCCTCGACCGGCTGGAAAGTTTTGCGGCGTTTAATGGCCCGGATTTTTACGGCCTGCCACGTAACGAAGGAAAAATTACCCTGTCCCGAGACGAGTGGCAGGTGCCGCGCAGCTATCAGCTGGGTGATTCATCGGTAGTGCCTTTGCGCGCCGGCGAAAAAATAGGCTGGCGTGTCTCGGAGTATTCCTGATGGATGGACATGTCGATGCAGATGAATGCAACCCTTTGATTGTCGATCGTTTCCGAACCTACCTGCCCGTAGTCGTGGATGTGGAAACCGGCGGTTTTAATTCCAGTACCGATGCCATTCTGGAAATCGCAGCTGTGATTGTGGCAATGAATGGCCACGGCAGACTCGAAATTGATCAGACCTATTTTCATCGTGTGAAACCGTTTCCCGGTTCCAACATCGAGGAGGCGGCGCTTAAATTCACCGGGATCGACCCCTATCATCCGCTGCGAGTCGCCCGTGAAGAAAAAGAAGTGTTTCGGGATCTGTTCCAGATTATCCGTAGCAGTATGAAAACGCAGCACTGCAAGCGAGCCATCCTTGTCGCTCACAATGCCCATTTTGACCACGGATTCATTAACGCGGCGGCAGCACGGCACAACCTGAACCGCAATCCGTTTCATCCCTTTTCAAGTTTTGACACAGCGACGCTGAGCGGTCTCGCCTTCGGGCAGACGGTTCTGTCCCGGGCCTGTGAGGCGGCAAATATTGAATTCAAGAATGAATTGGCTCACTCAGCTCGCTATGACGCGGAAAGGACCGCTGAATTATTCTGCCATATAGTCAACAAATGGCAGGATCTGGGTGGCTGGCCTCTTTAAGGAACTTCTGATTAATCAGCACAACGTTCCGGTGTTCAGACCAACCCGTCGGCAAGGCACCTTGTCAACGTCATGGGCAGGCCTGTCTCGGCAGCGCAAGGAAACCCGCGGGTTTTTTGACGGTCCTGACAATGCGCCAGGACCGCAGCCCTGCTATCCGGCCATTCAGTACTCAGGACTCCGCGCTGGCGGGCTTTTCCGACCCGGCACTGTCGATCAGGGATTTCAGTTCGCCCTTCTCATACATTTCAACCACGATGTCGCAACCCCCTACCAGTTCTCCATCAATCCATAGCTGAGGAAAAGTAGGCCAGTTGGCAATCTGAGGCAGGGTCGCACGGATGTCCGGGTTGCTCAGCACATCTACGTAGGCAAACTTCTTGCCACAGGCCATGAGAACTTGTGAAACCTGAGCCGAAAATCCGCACTGGGGCTGTTCAGGGCTGCCCTTCATGTACAGCAGGATATCGTGTGACTTGATCTGGTCTTTGATAGTTTCTTCAACACTCATCGTAGGCTACCTGTGTCTTTGGTTCGATACGGACAGTTAAAACCGGAAAACTCAAACGCTGAAATCCGGGAGTTGCAGTCGGCCGGTATTCTACACAGCTGGCGGATCTGTGTCAGCTCCGTGCCCGCCACCCCCCGGTGTGGCGATTACCAGGCGGTCACCAGTTCGGGCAGTGAAGCTGACCTTAGGCGCCAGTAGCCGACCATTCAACAGATTCTTGCCGGCAGCACCAGCTTCACCGCCAGCGAGCCCCCAGGGCGGTCGGTAGCGTCGCTCGGTAAGCAGGCTCACCTGGGCCTCGGCCAGAAACTCATATTCCCGAACCAATCCCTCGCCGCCACAGCGCTGCCCCCCTCCGCCGCTGCCATGGCGCAATGCATAGCGTCTGATTCGCAGCGGATAATGCATTTCCACACTCTCCACGGGTGTATTTAATGTATTGGTCATGTGGCTGTGAGCGGCATCCAGTCCATTCTGATGGGGCCCCGCGCCAGTGCCACCTGCAAGGGTTTCGTAATAGTCCCACCGATTACCGGTGTGAGGGTCGATATGGCCCATGGCCACATTATTCATGCTGCCCTGACTGGCAGCGGGTATTCGGTCCGGCAGCGCCTGAGCGAGAGCCCCGAAAATGACATCCACAAGTCGGGTAGAGGTCTCCACGTTACCGGCCGCAACAGCGGCCGGCCGCAACGCGTTTACCAGAGACCCTTCTTCAGTCCGCAGCTTTATGCGCCTGAATGCTCCTTCACAAGCCGGAGTGAAGTCGGGCATCAGGCAGCGAAAAGCATAGAAGGCCGCAGCCGCTGCGACAGATTCAGGGCAGTTCAGATTGCCCCGCACCTGGGCGGCTGTACCTGAAAAATCCACCGTTGCGCGCTCCCGCTCGATAGTCAGCTCGACGGCGATGGGGATATCCCGCTGGCCCGCTCCGTCGTCATCCATGAAATCCTGAAATCGGTACCGGCCGGGCCTCAACTGCTCAAGCGCCGAGCCCGCCAGGCGGTCGGCATAGTCGTTGAGCTCAGCAAGCCCGGCCAGATAACCGGGCAACCCCAGCCTTTGCACCAGATCCAGAAGGCGCTGAACGCCGCTGCTGTTGGCGCTGTACTGAGCCGCGAAATCGGTATCCAGCACCGGCCTGCCACTTAGAAGCTGCAAGGCGGCCGACTGCAGTTCACCCTGGCGGAACAGAAATGTCGGTGGGATAATCCGCCCTTCCTCATGCAGACTGCGAGAGAGCGGCATCGAGCCCGGAGAGTCACAACCGATATCCGCATGATGGGCGCGATTGGCCACAAAGCCGGCAAGGGCTCTGCCAGCCTGCTCGAAAACTGGCGAAACCAGAGTCACATCAGGCAGGTGTGTGCCCCCCAGAAACGGGTCGTTCAGAACCAGCGTGTCACCTGGCGCCCACTCCAGGTCGTTAACTATGGCGCGCATGGCATAGGCCATGCTCCCCAGATGAACCGGAATGTGAGCCGCCTGGGCGCAGAGACTGCCCGCGGGGTCGAATACAGCACAGGAAAAATCCAGCCTGTCCTTAATATTGGGAGAGAAAGCGGTGCGACGCAGAACCGTGCCCATTTCATCACATACGGCTGTGATCCGGCTGTGGAACAGATTCAATTCAATCGGATTCATAAATCACTCTGACAGCCGGGAAACCCGTGGCGTTTTTGATTGTCCGCCCGTTGACTGCAGCCTGCGAGGCTGGATCGCCGGGCTATCATCAGACTCAGGACGGTGGGAGCCGAAACAGAATTTACACCGGTCGTGCCGCAAGTTAAAGACCTCTCAATGTCGTGCTGAGGTCCCTGCTGATGGCATGATCCCCTGGCACAGGCTGAAGCAGTGTCTCACTCTTAGTTTGCTCCCCCCCTTGCGTCTTGTTCTGGTCCGCCCTACACGGGAGGGAATCTGGATCTTGTTTTTCCGCTTTTTTTTATAGCTTTTTCCAGTTTTTCCAGTTAGCGCTCTTTTTTACAGACCGCACCAAGCCGGGGGACCTGCTCCTCCGCAACTTGCACCCCTCCGGGGTTCCCGCCCTCGTTCAGGAACCCGCTAGCGGTCTCCTACGGTCAGTCGGTGCTGCGTTTTGATTGCTCCGTCGTCAGGTCCCCGGCGTGGTGCTCAGTGCGAGATTTCAATCTCGGTGTATTGATGCAAGGATGCGAAAATTCTTTCTTAACACTATTTTCTCCATTGCGTATTCAGCGATTCCCAATCACTTCGGTCTCCCTCGAGGTCGCTGAGTAATGAGTGCGACTCAGTGCCAAGGCGTGGCCGGCAGGGGGTTCTGTGGGCTACAATCAAGGACCAGCGCTGAACGGCAAAAAATGACCGCTTTCCAGGGCATTTTTCAGAGTGAATGCACCCGGGACGGGTGCGGTCCGCAGCCCACAGAACCCCCTGCCGGCCGCGCCGCTCGAAGCCACCTCATGTAACCCCGCCCCCACCCCGTGGCCGCCCCAAAAGCACCACCAACCTGCCAATCCCACCTGACTAAAAACACCCCTGCCCCGCAAAACATCCAGAACGAGACCCCGCACTGTGGCCCGATCAATTGCCCCTGTTACTGCTCTTACGTTAGAATCCACGGACAACAGGCGGCAATGGCTGCCTTTTTTGTTTTGTGTCAGGCCTAATTGCCGCGACACTTCACAGCCCCTCTTATGGAGCCAGGCGTTAAACCGGCTCCATTTTTATTTACTGGACCAGGATCAAGCATGGCAGTTCAACACTTTCTGACACTGAAGGATCTTCCCCGCAAAGACATACTGGAAATCGTCCAGAGAGCCAGCGCCCTGAAACAGGCTGACGACCCCTCAACAGCGCTTGCTGGTCGCACGCTGGCACTGATTTTCGACAAGTCCTCCACTCGCACCAGGGTTGCATTCGAAGTAGCAATGAATCGCCTGGGTGGCAGTTCGATCTTTCTGTCCAACAAAGATTCGCAGCTGGGCCGCGGAGAAACACCGGAAGACAGCGCCAGAGTGCTGTCCCGCATGGTGGACTGCGTGGCTATCCGGACTTTTGAGCACAGCATGCTGGAGCGATTCGCCAGTCATTCTCAAGTACCCGTCATCAACGCCCTGACCGATTCCTTCCACCCCTGCCAGTTACTGGCCGACGTGCAGACCTTCCAGGAACATCGCGGTTCAATCGCAGGCAAGACGGTCGCCTGGATCGGAGACGGCAATAATATGTGCCAGTCTTACATCAATGCCTCGGAAGTATTTGATTTCGAATTAAGGATTGCGGCACCCAAAGGCTATGAGCCGGATCCCCTGCTGGTGCAGCAGCACAGTCATCGGGTCTCGCTGTGCAGCACTCCCCAGGAGGCGGTCCGAGACGTGGACCTGGTGGTCACAGATGTCTGGGCCTCTATGGGGCAGGAATCCGAGCAGTCACAGCGGCTGCAACTGTTTGCTGCCTACCAGGTCAATGAGGCGTTGTTGGCGCTGGCCAACAGCAGGGCTTTGTTCATGCATTGCCTGCCGGCCCACCGGGGTGAGGAAGTCAGTGCCGGGGTAATCGATGCGCCGGATAGCGTGGTTTGGGACGAAGCTGAAAACCGTATGCACTCACAAAGAGCATTACTGGAATTTCTCTGTATCAGCAATTTACTCAATTGACCGCCCGGGTAGCCGTACCGGTTGTAAAAAGGCTTGAATTCAAACCTCTCCAGCGCCCGTTTTCAGCGGAGCGCTACCACTATATATAGTGGTAGCGCATTTTGAGCGCAAACCCCTGCCACGAGGTTGGGCACACCCCGCCATGCGACCCGGCACCGGGCTGCGCCCCGCAGAAGCGCACCTTTGCAGGGCGCTCGATGTAACGTGGCTAAGTCCCGGAATCTATTAACAACTTACTCACAACTACTGCACAAAAAAACTTCTTGCAATAGCCTACCAACCGCATTATCTTGTGGCGGTAGTTTTCGGCTTGCCTATATATTGTAATCAGGCCGACAGGATCACCGGCTGATTCTTGTCAGGAAGAACCAGAAAAAGCCCGGAATATCGAGCGCTTACAGAGCCGCTCGAAAGGCGAACCCAGCGACTTCAGCAGTTTTCAGACAGGGACAACGGGCATCAACCCCCGCTCTTCGGCGACTTTGAAAATAATAGAATAAAAGTGCTAAAGTCCAGCCGCAAAAACACAATATATAGTGTATGGCTCAGAGAGCTTAGCCGACCCGGGTTTTGCCCGGCGACACCAGTCTGCGACGTTCTGGCTGTACAGCGCCAGGAAGCAGCAGCCAACAGGCCGAGACAGCTTGAATCAGCAGGAGACGCCAGCCCGCACCGGGCATTAGGCAAGTAATACAAGACCGAGACAAACAACGACAATCTGCAAACGCGCACAGGTCGCAGACCCAAGAATACACCGGAGAAAAAAATGCAAACTGAAGTTCCTACTCCAGGGGATACCACCCTTACCGCTCCGTCAAGCAAATCCGCCAGCAGCAACACCGTCGCCAGCACGGCACCGGGACAACTGCGCGTCATAAAGCGCAATGGCGCAGTGGTTTCCTATGATGAATCCAAGATCATCGTCGCCATTACCAAAGCTTATCTGGCGGTAGAAGGTGGTAATGCGGCGGCCTCCAGCCGAATTCACGACCTGGTGCTGACACTTGGCAAGCAGATTGCGGACACCTTCAAGCGCCGGATGCCCTCTGGCGGCACTATTCATATCGAGGACATTCAAGATCAGGTGGAGCTGGCCCTGATGCGCAGTGGCGACCATAACGTCGCCCGCAGTTACGTCCTGTACCGTGCCGAGCGCGCACGCCAGCGGGAACAGCGCCAGAAAAAAGACGTGGCGAACAGGCCGGCTCTGGAAGTCACCTTTGAGGACGGTACCCGCGGCCCCCTCGATACCGAGCGCCTGCAAACTGTCATTCGCGAAGCCTGCGAAGGTCTGGAAGATGTGTCCAGCGATGAGATTTATAACGAGACACTTAAGAACCTGTACCCGGGCGTCAAGATGAGTGACGTGAGTACTTCCCTGGTGATGACTGCCCGCACAATGGTCGAAAAAGATCCCAATTATTCCTTTGTCACGGCGCGCCTGTTGATGGATACGCTGCGTAGCGAGGCCCTGAGTTTTCTAGGCGTAGCTGACAAGGCCACCCAGTCGGAAATGCACTACCGTTACGCGTCGGTGTTAAAGCCCTACGTCGAAAAAGGGGTTGAACTAGGATTGCTGTCCCCTCACCTGCTGGAATATAACCTGGAAGTTCTGGGTCAGGCTCTCAAGGCTGAACGCGACCAGCAGTTTACCTATCTGGGGCTGCAAACCCTTTACGACCGCTACTTTATCCACAGTAACGGCGTCCGATTTGAACTTCCCCAGGTATTCTTCATGCGTGTAGCCATGGGACTGGCCAGCAACGAGGAAAATCGGGAGGAACGGGCAATCGAGTTCTACAACCTGATTTCCAGTTTCGATTACATGGTCTCCACCCCGCAGCTATTCAACTCCGGCACCATGCGGCCGCAACTGTCGTCGTGTTTTCTTACCACAGTCCCCGACGACCTGTATGGCATCTACTCGGCTATCCGCGACAACGCCATGCTGTCGAAATGGGCTGGTGGACTGGGCAACGACTGGACACCGGTCAGGGCACTGGGAGCCTACATCAAGGGAACTAACGGAAAATCACAGGGAGTCGTACCTTTTCTCAAGGTGGTCAACGACACGGCGGTAGCTGTCAACCAGGGTGGCAAACGCAAGGGCGCGGTCTGTGCTTACCTGGAAACCTGGCACCTGGATATCGAGGAGTTTCTCGAACTGCGCAAGAACACTGGAGACGACCGGCGCCGGGCCCACGACATGAACACCGCCAACTGGATTCCGGATCTGTTCATGAAGCGGGTGTTTAACGACCAGGACTGGACCCTGTTTTCACCGAACAACGTCCCGGAACTCCACGACCTTCACGGCAGGGAGTTCGAGGAAGCTTACGAAGAATACGAGCGCAAGGCGGCAGCCGGCGAGATGGAGATTTACAAAACCGTCAAAGCTGCCAGCCTGTGGCGCAAGATGCTGTCGATGCTGTTTGAAACCGGCCATCCCTGGATCACATTCAAGGACAGTTGCAACGTGCGCTCTCCCCAGCAGCACGTGGGGACTATCCATTCTTCCAATCTGTGCACGGAGATCACCCTCAATACCAGCAAAGATGAAGTGGCCGTCTGTAATCTGGGGTCCATCAACCTGGTCAACCATGTTGACGAGAATGGACTCAACCAGGAAAAGCTGCAGAGAACAATCAAAACCGCGATTCGAATGCTGGATAACGTAATCGACATCAATTATTACTCTGTACCGGAAGCCAAGAATTCCAACATGAAGCACCGCCCTATTGGCATGGGCATCATGGGCTTTCAGGACGCTCTGTATCTGCAGAAAATCCCCTATGCTTCCAATCAGGCGCTGGAGTTTGCCGATGCATCCATGGAGGTAATCAGCTATTACGCCCTGCAGGCATCCAGTGAGCTGGCAGAAGAACGTGGTTGCTACGAATCCTACCGGGGCTCGCTATGGGATCAGGGTATTTTACCAATCGATTCCCTGAAGCTTCTGCAACAGGAACGCGGCAAGGACTACCTGGATGTCAACCTGGAGCAACGCCTTGACTGGGCCAGCCTGCGGCAGCGAATCCAGGAAAAGGGCATGCGGAATTCCAATGTCATGGCGATAGCACCGACCGCCACCATTGCCAATATCAGCGGCGTTTCCCAGTCCATAGAACCGACCTACCAGAACCTGTATGTGAAATCCAATCTGTCCGGCGAATTCACCGTGGTGAACCCCTACCTGGTTAAGGATCTGAAAGCCCTCGACCTGTGGGATAACGTCATGGCCAACGATCTGAAATATTACGAGGGCAGTGTTGAAAAGATCGACCGAGTCCCCCAGCACATCAAACAGCTTTATGCCACAGCCTTCGAAGTGGAACCGCGCTGGCTGGTGGACGCTGCAAGTCGCCGACAGAAGTGGATTGACCAGGCCCAGTCATTGAATCTTTATATCGCCGGGGCCAGCGGCAAGAAACTGGACGTCACCTACCGCATGGCCTGGCTGCGAGGGCTGAAGACCACTTATTACCTGCGCGCACTGGCAGCGACAACAACGGAGAAATCCACAATATCCGACTCGTCATTGAACAAGGTTTCGTCGGGGCCCGCCAGCGTCCCCATGGCCTGTTCAATTGATGATCCGGATTGCGAAGCCTGCCAATAACAGCGCCCGAGCAGCGAATACAGAATCAGAAACAGAGGTGTAATTATGTTGTCATGGGATGAATTTGAAAACGAAGACCAGCCTGTTGCTTTCGAGCCCCCTGCTCGCAGCAAAGTAGCAGACCTGGCACCTGCGCCGCAAGCAGCGCCGCGGACAGCCACCCCACAGTCGACAGAAAAAGAAACTACAGAGGGCGCGTCGTCACAGACCGAAACAGCAGACGCGGCCATTGCCGCCAACGATCAGGCTCTGCAACGGGCCATTGACGCGCTGGAGGATCTCGATGTTCAGGCCGGGATTGAGGAATTAGAAGGAGCCGCCGCCAGGGTCAAGGTTGATGATAAGCGCATGATCAACTGTCGCGCGGACCTGAATCAGCTGGTCCCCTTCAAGTATGACTGGGCGTGGCAGAAGTACCTCGACGGCTGCGCCAACCACTGGATGCCCCAGGAAGTCAATATGAACGCCGACATCGCTCTGTGGAAGACCGAAGGTGGGCTGACAGCCGATGAGCGCCTGATCGTAAAACGCAGCCTGGGTTTCTTTTCAACCGCGGACTCACTGGTCGCCAACAACCTGGTGCTGGCGATTTACCGCCTGATCACGAACCCGGAATGCCGTCAGTATATTCTTCGTCAGGCGTTCGAAGAGGCGATTCATACTCATGCCTATCAGTATTGCATCGAGTCGCTAGGCATGGATGAAGGTGAAATTTTCAACATGTATCATGAAATACCGTCGGTAGCTAAGAAGGCCGCCTGGGGACTGAAGTACACACAGGACCTGTCTGATCCAGCCTTCGAAACCGGGACTGTGGAAAACGATCAGAAGCTATTACGTAATCTGGTGGCGTTTTACTGCTGCCTGGAAGGAATTTTCTTCTACTGCGGCTTTACCCAGATTCTTTCCATGGGGCGCCGCAACAAGATGACCGGCACTTCCGAGCAATTCCAGTACATTCTGCGCGACGAGTCCATGCACCTGAATTTCGGCATCGACATGATCAACCAGATCAAACTGGAAAATCCACAACTCTGGACCGACTCTATGAAGGAGCAGGTCACCCAGATGATACTGCAGGCCACCCAGCTGGAAATTGAATATGCCCGGGATACCATGCCCCGTGGCGTGCTGGGGATGAACGCAGCCATGATGGAAGAGTATCTGCAGTTTATCGCCAACCGGAGACTGGTCCAGATCGGGCTTCCCGAACAGTTCAAAGGTGTAGGAAACCCGTTCCCGTGGATGTCGGAAATAATGGATTTGCGCAAGGAGAAAAATTTCTTTGAGACACGGGTTACTGAGTACAAGACCGGTGGCGCGCTGAACTGGGACTGATTCTCGGTCAGAGACGGGACCAGGGCCAGCCAATACAATCAAGGAGAAGCCAGCATGAGTGAGAAGAAGTACTCAGAAAACGATCCGGAAAGGACTCTAATTACTCTCGATCAACTCAGCCAGACCATAGAGGTGATGACCAGCGTAGTAAACCGCCTGAGAAAGCACCTGAGCGATCAGATCACGGCGCGTCGGGAAATCGAAGAAATCCAGCGCGCCCGGCGCGAAAGGGAGAGGGATAAAAGCGAACTGGAGCTGTGCCCGGTGGACGACGACGATGCAGGATCCAATCCTCAGGGTGTCGTTGTGGAAGTCACCCAACCGGGCTCCGAGCTCGACGAACGTCCGGATGAGAAGACACTGCACTGAAAGTCCAACCGACCAACGTGAGCGCTAATCCCAGGATTGGTGCCATTGTGCTGGCTGCGGGGTTCAGCAGCCGCTTTGGTGGCACAAAACTGCGTGCCCGGCTGAACTCGGGTTATACAGTGCTGCAGCAGACAGTCGCCACAGTGCAATCCATAATTCCCCAGGTCCTGCTGGTTACCCGCCCGGATAGCGGGGTGACGATTACCGACAGTTCTGTTTACATCGAAGCCTTTTCGGATGCTGAGAAAGGTATGGGCGCCAGTCTTGCCTTTGGCATGCGACAGGCGCTTCAGCACTTCGACTGGGATGGCTGCCTGGTCTGCCTCGGTGACATGCCCTTTATCAGACCCGAGACCTATCTAGCCCTGGCCGAAGCCCTGGGCGCAGACAATATAGTGCTGCCAGATTATGGCGGAACGACAGGCAATCCGGTCGGATTTGGCAGGGTTTTCTTTACCGCCCTGACTGGCCTGCATGGCGACCAGGGTGGTCGCGACGTCATCAGGGATAACTCCGATGCCGTTGTCCGGATCACCGTGAATGATCCCGCAATCAGTCAGGACATCGACACACCCGACGACCTGATCCGCTACGATCAAACCTGACGGGAACCTCCCCTTCTCCATCCACCGCGGACTTTCCCCATCGCAGTTGCACAGGCCCTGGCATTGCTCCTAGAATGGAGCGGTTGCCGTTGCCGTTGCCAATCAAGACGGGACTGTCGGCCGGACAAGACCGGAATGAGAGGCCAGCCAGGTGAAAAAAATAAAGAACGAGAATGAACTGCTGAAAGAGGCTATCCGGGTGGGTACCCGGTATTTTGAGGCTCGCGGTGCGGGAAAGTTCGAAGAAACCGATCACGTGGACACCAAGGCACGGGCCATCTACCTGTTACTGGTGAAGGACAAGGTCATACAGCCCCTGGCCAAACAGGACGAGTCAGTGCAGAACATGAAGCACAAGCTGGCGCTCTGGATAACCAAGAACCTTCCCAAAGATCACCATCTGCTGAGTTAAACCGGAATTTGCATGGTTCCCTTCAAGACACAAACGAAACACCTGATAGCCGCTTTACTCCTGTTACCGATCCAGTTGTTCCCCGGACCAACCAGCGCCGACGAAACCAGCGCAAGAGCCGCGATGGAAAGTGCGGAAAATCCCCTGGTCGTAATCACCAGCGGAGCCGGCAATATTTACCTGGAGTTACTTGAGGACGAGGCCCCTCGCAACGTGCAGAACTTTCTTGCCCTGGCAGAAGGCGAACTGGAAATTACCGACCGTCAATCAGGCCAGACTTTTTCACCACGCTACTTTGACGGCATGACCTTTCATCGCGTGATACCCGGTTTCCTGATTCAGACCGGCAGTCCGGCCGAGAACGTCTTTGGTGAGCCTGCCGAAATCCTGGCGGACGAGATCAACGCCAGCTCCCTGGGGCTGGACCGGATGCCTGCAGTGCTGGCGGACGGCTCATTCAATCCCATTCTGCAGCTCAGTGATCGCGAAGACCTGGAGGAAGCACTGCTGGTGCCCCTGTACCGGACCCTGGGCATCGAATCCAACGGGGAAATTGCCGAACGGCAATACGAGCTTGATCAGCACCTGCGGACACTCACAATCAAGCAGGTCTACGAAAACCAGGGCTATCGTTATACGGAGCAGCACCCCACCAGACCAATCAGTCGCGGCACAGTAGCCTTGACCAATTCCGGGCCGAATACCAACAGTGCCGGGTTCTTCATCTCCCTGGTGCCGGCAGAATGGCTTAACGGACGCTACACGGTGATCGGCCGCGTTGTCGAGGGGCTGGATGTGGTGGAACGCATCAATCAGCAATCCGCCGCCAGAGGGGGAAATCGCCGCGCGACGCTGATCTACAGTATTCGCAGACTTTAGTTGTTGCCCGACGGAAGTCTGTTCGCAATAAAAAACTGACCTTATACTACGGGTTCTCGCCCTGAACACTGTGCTGGAGGCTCATCATGAGCAAGAAAAAAAACAAACGCCAGGCCACTGCTGCTGAAATGTACGCGCTTTGTGTCACCGTGGGCCTGATCATAGGCCTGGGCTTGACGCCGCTGATGGGCAATTTGCTGATAATGCTGGCAGGCGGTGCTGTGGTCGGCGCGCTGGCTGCCTTTCTGCTGACACGAAACACACCCCGTTCGTCACATCGTCATGCCCACAGGCGCCACCATCACCGCTAGCCCAAAGATTTCACCAAACTCCGTGGCGAGACCGTCCCCGGGTGCGGCCGCAGCAGGAGTTTGGTTAAAAATTCAGGACCAGGCCCGGAACCAGCTTTTAAACTGCCGTAATCAGTCAGCGGCGCCCTGCACAGTCAGCGTCTGTTGAAATATTTCCCGCCGATACGGAGGCAGGGACTCCAGGATGGCCTTGCCGTAAAATTTGGTCACCAGTCGCTCGTCAAAAAGGGTTATTTTCCCGCTGTCAGATTCATTGCGCAACAGGCGCCCACAGGCCTGCACCAGTCGAAAAGCGGCTTCGGGAACAGCCAGAGTCATGAACGGGTTATCGCCTCTGGATTCGATCCACTGGGATAAAGTCGCTTCGATTGGATCATTGGGAACTGCAAACGGTATCTTGGCGATCAATACATGGGTGCAATACTTGCCTGGCAGGTCGATACCCTCGGCGAAACTGGCAAGGCCACAAATAATGCTGCGCTCTCCCCGATCAATGCGTTCTCTGTGCTGCTGCAGGAGTTGCGATTTCTGGTAATCGTCCTGGCACAGAACCCTGTCGTACAACTCGGGCTCGAGACCCTGTAGCACGTCCTGCATCTGGCGACGACTGGAAAACAGTATCAGCGCCGCCTGATCCTCCAGCAGCATATCTGGCAAAGACGCCACGATCAGGTCGGTATGACGCTGGTTGTCCGAAGGTTCGCAATGCATGCGCGGAATTCTCAATACCGCCCTGGTGGCGAAATCGAACGGGCTGGGAATGCTCAGATAGCGGGTCTGTTCCGGCAGCCCGGCGCGCAGTTTCAGCACATCGAAGCGCCCCAGCGCAGAAAGGGTGGCCGAAGTCAGTACGGCGCCACCACAGGTACTCCAAAGGCGCCGGGCGAGATTATCTGCCGCCAGCACCGGGCTGGATGCCAGGCTGAAATCCGTGTCATCGTTGAATTCTGTCAGAGTAAGCCAGCGGGCTGATGGCGCTGATTCCGGCGGATCTCCATGGGCAAAGCTGGTCCATAGCTTCAGGCTGCTGTCGGCCCGGGAAAACATACTGCCCGCCAACGGAAACCATTGCTCTGCCAACAGGCGCATCTGCAGATCCGCTCCGTTTTCCACCAGTTGCTTGATGCCATCCTGAAGCTCGTAAAAATGGTTATAGAGTTGCCCGAATCGCACTTCGAGAGCACCTGCTGCCTCCTGCAATTCAATCGGAATTACCCCGAGCGCGAAGGTATGTTGCTGGCTGCTTCCGTAACTGTCCAGGGTATCCAGCGACCCTCTCAGGTTCTCCAGCAGCAGTAACACTTCGCCGAGCTTCTCACCCGTGTCTGCCAGCACAGAGCGAATCGTTTCCAGGTCTGAATCGCCTCCCAGCGCATTCATCAATTGCGGTTCTGCGGTCAGCTGCAGCATCGCCCTGTCAACCTGTTGCAGCCATTGCAGGCTACCCTTGATGCGAGTAAAGGCGGCGAAATGATTGTTACTCTTTACCGGCAGATGATGGGCCTCATCGAAGATGAACAGAGTCTCCGCGGGATCCGGCAAAATGACCCCTCCCCCCAGCGCCAGATCGGCCAGCACCAGATCATGATTGGTGACAATACAATCCACCTTGTCCATTCGTTCGCGGGCCTTGAAAAAACAGCACTGTTTGAAGTAGCTGCAGCGTGCTCCCATGCATTGACTGTTGTCCACCGTCACCTGACGCCAGGCTGTATCGGTCACCGGTTCGTGCCATTCATCCCGATCACCCTGCCAGCGACCGGCCGAAATATCGTCCAGCATTGCCTGATAGAGGGACTTGTCCCCCTGGCCCGGTCCTTCCGGTTGATCTCCATAGAGATCAAACATGGCATTCAGACTGGCGTTGTCCTGCAACAGGCTATCCAGACGCGCCAGGCATAAATATCGCCCCCTTCCCTTGGCCATGGCGAAACTGAAATCCAGCTCCGAGCCCGCCAGAATATCTGGCAGATCCTTAAGGATCACCTGCTCCTGCAACGCCACGGTTGCAGTGGCCAGCACCACTTTGAAGTCGAGTTTTTTCGCCACCGGCAGGACTGCCAGCACGTAAGCAAGCGTCTTGCCGGTACCGGTTCCGGCTTCTACCACGCAAATCGGTGGCGCGTGATCGGTATTTTCCTCCGGGCTCGCACTCGCGTTCTGGACAGTGGCCAGGCAATTGGCAATCTCGGCTATCATTTGCCGTTGCCCCATGCGAGGCGTAAACCTGTAGGTCTCGATGAGCTTCGTATAAGCTGACTGAATGCTTTTTTTTACGTCGTCAGGAAGCAGACCGGCAGGTTGACTGGATTTGGGGACGGCCAAACAGAACTCCATCGAGCGCCACAGGTAAGATGCAATCATTATAGTCCTCCCGATCGGGAAATGTGGACAAATCATCCACTTTCCTCCTGCGTGCGGTATGGCCGGTAGTTTCTCTGGGTGGATTTACCGGCAACTCGCCGCTGTCACCGATGAAATAACTTCTGGTACACTTGCGCTTCATTTCCAAAGAGGCAGCAGGCGGATTAACATGAGCAGTGAAGAAACGCCAACCCCGGCAGTTACCGGCAGCCCATCTCCCTCGAGCGACACAGCGGATCCCGGCGCCACCAGTGACACTGGTAGCATGACAAAAGAGTCTGACCTGAGTCGCGCGACTACCGAGAGTGAAGCTGGCAGCGAGGCCCAGGGAAGCGCCACGCCAGCCACCGTTGAGTCATCCAGTGAGTCATCTGACCCTGGCTCCCGCTGCGAAAATGAAGAGCCCGTTAAGCCAGCGGTCGAAATCGACAGCCGCGTCACCGAACAACTGACCTCCGCACTGCAAGGACACGTTCAGGTACTCTCGACCCTGCAGAATCCTCTCACGAACCAGGAAGAAACCCTGCTCATGGAGCTGGGCAAATCCATGCCAGAGGCCATACTCCAGGTCAGCCGCAATAAAAGCGCCGGCCTATCCGGCGACCTGCTGGCGCTGGCCCGTCTGGTCAAGGCTGTTTCTCTACTGGATGAGCGTCGCCCGATGCTCGATGAGGCACTCAGCGCTGTGGGCAAATTGGATTCGAAGCGCACTGCTGACATTGTTAACGCCCAGAAACTGATCCGCCGACTGAAGAGCGAAATTGGCTGGCCCCTGGAAACTCCGGTTTCAGAGTCCTACCACACACTGCTGGAAGCAGAGCAGACACTTGATGACATTGTCAGTAAGAACCGGGAGTTCCAGGCTGAGCTGCTGGGTGACACCGGCAAACTGGTTGACGAATTACGCAGCCTGCTGGAAGCCGGCAACAGCACCGCAGCCGGCTCCTTGTGGGACAAAATTCAATCCAACACCAGAAATCTCAGCAGCCGCACTCAAACAGAGCTTAAGGAGCAGATTTCCGAACTGCGCGCTAAAATCAACGAATTGCAGGAATGGAAGAAGTTCGCCGCGGCTGAGAAAAAGAAAGAACTGATCGGCGAAATGGAAAAACTTCGCGATCTAACCCTCCCTGTACCGGAAAAAGCCGCCCAGATACGCAAGCTCCACGAAAAATGGAAGCTGTTGGGGTTTTCGGACCAGAACGAAGAGCTGTGGCAACAGTTTAAAAAAGTATCAGACGACGCCTATGCCCCCTGCAAGGAGCATTTTAAACAGCGTAAGGCGCAGATGATCGAAAACTTTAAGCAACGCGAAGAAATATGTTCACGCATCGAAAACTTTCTGCAGACCGCTGACCAGACGGCGCCCAATATCGCAGACCTCAAGAATTTTGAAAAACAGGTCCAGGAAGATTGGAAAAAATACGCGCCAATCGAACAGTCAAAAATAAAGAAATTGCAAAAGAGATTTTACGGTCTTCTAGATCAGGTTCGCTCAATTCGGAATTCCGCGGCCAGGACTAACGGTGAATTGAAGCAGGCACTGGTTGAGAAAGCGCGGCAGCTGCTGGATCTGGATGATCGGCGTGAGGCCATGGCGCAAGCTAAGGCGTTGCAGATCGAATGGAAAGCCATCGGACCGGCCTCATTCAAAGATGACAGAAAACACTGGGAGGACTTCAGAGCCGCCTGTGACACCCTGTTCAAGGACCGTGACAACACCAAAAATGCACTTCGTAACGAGATCGGCAGTTCACTGCAGGCCTGTAATGACCTGCTGTCAAAACTGGATCAGATCCTTGAGCAGGATGACGAGACCTTACGGGAATCGCGCAAACTTTTTGCTTCTCTGCAGCGGGATTTCAACCAGGCGCTGAGCCCTAAAATCAAGAAGGAGCGCCGCCAGTTACTGGATCGTTTCACCGTACTGACCCGGAAAATCGAGTCACGGTTACGCCGCTTACCGGATAAAAAGCAGCTGCAGGCGCTGGCCTCCCTGGAAGCCAGGGCATCTGTCTGCCTGGCGCTGGAGACCACACTGCTGGCCTGTAGTGACGACGAATCGCTGTCCAGCGAGCAGAACAATTTTGACAGGGCGGCCTGGGGTAGCCTGGAAAACAGCGGACTGACAGATTTTGACCGCCGGATGAATCAGCGGCTGGAGGCTGTGCTTGGCACCAGGAGTGTCAAAGCCCTCAACAAGCTTCAGGAAGAGTCTGAAAAACTGGCTCGCAGACAGTTAATTGAAGCTGAAATACGGGCCAATCTCGACTCACCGGAGCAGGACCGCGGTATGCGAATGGAGTTACAGCTCAGCCAGTTGCAGAATAATTTTGGCAAAGCAGTCACAGAAGACAGCGGAGACCGGGCACGATTTGGACGTGAGTTTCAACTGGCCCTGTTGTGTGCTGGGCCGTTATCCTGTCCGGTACGCAAGGAACTGCAGCAGCGGGCAGAAAAGGTGCTGGAAAAGCTTCTTTAATCTGTTAACGCGAAACGTCGGATTACCGGATTGGCATACATCAGGAGAACATACCTGTGCAGTCGCGTGTCGATGCTGACCAGACGACGCGTGAACTTCTCACTGGTCAGCGGATCGAGTGCAGTCGCCCAGGCTCCTTCCGCCAGTGGCGGCAACGCCACCAGATTATTTTCCCGGAGTAAGCGCAGGGCCAGGAAATTAGTGTCATGTAACCGGTAGTTTTTCAGTATCTGGGCATCGATCATGGCCGCCACTTCATCGGGGTCGTCGGTAGCGATGCTCAATTCCTCACCGAAGCCGACATGCACGTGCCCCTTCTGACCGATGATCCCGGTAACGATACTGTGAATATCGCTTTGGTCGGTTTTGGTGAATTCCCCTTTGGCTTCAAGCTGGTACAGCTCTTCTGCCTTGAGTTCATCACAGGCATCGAACTCGTAGGAGATCGCCACGGGAACCAGGTTGAGCTGTGCGAGGCTCTCTCGCAAAGGTACCTGTCTCTGCCCCATGGCCAGCATCTTTATCAACGCCGGCTCCGTCTCATCGACGCCGTCCTTGGCCCGTCCTTCCCGCTGTGCAATCCAGACGCTCTGACCGTCGGCAATACAATGATGGATATAGCGCGACAGCAGATCCAATGATTTCAACAGCTCACGACCCTTCAACGAGCGATGGACAATAAAACTTTTATTCAAGCGCATCAGGTCGGTGACAAAAGGCTTCTTCAACAGGTTGTCGCCGATGGCAATCTGACAGGTTCCCTGTCCGGCATGATGGAGCGCATAGTTGACAAACGCCGGATCCATGGCGATATCCCGGTGATTGCTGATAAACAGGTGTGGCTTGTGTGGATCCAGACGTTCCAGCCCGGAATTGGAGAAGCCAGCCGACGTATCCCGGATCATCTTGCCCATGTGGATCGCGATCACATCCTGCATGGCTGCCACGCTGTCCACGCCTTTCAGCTGGGAACTGAGACGCCTTTTGGCAAGCAACTCCAGCGGCAGCAGACGGGCCAGACGGGGGTAAAAAAAGCGGGCCACGCTGCGAAGAAACTCGGGGTTAGCCAGCAGATCGTCCAGCACCAGCCTGATTTCATTGTCAAGATAGGGTCTGATCTCTTTAAATTCATCCATCAAGCTTGACGGTCCGTCTTGCAGGCTCTTTTTCGACCTGATGAAGGGTGGCTGTCGAAGCCAACCGGAATGGGCGGCAATTCTAGCCTCATCGCCACGCTATGACAACCAGCTATTTCCTGCGACGAGATTTTTTCCTTTTATTAATCAGAATGTTAAAAAGATTTCGCGACGCAACGCCGGCCGGATTGCCCGTTGTCCTCCTGATTCAGCGGAGTGAATCAGCATAACGACACCAGTTACTGGCTGACCGGCAGGAGCCCGGACGTACCTGTGTACAGGCCTGTATTGGCTGCCATCAAGCCTGCATCAGCTTCGGTCGGGCCTGTTTCAGTCTGGGGTCAGGCCTGTTTCAAGTGAGGTCAGGCCTGTTCTGGCGGCGGTTTGACTTGCTCGGCGTAGGTCGATAATTCTGCGAGAATATCCTCATCCTGCGGGCTCTTGCAAAGACCCGCCGCTTCTTTCATCGACCGGGCAAAGTCCTGCCAGCGGGCTGCATCGAGGCGTGAACGGCGAAAACCCTCCCACCGTTGACGCTCCTGCGCACTCAGCGAGTCGGGAAAATTTCTGGCGCGGTAACGAAAAAGCATTTCCGACAGCCTGCGGTCACGAAACGGAAGATTGAGCATTGCGAGCTGTTCTGGCGTGCTTTCTCGAACTACCGCCATGAGCTTACGATCCCCCGCGCTGAAAAAACCCCCGCTGTAAATCATGAAATCCGGGTCCAGTTCCAGTTCGCTCCGCTCCGGCTCAAGGACTTCCCGGAGTCTTGCCGACAGGTCCTTCTGCTCGACCAGGCGTTGCCAGTGACGCTGACAAGCCTCCAGATCGATCTGATAGTGCGCCGCTTTTGCATCGCTTAGAATAGTACGCGGCGCGACAATGGGGCATCGGTTGATGTGCAGGGTTTTCAGGGGAATGCGGCTGACTCCTGCCGGCAGATCTTCCTTGCGGGTAAAAAGACGTTGCCGGATTTCCCCGGCGCTGGCAGACAACCAGCTCTCAGGAGCTTCCCGCAAGTCATAGACGATGACACCGTTTTTATCGACGGGATGTCGACAGAGCGGCATTACCAGGGCAAGACAGCCCTGACTGGCCGGATACATGGCTGACACATGCACAACCGGTTTTTTCTGGAACAAGTCCAGCTGTTGTTCTACATTCTTCTTGTAACGTAGCTGATAAACATAGTCATAGAGTTTCGGCTGGCTCTGTCGCACCAATCGCGCCATCTCGATCGTAGCGAATACATCAGCCCGCGCATCATGGGCATCAGCATGAGAAATCCCGTTGGCGGCAGTTAATTCTTCCAGGCGAAAGCTGGGCTGACCGTCCACACCGGTCGGCCAGTTGATGCCGTCCGGACGGACCGCAGCACACAGCCTGAGCATGTCAATAATATCCCAGCGGGTATTGCCGTCCTTCCACTCCCGCTCGTACGGGTCGTAGAAATTCCGGTACAGCAGCTGACGAGTCAACTCATCGTCAAAGCGAATGCTGTTGTAACCGGCGACACAGGTTTGCGGGGTAGAAAATTCGGCGTGAATACGAGCAATAAATTCCGCTTCGCTGAGGCCTTTTTCGCTGGCCTCCTGAGGCGTGATGCCGGTAATCAGGCATGCCTGTGGTGCGGGGAGAAAATCATCGGCTGGCCGGCAGTAAAGCACCAGGGGATCGCCAAGGATGTTCAGTTTCTCATCGGTGCGGATTCCAGCGAACTGGGCAGCACGGTCCCGACGGGGATCAACGCCAAAGGTTTCGAAGTCATACCAGTAAATAGTTCTGAGAGTCACTTAGCAGCCAATGGGTGGATTCAGATAATGAGGCCGACTTGCCCGGGATGAAACTCTAGCACGAGCCGGTTGCAAGTTCTAACGCCCGGCTAATTGTAGTAGTATCCGCAGGTCTCCCGTATTCCTCGCCGGCACCAAGGCTGCGGCCGTGAGCGAACCCGGGAAACAGGACCCAGACCGTTACACTTACACCAGGCAAACAGCATCATGGACTTTCCCGGCTCTCATATTCTCAGCGTCAAACAGTTCGCCCGGGAGGATGTAGAGAGGGTGTTCGAAGTGGCCGACAGCATGCGCCCCTATGCCAAAAGGGAGCGCGTGACCAAAGTGCTGGACGGCGCCATTCTCGGCAACATGTTCTTCGAGCCCAGCACGCGGACCCGGGTCAGCTTCGGTTGCGCTTTCAACCTGCTCGGCGGTCACGTCAGGGAGACCACTGACGTCAAGGCATCTTCCATTACCAAAGGTGAATCGCTGTATGACACAGCCCGGGTTCTCAGCGGCTACAGTGATGTTATTGTCATGCGCCACCCGCAGGCAGGTTCCGTGGAGGAATTCGCTCGAGCGAGCCGGGTCCCGGTTATCAACGGCGGCGATGGTCCGAACGAACATCCCAGTCAGGCCTTGCTGGATCTTTACACCATCAAGAAAGAGCTGGCCAGCCAGGATCGCGATATTGCCGGCATGAAGATCGCCATGGTGGGCGACCTCAAGCATGGTCGCACGGTGCACTCCCTGTCTCAATTGCTGCATCTCTACGAAGGCGTGGAGATCACCTTGATTTCCCCTCAGGAACTGCGGATGCCTGAGGGCATCGTGGCCTCACTGAACGCTCGCGGTCACCGGGTTGTGGAAACCGACAATATGGAGAACGGGTTGGCCGGGAACGACATAGTTTACCTGACCCGCATTCAGGAAGAGCGTTTTACAAATCGGATGGAAGCTGACATTTACCGGGGACGATTCCGGCTCAATCAGGCGGTATACACCCGTTATTGCCAGCCGAAAACTGTCATCATGCATCCCCTGCCGAGGGACTCCCGGGCTGAAGCCAACGAACTGGACAACGACCTGAACCAGAACCCCGGCCTGGCCATCTTCCGTCAGACAGACAATGGCGTGCTGATACGCATGGCGTTATTTGCCCTGATATTAGATGTGGATCACAAAATTGACGATACCTCCACCGATGTGGGCTGGTATACTGACCGAAGATTCAAATTTGTATAGCTAAAACAACCGGTTATGCCAGGGTCATAAGCTATGGGTTTCAAAGAACTGCTAAAACTGCTGATTGAGAGAGAGGGGTCGGACCTGTTTCTGACCACCAATGCACCACCTACCATCAAGGCTCACGGCAAGCTGGTCCCCGTGACGGACAAGCGCCTGCCGCCCGGTGCAGCCAAGAAGATCGCCTACCAGATTATGAGTGAAGACCAGATCAGGGAATTTGAAAAAAGTCCCGAAATGAATCTGGCAATCCAGGAAAAAGACGTCGGGCGATTCCGTGTAAACATTTTCCAGCAGCGCGGCGAAATCGGCATCGTTGCCCGTCACATTAAAACCGACATACCCAATCTTGATGAATTAGGCCTGCCGGTCATCCTCAAAGATCTGGTCATGTCCAAGCGCGGTATCATCCTGTTTGTCGGAGGTACCGGTTCTGGTAAATCAACTTCTCTCGCGGCGCTGGTTGATCACCGTAATGTAAACAGCGATGGTCATATCATAACCATCGAAGATCCGGTGGAATTCATTCACCATCATAAGAAGTCCATTATCAATCAGCGTGAGGTGGGCATGGATACCCACACTTACGAAGACGCCTTGAAGAACACATTACGCCAGGCGCCCGATGTCATTCTGATCGGCGAGATTCGCAGTCGCGAAACCATGGAGCACGCCATAGCGTTTGCCGAGACCGGTCACCTGTGCCTTTCCACCCTGCACGCCAACAATGCCAACCAGGCTTTAGACCGGATCATCAACTTCTTCCCGGAAGACCGACACAAACAGTTGTTGCTGGACTTATCCCTGAACCTGCGATCTTTCATCTCTCAGCGTCTGGTGCCAACGCCAGAAGGTAAACGTACCGCGGCGGTGGAAATCATGATCGGAACACCAAGGATCTGCGATCTCATCAAGCAGGGCAAGATTACAGAACTGAAGGAAGTCATGGAGAAATCCGAGCAACAGGGCATGAAGACTTTCGACGGTGCCCTTTATGAACTGTATAAAACCGGTAGAATCAGCTACGAAGAAGCCCTGAAGAATGCTGATTCCAAGAATAATCTTCGCCTGCGAATCCAGCTTTCCGAAGACCGTAAACCCGATGAAGATACCGTCTACGATGAAGAAGACGACAGCGGCATTCTGTCCCTTGTTTCCAAGGAAGAGCGACGTTTCTAAGCGCGGCACAGATTCCGCCTTGGCAATAAACAGGGGTTTTTCCCTTGCTCGAGAGTGAAGTCTTTCAACAACTCGATGGCCTCGCCATTGCCGAGGGAATTCGTCGTCGTCAATTCAGCGCCACTGAGGTTATGGACTGTGCGTTGCAACTGGCCGAGGCACTTAACCCCCAGCTGAATGCCATCACCTGGCAGACCTTTGAGCAGGCCCGGGAGCAGGCCCTGGCACTGGATGCCGCTGGTCCGCAAGTGGACCAGCCCTTCTGCGGCGTCCCCTTCCTTGTTAAAGACAACAGCGCGGTCAGAGGATTGCCTCAGACCTCTCACAGCCGGCTTTTCGAGGGCGAGGTCGCCACCCATGATGCGCCGATCGTGAGCGCGTTCAGCAAAGCCGGCCTGCTGTCGCTGGGCAAGGCCAATACCCCGGAACTGTGCCTTACTATCACGACGGAGTCGGCATTCGCCGGGCCCTGCCACAACCCCTGGAATCTCAATCATTCCGCCGGCGGCTCCAGCGGCGGCTCCTGTGCCGCGGTCGCGGCGCGCATCGTACCGCTAGCTCACGGCAGCGATGGCGGCGGCTCCATCCGTATCCCCGCGTCCTGTTGCGGGCTGGTAGGACACAAACCCAGTCGTGGCCTGACTCCCTCCGAACCGGATCTTGCCGGCACCTGGAGCGGAATGAGCGTCGGTCACGTGGTCACTCGAAGTGTCCGGGACAGCGCCGCCATGCTGGATGCCATCCGCCTGCAGAAGCCCGCGCTGTACCCCCTGCCGGAGGTCCCGCAGTCGTTTTTGTCGGCACTGAAAGAATTCAGGCCGCTGACTATCGCGATTCAGCGCCAGCACCCGCTGGATGCGGAAATCCACCCGGAGGTCAACAGGGCCCTGGAAAAAACTGTGGAAGTCCTGCGCCAATTCGGTCACGACGTGCGGGATGCAGCCCCACCGGTCGATTATGGCCAGCTCAGTGACCTTACCGGCAGGATCATCAATCTGCACGTGGCCCAGGCGATTCTGCCCCAATTGCAGAAATGCGGCGAAACACTGGAAACCCCCTTATTGGAGGAAGCCACGCGTCGCATGGCGAAACGGGGCGGTGCGCTGAGTGCGATTGAGTATGCTGAAGCATTGGATGGAATCCACCGTCTGGAGCGGTCAATGGAATACTTCCACCGGCGTTACGACGTTCTTGTGTCCCCGGTGCTGACTCAACCCCCCGCACCGCTGGGATGGTTGGACATGAACAGTGACGACATGAAGACTTATGTACAACGCTTTGGCAGCTACAGTGGCTTCTGCTCTCTGTTCAATGCCACCGGACAACCGAGCCTATCGGTCCCCGTCTACCAGAGTGATGCGGGATTACCGGTGGGTATTCTGCTGTCGGCAGGCTGGGGCGCCGACGCAACGCTGCTGCAACTGGCCTACAGCATGGAAAACGAAATTCAATGGGAGCAGCGACGGCCACCGGTGGCGTTGAGTCAGGGCAGCAAGACAGCCTGAGAAAGAGAATACCGCTGCACTTCTACAGAATTCAGGTCAGCACCGCGGTTTCGGGTGACGTTGGGCAACCCTCATCCGCTCTACCCGCAGTCTGATTCACTGCCGGTCAGACCTGAAGCAGCCTTTCTCAGCGCGCGAATTCCGCATCGAGCTCTTCGCGCCGGGCTCCTGCCAGTATCGCGGGCAGGGAATAATTGCCCTCATGGCAGGCATATTCATAGATTCTTTCGCCTGCCGCCTTCCTTCTCAGGGTCATTTCTACCGTAAACGGCTGTTCATAAATTTGCGGATCGTTGACCGTGTATTGGTACAGAATTTCATTTGCTCCAAGCAGTGTAAAACGTTCACTGACCTTGAAGTCCGCTGAAGAGCGAATGAACGGATGTGAGGCCTGAGGATGAAAATTTTCACTTTCAACCACCAGCACATCGCCTTCCCACGTCCCCACGGAATTACCCGACCACTGGACCAAGGATGCAGGGAAAGGCTCCCCTTCGATTCTGATGATCCGGGCATCGTGAACCATTTCCCTGGCGATCACCACATAGTCCCGGTTCTGAATAATCTGAAAATTAGCGTTATAGGTCCAGGCAATCATGGGCGGCAGCTGGCCACCAACAAAGAAACAGCGTTCCCAGGGATTCCTGATTTCCGGACCATCAAAGGCTCCTGCGCCGGCAGCCAACCATTGCCCATAGACATCCCCTGACTGCCCACCTGGACGATACGGCAACTGACCATTGGGCGGATCTACTACCAGGGAAGTGCGGTATTCACCATGAACCTGCATGAGGTCGATTCTGGTGTTGGCGAAGTTTTCATCCGCCTGAAAACGAATGATTTCACCCGCCTCGGGAGCCTGTCGGTTTTCCTCCAGCGGCGCGGCTTTGTCCTGATCACGGACCAGTGCCTGCCGCTCCTGTTCTCTTGCTTCCTGGCTGGTGAAAAACCGTTTGTTCCCGAATCCGGTCGGTCGCTGCAAAGGTGTCTGGCTGGCATTGGTCCAGATTCCCTGTAAATCAGGAAACCCATACTCGGTGCGGGGAATCCCGACGGGCTGGGGCAGCGCCAAACCGGGGAACAACCACAGACTGAGAAAAAGCGGAGTAAAACGGGCAAACATTGAAAACTCTCCCTAGTGCTTGTGACCAGGTACCACCTGCCGGTGACACTCTGAGGCTGACCGTAGAACAAACAACTCCAAAACTGACCTTTTAACCGGCCTTGCCACGTCTCACGGCAGTGACCTCTGCCATGACAGATATAGCGATTTCAGCTGGTGTCTTACTGCCAATCTGAAATCCGATAGGCGCATGCAAACGGTTTATCTCATCCTCGCTCAGACCAAGCTCCGGCAGCCTTTCACGGCGTTTCGCAGATGTTCTATCAGACCCCATGGCGCCCACATAAAACGCCTCGGTTTTCAGCGCTTCCATTAACGCCATATCGTCTACCCGGGGGTCATGGGCCAGTGCAATGATGCCACTGTAGGGATTACTGAACTGTTCGCGCACAACATCATCCGGTAGACGCGAAGTGGTCGTGACGCCATTCACCTGCCAGTTCTCCAGATACTTCGGCCTCGGGTCGCAGAGGGTTACATCATATTCCAGCGCCAGGGCAAGTTCGGCCACATAGCGGGCCACATCACCAGCGCCCAACAACAGCAACCTGTAGTGGGGGCTCAGACTGTGGATCAGTCTGTCACCTTCGACGATCACCGCTTCTTTGCTGGACTCGTCAGCAAAATGAATGTCACCTGACGCCAAATCTACAATGCGGCTTATCTGGCGGTGCTGTGCCAGGGCATTGCTGATATGGTTGAATACTGCGATCGCTTCAGGCTCCGGGTCAAAATACTCAAGCAGGACGTGCAGCTGTCCACCACAGGGCAGCTTCAGCCGCGCCTGCTCTTCGGCCGTGATTCCATACTTGACGACAAAAGGACGACCCTCTTCAGTGAAGCGCGATTTAAGACTGCCGTCACGCAACTGTTCCAGAAAGTCCTCTTCGATGCAGCCGCCGGAAATGGAACCTACCAGTTCACCGTCCAGCGTACAGGCCATCATCGACCCCACAGGTCGCGGCGAAGATCCCCAGGTTTTCAGAATCGTACATAACCAGACGGATTTTCCACCATTAAGCCACTCGGCCACCCTGGAAATAATGTTCTGTTGACTGCTCAGCATAACTGATATTGCCTACTCACCGATTCGCACCTCATACCATCTTGCTCTTCCAGCTACCCCGCCGAAAGAAAAAGACGCCTAATATACCAGCGAGTACGTCGGAAACAAACACTGCCCAGAAGACCCCCACCGGCCCCAGACCACTGCCCAGGGCCAGAACGTAGGCCAGCGGCACCTGAACTATCCAGAAGCTGAAGAAATTAATCCAGGTCGGTGTCATGGTGTCACCGGCCCCGTTAAACGCCTGCACCGACGTGCCACTGATACCGAAGAAGACCAGCCCGTAACTGAAAATCTGCAGGCAGGCCACGCCATAATCCAACACCTCCGGATCGGTGCTGAACAAACCGATTAACTGCTCATCGAATACCAGGGCGATCAGCGCCGTACCGAGCATGTAATAGCTTACGTACTGCATTACCTTCCAGACCGTCGCTTCAGCACGCTCAGGCAGCCTGGCTCCGAGGTTCTGGCCCACCAGGGTTGCGGTGGCATTGCTGAGGCCGAAAGCTGGCAGAATAATAAATAACACTATTCGCACCGCAATGGTGTATCCCGCCACCGCCGAACCACCGAACTCGGAAACGATCCGCATCAGGAAAACCCAGCTGGCCGTAGCAATCAACATCTGAGCCACTCCACCGAACGAGATCCGCAATATTGCCAGCAACACTTTACTCTGGAGGGCCGCATAGTCCCGTACCAGGCGAATCCGGTTGTCGGCGGAGAACAGGTAATACACGCCGTACAGCACGCCACAACCGCGCCCGATATTGGTAGCGACTGCTGCACCGGTGACTCCCAGCTCAGGAAACGGACCGACACCATAAATCAGGCAGGGGTCCAGCAGAATATTGATCCCATTTGCCAGTACCAGAGTCCGCATGGCCAGACTGGCATCTCCTGCGCCGCGAAATATTGCGTTGATGAGAAACAGGAAGAAAATCGTGAAAGAGCTGCCAAGCATAATGGTGGTGTAGCTCCGCCCGGTTTCGACTACACCCGGCTCCGCCCCCATAAGGCGCAGGATATCTTCACCGAACAGGATGCCAGTGAGACCAACCAGCACTGAAATAAGCGCTGCCAGCCACAAGGCCTGAGCCGCTGTGATGGAAGCGGCCTCGCGGTTCTTTTCGCCCATTCGGCGCGCCACCAGGGCGGTCGTGCCCATGGACAGCCCCATGGCGATAGCATACAGCAGGGTAATGACTGCTTCGGTAAGGCCTACGGTGGCTACGGCCTCGGTGCCGACGCCAGACACAAAGAATATATCCACAACGGCGAAGATTGACTCCATCGCCATTTCGATAATCATTGGGACCGCCAGCAGGAAAGTAGCCCGGGCGATCGAGCCCTGGGTGAAATCAATCGCTGAGTTTCCCACGACAGCCTGCTTCAGAAGAGCCCAGCCCTTTTCTTGTTGATTTTCCGACATGATAAATTCCAGACAGGTGGATTCCAGACAACGAGGCCGTGACGTCGCTGACCGTTTGGATACGTTAGGGAGGCTTTGCGGATAAACGTCTGCTCTATTCTATTAAGCAGGCCGACCGGACAGTATGCCGGTGGCCGAAACAGCAGGGTAAAGCCTCAGGGCTATGAGTGGGAAAATTTCATTGGAGCGTGCTCCTGTCTTGAAAGGACGCCGGATTATATAGTGTTGACCTGGAGCTGTCGTGAAAAAATCCCGTTTCAAGTGATCCCGATCACTCGACCACCGGCTCAACGGGGATTCAGTACGCGTTGCGCCTGCTGATACGTTTCATCATTACGGTAAATCTGCTCCTGCAAACGCTCCAGCGGTGCATTGCCGCTGCCGGAATAGACTTCAATCCCCTGCGAGAGCTGTTCCTGCAGGTATTCCGCAGCAGCGGAGTCGAGCCCGATGCCCGCCAGATTTTCCTGCAGTTGCTGCCTGTTCCCGGCAATTGTCCCCATGGCTGTGCGTGAGCGATCGGGCTCGGCGGAAACATTGAATGACAGATTCAGCCGGCCCGGAAGCTCAGCCTGTGCCGAAAAAATCTCCGCCCCGGGGCAATCCAGGAGTTCATTCTGGGCCTGCAAAGGCGTGCAGGCGCGCATACTCCGGTCTGCCTGCCTGGCCTGTGCGAAATCACGCACTGACTGCTGAATTGTCGTTAGCGCAGGCAACCAAGGTGACACCGCCGGCGTTCTGGGTATCCGACTGGATTCTGTATTTTGTGGCACGTCAGGAACCTGTCTATCAGATTCCACTACTGCCGGTTCTGCGACAATTTTCATTCCTTCTCCGGTCTCTGCGGAGAGCCCGGCAAGCTGACCCGGAGATCGGTAATTGGGATCCTCTGCCACCGCTTCCTGAGGGATCTCCTGCATAGAACCCGGCTCCGCGATCAAAGTCTCGGGGACAACCGGCACAGCGGATCGACGGTTGACAAGGCTTATGCTCAACATGTCGATTGCCGGGCTGACGACCGACCGCTGGGATTGTTCCCCAAGCCAGACCAGGGCGGCCACCAGCAGTCCGTGCAGGAGGACACTGATGCAGGTTGCCAGCCGCAGGTGTGTTCGTTGTGGCAACAGTGGCTCCAGAGTTCTCTCGTTGTCAGCCCAGTCCACTTCAGCCCAGTCCACTACGGTTGTTGACCCCTGCATTGAATAAGAAAACGTTGATGAAGTTCCGCAACCTCAGGCATGTCGGTGGTTGGACCGCAGGCCAGACGCAAGGTTCCTGCCTCGCTCAGCGGGGTTCGAGCAGAAACAGATGCCTGGGTGGAAACCCGGTCAGAATCCTGAACCCCAGACCCAGCCTGTGTTGGCCATCAATCCGGGCATAGTCCATGCCGTGCAGCTGTATCGCCCTGTATGGGACGGATTCACCATCCACGGTCACCTCAACCAGAGGATTGTTCAACATCCTTCTGTACCAGGCCCGGGGCCAGTGATTGACCGCTACATAGAGTCGCGTTCCACTTTCCAGCTTTGCCACAACACGGTCGTACCCGGCACCATCTGCGCCGAACGTGGTAACGACCATGGTGGCTCCTGCCTGAGGCTGAAAATACCCCAACAGGGACTCAAAGAGTACCACCACCCCTACATAGACAAGCAGAGAAATAGAAATAATTTTTATTTTTTTCATTAGGTTAGGGGGTATAACTATTGTATTGCCAGAGGTTTTTAAGATCAGGCAATCCACCTGCTAAGTTACCCCCAAAACTCATGAGTCAGGAAGCACCCCCTCGCCTGATGGTTTTCAGGTTGGTTGTTCGGCGCACCAGTCCCGCCGCTGCCGCCCAGGAACCGGATGCTGCCAGTGCCGGGCCTGCCTCGACGTCGATGCGATTAGCACCGTAGCGCCGACGCAGATCCTGTATATCCTGGAAGCCATCAATCTCATCTTCGAGACAGAGTGACAACTGAACCAGGTTCAATGGTTTCGCTTGCTCCTGTACAGACCGGCAGTAGGGCATCGCAATGACGCGGTAAAAATCCTGGTTCGAGTATCGGCCGTTGTCTGCCTGAATTCTGGCCAGAGCCTGCTGTTGCTCCCGCAGACAAGCCGCATACAAACGCTGGTCTGTGTCATCGCCACTCAGCCAGGAGGCGCGGCAGAATTGCTGAATGTCTGTACCATTAAATACACCCGGTGCACTTGACTGCGCCAAGGACAGGACAGGCACTGCCAGACTGAGTAAAAAACTGCCAATAAGAAGATTTTTCATTACGTTATGCTCCTTTTCTGCGGCCCTTTCTTATCCGTTAAAAAGATCCACCCTGCGACTTCTAACTCGCTATTTCATTCCCGCTATACTCATTACGCACTGATCAGGTGTTGATTGCACGACCTGCCTGTCATCCTATACGCCAGAATGACATTGGTAAACCTCCCAGTGTTAAGCAAGCGGCACCGCCCCACTTAAAGTCAACCGCCAGTCTTCAGCCCCCCAGAGGACACTGAAAGGGCTCAGCCCAGACGGCCCATCCCTGCCCTCGGTATTTAAAAACAGTGTAATTCCCGGCCCGGCAGGCGGTCAGCACACTAAGAACAGACCGAGCTGACCGGCGAATTCTGACACCGTCTGCAGAAATCCCGGTATCATCGCAACATCAGTAATCACGACGATCAGCCACCATGCATGAACGCCCTGCTCTGCTCACTCTTTCACTGGCGGTGGCCATCCTGTTTTACGCGCTGGTGGTCTTTTTCAGCCAGAATATTCCGCAACAGGATGACTACGACAGTATTCTGTACTACCTGCTGAATTCCTCTACCGTATTGAACAGTGCTCTATTCGACGTCCATGTCAGCCACCGTCTGGCTCTCACCCGCCTGCTGGCTGAAGCTACTACGCTGCTCGGTCACGGCGTGGATTTCCGTCTGTTGGTATACAGCGGCTCCCTGTGCCTGCTCGGTGTTGTTTTCCTTTTATTCCGAACAATCAGGCAACGCGAGGACCGCGCGCTTCTGCTGGCACTGATCTGCCTCAGCGCCTTCTCACTGTATCACTGGTCCAACATGGCCTGGGCAACTGCAGCAGTCCAGAACTATGCTTCGCTCTTTGCAGCCTTGGCGTGTTTTTATCTGTTTAATCAAAAAACCCTCGCTACCACGACATCAGCTGTATTGCTTGGATTAGCCGTACCTTATATCAGCAGTAACGGGCTGCTTGTACTTCCAATCCTGCTGTGCTGGTCAGCCTGGTCCTCGGGGCATCTGTCGGCGGCGACAAAAACCAGCCTGGTTCTTGTATCGTCCAACCTGTTCAGTTTCTGCCTGTATTTTCTATTACTGCCGACCGACACGGGCAAAGCCTTCGATCCATTGCCGATCAACGCAGAGCTTCCCGCGCTGATACGTCTGGTCAGAGCCTACCTGGTCATCTGTGCAGGTTACTTGCATTTTGAGCCGCTGGCCCTCTTTGCCGGAACTTTCATCAATGGCTACTTCCTGTTGCTGGTTCGAAGGCGTTACTACACCCGAAATCCGGTTGTGTTCTTTTTCTTCTCCTACCTGATGCTTTCAATGCTGCTGATTGCCCTGTTCCGGCAGGATCTGGGTATCAGGCAGCTGATCGCGTCCCGATACCAGGTATACACCCAGCTGATCAATGCACTGATTGCTATTTCCTTTCTGGAACTGGGCCTGGATCGCTGGCTACTCTGGCAAGGCTTCCGTAAAATGCTGCTGGCATTTTTCTGCTCGATTTACCTGGCCTCGTTTTATTACCTGGGGAATCTGAACAGCGAAAAAAACAGGCTTGAATCCGGCATCGCCGACTGGCGCAACAGCGGTTCGGCGTCGCTTTATCACCCGGACCCTCGCAGAGCTTCCGAACTGCTGAGCAGGTCCATCGATGCCGCTGTTTATCAGCTTCCGGCCGATATCAGTCAATAGCCTCCAGGCTCGCTGCCATACCGGTACGGTGCTTTAGCGCTCGCATAACCAAGGGAATCACACGGGAACCTTTATCGGGTTCTTTGATCAGACTATGACCAACTCAACAAGGCCCACTGTCATCCTATACCTGGTGTCCGCAGGGGCTGCTCTTCTGATGCTGGCGAAAATTTTTCTGGCCAGCAGGCTGGACCTTTACAGTGATGAAGTCTTTTATTGGCTGGCATCCGAGCACCTGGCACCTGCATACAGCGACCTGCCCTTTATGACGTCTCTGCTGGTAAAGCTGGGCTCCAGCCTGGATCCCGGCAGTACGCTGGCAGCCAGATCCCTGTTTATCCTTATTGGCAGCTGCCTGCCTGTGCTGGTCTACTGGCTGGCAAACCCGATAGTCGGCAAGTCAGAGGCCCTGATGTCTGCCCTGCTTTCTCTGTGTATTCCGCTGGGGGGCTTCCTCGGGCTACTGGCAGTACCTGATGTCCCTTTATTATTTTTCGGAATTCTAAGCATCGGACTGTTTGAGCGTTCACTACGCACTAACCGTCTCTGCTACTGGCTTGCCGCGGGTCTGGTGGCAGCCATGGGGCTGGCGACTCACTACCGATTCCTGCTCTACCCTGCTGCGGCTGTTCTGTTCCTGGTTTACTGCAAGTCGGAGCACAGGCAGTTTCGCAATCCTTTTTTCTGGGCAGCGACAGGTCTGGCGGCGTTGGGGTTGATCCCGGTCATCTGGTTCAATCTTTCGCACCAGCTGGCCAGTGCCAGTTTTTACCTGGTCGAAAGACACCCCTGGACGTTCCAGGCCTCGGGATTGTTACACAGCCTGAAACAGGCAGTCCTGGTAACACCCCCCTTATACCTGTTGCTCGGGTTTACTCTGTGGCGGATGCTGCTGAAGGCCCGGGGAGGAGACCAAAGGGCCGGCCTGCTGGCCAGCTTTGCACTGGTCAATCTGCTGGTCTACCTGATTCTGGCGCCCTGGACAGACTCCTCAAGCACATCCATTCACTGGCCGCTGTCCGGTTACTTTCCGCTGCTGGTGTACGCCCCTGCGACACTGCGTTCAACAGGTCAATGGACGGCCGCCAAGTGGAATACAGGTGCCGCCAGGATCATAACGCCTGGCATCCCGGCTCTGGGCTTCTGTGGCTCCGTGTTGGCTTTGCTGGCAATCGGATCCCAGGCCTTTCAGATACCACTGCAGGCACTGCTGGGAACCGGGGTGTTGTCGAACAAAATGGCTGGCTGGCGGGAGTTCACAGCTCACACAGCCACGGTAATTGAATCAGGCTACCCTGAGGAGCTTCCGGTATTGGTAACGGACAACTATTACACCGCAGCTCAACTGCGTTTTGCCGGGACGGGCGCGCCGGTATTCACAACGGATTCTGACAAGTCGGTACGGGATGGTCGACGCCTGCAACTGACACTGTGGGGAATGGACGCAACCGCGCTGACCGGGTTCAGGAATCGACCGGCGCTCTTCATCACCGAAGACAGCACATTATCGGTAGTGGACAAAGAGGCGGCCATCGGGGCGATGTGCCGGCAGGTGGCAGATCTTTCCTTCCTGTCAAACCTGCGGCTGTTTAACGGGGAAAAACAGTTCAGTTACTACCAGGCCAGCCGACTCAGCGGTGTCGGGGATCAGTCCGCCGACTCATCGCATTCGTGCCCCTATCCCGCCAGGGCCTGGTTGGAACCTCCCGTAGCCAACGCGTCGCTCAGTGGAACGACACACATGGAAGGCTGGGCTTACCAGGAAGACATTGGAATCCAATCCGTAAGCCTGCTGCTCAACGACGAAGAGATTGCATCTGTTGACTACGGAATCAGCCGGCCGGACGTCGTTGACGTCATGGCTGTGGAGAGTGACCCCAATGCACCTGACCTGGGATTCAGCTATGAACTTGATACCCGCCCCTACCCGAATGGTCGCTACCGGCTTGCCCTGAAGCTGACCGACAATCGGGGCGTAACGACGATTTATGGAGAGCGCCCGGTATTTATAGTCAACTGATCGGCCAGGCGATACCCATAATTTGCAATAGCATGATCAGCCAGGTAACGCGGCATCTGTGAGGAGAGTGTTCTCAACCTATCAATCACGACAGAAAGCGCCCGGTACTTCTTTAAGGAGTCTCTGGTTAATTCAGGAATGTATGTCAACTGGCGCTTTTGAATTTCTGCATCACTGAGCGAGACCGATATTTCACCGTGCTGATCAATATAGATGGCGTTGTCCGGATGAGTGTAGACGACCGGCCCAACCGTTAGCGGTATCCCGGTAACGACATCGCAACCATTCACAATCCTGTACAGGGGCAGATCGGCAAGCTGTTTGGCGAAACCGGCATTACCAATTCTTGGGCAACCAAAACTGTAACAGGCACAAACATCGATGCCCGAGCGAAGGAATTCAGCCGTAGTCAGAGTCGCCAGCGCTGCTCCAAGACTATGCCCGGCAATCATCAGTCGGCCATTGAACAGCCCCTGGTCATGCAGCTGCGCGGCAATGCTCTGGTACCCCTGTAAAAAACCACTGTGAACTCTGACGTCCCCTGGGAAGGGCTGTTGGTTGGCCTGCAGGTTCAGCTTCCAATCCAATGTCTCATTGGAGCCGCGGAATACCAGTAATGTCAGGCTCTCATTACCTACTGCCTGCTTTCGGCTGCGGGTAAAAACTACCGCCCGACTGGAAGTGGCAGCATCAGCTGCGATAGTCCGAATTTGAAAATCGATTCTGGCCAGTGCGGCAGTCACTACTGCATCGACCTCACCTGCCAGTCGCAGCTGGTCGTCCATGCGGTAAACCAACCGGCAAAATTCAGTCAGCCACCAGGCATCGACAGAGGAGTAGACGGCAGGGTCCGGCTGCCAGGGAAACTTCGGTGTCCACTGAAAATAATCCACCGCTGCCCCAGGACTAAATAATGCATCAAAAGATCTGTCGTAGCGGTTCATGCTTCACCTGGCGAAATCGCCACTGCGGCAGTGGCCGGCCAGACCCCTCTTTACAACGGGCACTTACTCGGACAACCCGGGCAGACGGCTTCCCACCTATCTAACGGCATTGTGTCAGGTTTTTTGACATCCAGGTTAGTGGAAATCATGCATCCTGCTGTTTTTATTACTTATTTATAACGGGTACGAATTTTGCAGAAACCCTTGTGACTCATAGTAATCTTGCAGGGAGAGCAAAATACATGACAAGAGAACGAAGCATCGATCTGGCAATAATGTTTCTGAACCTGGTAGCTGTAGTGGTGCTGGTGGGGATACTCAGTGTAATGGTGAACACCGCCGAAGCGCGAGAGCCTGCCGATCAGACCATCACTGGCAGCGAATCCAATCTGTCAGACAGCGTTACGGCTTCTTTGTAGCCCGACGCCCGTCTGACTGTCCAGACGCACAGCTGCCTCGGGCCGGGAACAGCTCCTGGCGGTAGAAGTTTTGCCTGGCAACCAGGGAGCCCTGACGGCGCCAGGCTGATCGGCTCACACCCGGTTGGCGCCGGCAGTGGCTGGTGCGTGGCCCGGTGCCCATGATTGCCGACTCCGTCAGGCGCCGGCCGGGACGCACTGATCAACTGTCTCAGACCATTTCATTGAAGACGCCCGCCAAGTAACGCCTTCAATCCTGTTCGAAAAGAGTTGGAGCGATAGCCTCCTGCTCAAGCGCCAACAACTTCTGCTTGACGCCCAGCCCACCACCAAAACCTACCAGCCTCCCGCTCGCACCGATCACCCGGTGGCAGGGTATGATGATCGGGATCGGGTTTCTTCCATTGGCTGCCCCGACTGCCCGACTGGCACTGGGCTTTCCAATTTGTCGCGCAAGTTCGCCATAGCTCAGGGTTTCGCCATAGGGGATGGAAACCAGCGCGCCCCAGACCCGCAACTGAAATTCCGTGCCCTGCGGGGCAATTGGTATTGTAAAAACTCGACGCTGACCGGCGAAGTATTCCACCAGCTGCCCGCGAGCCGCGGCAAATATTTCGGGTTTGAAAACCCACCCCGGGTGATGGCGACGTGCCCCTTTGCCCGCTGGAAAGCCCAGCTCTACCAGATTAGCTCCGTCCCCCGCCAGCATCAGACTGCCAATGGGCGTTTCTATGTAATCGTAAAACAGTACCTGCATACTCATTTACCTCATAGCCGCACTCAGGCCGGTGCCTGGGGTTCCCTCGATTGTTGATAATTCCGCCACAACAACATTACCGCGTAAGCGCGCCAGGGGCGCCAGTATTCGGCTCTTTCCAGCAGTTGGCCGGGGGAAAGCGGTGAGGACCCGAGATGCAAGGCCCGACGCAGGATCAAATCCCCATGAGGAAAGGCGTCCGGGTCTCTCAAGGCGCGCAAGGCAACATAGTCAGCTGTCCATTGACCCACCCCCTTCAGCTGGCAGAAAAGACGCCTGAAATTCTCGCTATCCTGAGCGCAATCGAAACTTAACTGACCGTTGGCTACCGACCGGGCGAGCGACTGAATTGCTTCGATACGGCTGCCGGTAATACCAAGTCCCGACAAGTCAGCCCCTGCCAGCCGACGAGCGTCAGGAAACACCCGATAGATACCTCCCTCAGTCTGCTCAGCCGCGGTGGTGAATTTGTCGCCGGTCCGTTCCACAAGGCGCCGCATCAGCGTGGCTGCTGCTTTTACTGACACCTGCTGACCGACGATCGCCCGCACCGCGATTTCCAGTCCGTCCCAGCACCCTGGCACCCGCAGCCCCGGGTTTCTTGCAACAATCGGAGCCAGCTGCTGATCAGCACTCAACTCACTATCGATCCAGGCGCTGTCGGCTCTCAGGTCGAACATATTGCGAACACGCTCAACAATCTCCAGCAGTCGAGCGGAGTCGGGAAAAACCACAGTCAACGACGCAGACCTCCCCGGCAGGGAAAAAACCAGGGAAAAACAGCCAGCCATGTCATCAAGCACAAAAGAGCGCTGGTAACTCCTGTCGGTAATCTGTTCGACACCAGGGATTGCTCGCATGGCGAAGAAATCAAGCATCGCTTGCCAGTCGAAGGGCGGACGGTAATGCAGCTGGATCTCGATACCCGCAGTTGTTTGCTGCCTCCTGCGGGGTCGCTTCCGTAACCGGGTGGGAGACTCTCCATAGGTTGTTTTTATGACTTCGTTAAAGCGCCTGACACTGCCGAACCCGGCCGCAAAACACACCTCCGAGACAGGAAGTGTTGTCTCATCAAGCAGTTGTTTGGCAAACTGCAGCCGGTGTGTCTGTATGACGGCCTGCGGGGACGCCCCAAGGTGTTTCCTGAACAGTCTGCACAGCTGCCGTGTGCTGATCCCCAGTTTCTCGGCCAGTGCCGCACTGGCCCCCTCGTGCGACGATTCCCGTCCGATAATCTGCAAGGCCTTCGATACGGTGAACGACGACCCCAGCCAGGACGGGGTACCGGGAGACGTCTCCGGCCGACATCGCAGGCAGGGTCTGAATCCAGCCTCAGCGGCGGCAGCCGCAGATGGGAACAGAACCACATTTTCCCGCTTGGGGATTCTCACGGGGCATACGGGACGGCAGTAAATCCCGGTCGTGGTGACACCAACAAAAAAACGACCATCGAAGCGTGGATCGCGATTCTGACGCGCGAGTTCATAAACTTCGGCATCACTTAACACTGTTGCTCCTCCAGCCGGTTGCCCCCGACGCGCCGTTGATCTGCCCCTGTCCAGCAGGGCGACCTCAGTCTACAACAGTGGCAGGCGATTTTCTGGCCGTTTTCAGCCCCCATCATCAGGCTGAGGAGCCATGACGGCACCCTGGAAAGACTGCTGATGGCCAATTACAGGGAGTTTGTTGTATAGTGCGTACCGTCTCAAGTCGAGCCAGCTGTGCTGTACTGGCGCCACCGCCCAGGAAGCTGTATCTCAGGCTCGCGCTGAGCGGTTATCCATTGAACACTGTCCTGATCAGAACAAGCATTCCCCTATGAGCAACAAAGACCCCAGAAAATATTCTCACCTCGTAGTTGACGGCGTGGAACAGGCACCAAGCCGAGCCATGCTGCGAGCCGTTGGATTTACTGACGAGGACTTTAAAAAACCTCAGGTAGGCATTGCATCCACCTGGAGTATGGTCACTCCCTGCAACATGCATATTAATGAACTTGCAGAGAGCGTAAATGCCGCCGTGGACGCAGCCAAAGGGAAAGGGGTCATCTACAACACGATAACCATTTCCGATGGTATTTCCATGGGCACCGAAGGCATGAAGTACTCCCTGGTTTCCCGGGAAGTGATAGCCGACTCCATCGAGACTGTCTCGGGCTGCATGGGTCACGATGGAATCATCACTATTGGTGGCTGCGACAAGAACATGCCCGGTTGCGTAATGGGTATGGCCCGACTCAACCGCCCATCCATCTTTATTTATGGGGGCACCATTCAGCCCGGCAAAAATCATACCGACATCATTTCTGTCTTCGAGGCCGTGGGTGGTCATGCCAAAGGCACTGTCTCTGACATCGAACTGAAGGAGATCGAAGAAACAGCCATTCCCGGGCCGGGTTCATGTGGCGGCATGTATACCGCCAACACCATGGCCTCGGCCATCGAGGCACTGGGCATGAGTCTGCCCAACAGTTCCGCGCAGGACGCCATATCTCAGGAAAAACTGGACGACTGCCAGAGGGCGGGCGAAGCCATCATGTACCTGATCGAAAACGACATCAAACCATCCGACATTATGACCCGCCCGGCCTTTGAAAATGCCATCAAAGTGGTAATAGCCCTCGGTGGGTCCACCAACGCAGTACTGCACCTGTTGGCGATGGCGCATACCATCGGTGTTGAACTCAGCCTGGATGATTTCTCCCGGATCGGCAAGGCTACGCCGATGGTGGCCGACCTGCGCCCCAGTGGTAAATACCTGATGTCCGAACTGATCAAAATTGGTGGTATCCAGCCTCTGATGAAGACCATGTTGGATCGCGGCATGCTGGACGGCAGCTGCCTCACTGTGACCGGCAAAACACTCGCTGAGAATCTTGCCAACGTAGCGCCCTATCCAGCAGGCCAGGATATTATTTATCCGTTCGAGAAGCCGATTAAAAAAGACAGCCATCTGGTCATTCTCAAGGGCAACCTGGCCCCTGGCGGGGCAGTGGCCAAGATCACCGGCAAGGAAGGCCTGCAATTCACTGGAGCAGCGCGGGTGTTTCATTCGGAAGAGGAATGCCTTAAGGGAATACTCGATGGGACAGTTGTTGCTGGCGATGTCATCGTGATTCGCTATGAAGGCCCGAAAGGTGGGCCAGGTATGCGAGAAATGTTGAGCCCCACTTCAGCGATTATGGGCAAGGGGCTCGGACAGGAAATAGCGCTGATCACCGATGGACGTTTTTCGGGCGGCAGCCACGGCTTTGTAGTCGGCCATATCACGCCGGAAGCTATCGAAGGCGGCCCCATTGCCATCGTGGAGAATGGAGACCGCATCACTATCGATGCAGAACGCAATGAAGTCGCCCTGCATTTGAGTGACGAGGAAATTTCCGACCGGCTGGCTCAGTGGCAACGCCCGGAGCCCCGCTATACGCGGGGCGTTCTGGCGAAGTATGCAAAGACGGTGGTGCCCGCTTCAGAAGGTGCTGTAACTGATAAAAATCTATAGCGGATTGCGAGACCCAGGGGCCCTTCGATAATTACCGCGATGCTCTGCGGCAATTAATCAGAGGCCCCCTAATCCAACAATAATAAAAAAGGCGATCCAATGCCTGACTTCTTTACCGGCATGGCTAATTTGTTAGACGGCACCTTTCTCCAGGCGGGAGCCCTGTGGGCATTGAGCTCGATCCCCGGTTTCCCGCCGATTATCCAGACTGTGCATATCCTTGGCATTGCTGTTGTCATGGGATCGATAGTGCTGTTAAACCTCAGAATACTCGGCCTGGTTTTACCCTCCCAATCCGTTACCGAAATGACCAGCCGCGTCATGCCATGGCTGTGGTGGGCACTGGCCAGCAATTTTATCTCCGGTGCCTTCTTCGTTTTTGGCCGCCCCAATCGCTATTTCAATAACCCGGTGTTCGCCTGGAAACTGGGTTTGCTGCTTCCGGCTATCGCCCTGGCCTTGTATTTCTGTCTGATGCACAGAAAGTACGCCGGCTATTGGGAAGAACCTGGCAGAAAATGGATGGCCCGGGGCATTGCCCTGCTATCCCTTGGGTTGTGGATACTGGTTGTGTTCGCCGGACGCTGGATCGCCTACCTGGAGTACCTCCAATACCCGCTTTGGACTATCGAAGTTTTCGATGCCGGCCCCCAACAGTCCTGGCTGGTGGCACTGGAGAATTCATCCTTGTCTCAGATAATCGCCGCCACGAACTGGTTCCCCTTGCTGGAAACCATCCATGTTGTTGCCATAACCCTGGTACTGGGCTCGATACTCTGGGTTGATCTGCGTCTGCTGGGATTTGCCACCAGACGCTACCCGATCACCCTCCTGAGCAGGGAACTGCTTCCCTGGACCTGGGGCGCTTTTACGGTTGCCACCGTGACCGGACTGGGCATGTTTATCACCCGGGCTGCCTCGCACATGGTGAATCCGGCATTTCAGTGGAAGCTTTTTCTGTTGGCTCTGGCCGGCCTCAACATGGCGCTGTTTCACGGCAAGGTTTATCGCCAGCTGGGAGAGTGGAACAATGCTCCGAGGCCGCCCGGCAAAGTGCGATTTTTCGGCGCTTCGTCTCTGGCGATCTGGTCCGGCGTCATGCTGGCGGGTCGCTGGATCGGGCATATTGTTTAGAGCACCTGTGACTATGACTGCAAGGAGACCACTTTGGCACACCCTTGGCTTACCCACGCTTCTCTCATAACATTACTGATCAGCCTTGGTCAGACAGCCCTGGCTCAAACGCAACCGGTAGGCGAATCCCCCTCCAGCGCCAGGGCAGCGGACGGCCGATACATTCGCTGGCGAGAACATATCATCGATGATCCGCAACGAGCCGGATTTCTGCTCAGCGGCAGCGATGGCCTGGTCATGGCCGACCTGGACAAGGATGGCTATGAAGACATTGTCTCGGTACACGAGTTCGACTCCAGTTATGATTCCGCCAGTTATCAGCCTGGATTTGTCGCGCCCGCGGATGGCCATGTTCGAATAGCCTTCGGGTCCGCCGACCCGGACCAATGGTTCAATATCACCGTGGCAGAGGGCAGCGATGCCCCTGCTCCCGAAGACGCCGATATCGCCGACCTGAACGGTGACGGCTACCCGGACATCCTGGTCGCAGCGGAACTGTCCCATCTCATCTACCTGCAAAATCCGGGGGTGAATGCACGATCCGCGCCGTGGCCAAGGCTGATTCTGCCAATGACCAAGGGCCGCGGCTCCTACATCAGAGTCTTTCTCGCCGATTTTGATGGCGATGGCCGGCCTGAAGCCTCGGCCCCGAACAAGGGGGCCCAGATTCCGGGACCGGACGATTTTGCAGTTTCCAATCCCGTTTCCATTTTCAAGGTCAGCGGAGATCCACTGCTGGGCGAAAATTGGCAAGAGGTGATTCTGGGTTATTTCAGTGTTCCGCAGAACGCAGAACCAGTGGATCTCGATAGCGATGGCGACATCGACATCGTGGTAGGCAGTCGGGGCGAAGCACGACTGGTGTTCTTTGAAAATCTCGGCACTGGCGGGCTGGATTTTCGTGAACACGCCATCGGCATCAATGGCGGCAGCATGGCCGGCTTCAACCTCGAGTACGCGGACCTTAGCGGTGATGGAAAACTGGACATCATAGGCCGATCGCGACGCGATCTGGCCTGGATAGAACAACCCTCGCGTCCCGGTGATGCCTGGAATGCACATTTTATTGGCAGCTTTCAATCAGACACTGTGACCGGGCTGGAAGTGGCTGACATCGACAACGATGGCGACCTGGACATCATTGCAGGCAGCTACAGCGAGGGCGACAGAGAAAACGACAGCAGTATCGACGTGAACGGGGCGCTGGGTCGGTTGGGGTGGTTTGAAAATCCCGGCAATGCCCGCGGCGACTGGCGTCGCCACGACATCTCCAGACGTAAACGAGGCATGTTCGACAAGTTTATCGCCCGCGATGCAGACGGCGATGGCGACGTGGACTTTTTCGGCACCCGAGGCAACAGTGCACCCTATGACGGAGTCTTCTGGCTGGAACAGATTCGCACTCCCGAGGCGGCGCCGGTATTTATTCCCGCCAGGGCGGACGAAAGCCGGGAAATGCCCTTGCCACAGCAGTAATCCTTTCCTGCCTCAGAAAGACCCGATCACCAGGAATACACCGCATTTACTGACCACCATAATCGAGAAAACTGTGTTTTAGGTTACCGAGCCACTGTAAAAAACCATTCCAAAGCGTGATCTCTGTCACGCTTTCTTACTACGAAACGCCGATCATCAACCGCCAGACCACGCTAACAAACTGATAATCATCCATTTTTTCTGCCAGTGACAGGTTTGTGAACCGAATCACAGCACCAGCGGCACTGGAACCCATATCATCCTTTCTGTCCTTCGCGGAAATGAATTCCCGAATGGAGCGACAGGTTTAACCGAACTGAACTATTAAACTAGTCGTTAAAGAATCACGTATTATCTACGATGTATTGGCTAATAAACGGAATTAGAGAGTGACGACGCTATGAACATCTTTGAAAAGCTTGGCGAACTAACTTCCAGCAACCGCGGCTATCATGACGTAGCAAGAGAACTGGAACGACTCCGCAATTCTGGAAAGCCCGTTTCAGTAAAGTTCGAAGGCGAAGGCCGCTCTTACTCAAGCCGGATCACCGCATTTAATCGTGATCACAAGATTTTTGTGCTGGACAATATATTCCCCCCTGCACCCGGGGAAACATTTAAAAGCGGTCGCATGGTGACAATTTCCTCCACAGACAACCAGAAGACAATCTCGCTGACAAGCGTCTGCATTGAACCCTTGGTTGACAGCCAGGAAATGGGCTACGAAATGAAAGTCAGCAGCTCACTCACCGTTGTGGAGCTTGAACAGGATTTCGATTTTGGTCTGCAACACATGAATTCCGTTTCCAGATCTGAAACTTCCATTCCAAATCGCAAGGTGGTAGGGCTCTAGCCTGAGACATCAGAGACATCACGCGGCCCGCAAACCCGAGTGCTGCCTGGTCGCCGTTCAGCAGTCCCGCCTAGGGCGGGATTGCCTCACAAGCAGCGAGAAAACGTCCCCTACCGATTTGGCCTCTGATCATCCTCGTCACTGATTCTGCGCAAGCGTCCGTAGATCATTTCCTCAACAAACTCTACACACTTGAATTCCAGCAACTGCATGTTCTCGTCAAGCCTGCGGTAAAGCGGAAACCTGATTTTCCAAGGCCGGGTGTAGACGTTGGGGTCTTCCAGCGTTGCCTCATACAATAACGTATCCGGACCAGTATGCGTGTAACGCTCGGTCACTCGCAGCGCATCAGAGTGATGATTACCCGCATGGTCCAGCCAGCTGTCAGGCATCTGATCGGTAACGTCAATTACCAGTGTGTCGCCCTCGAAGTGGCCTCTGGAGTGCCCCATCCAGCTCAACACCGGTGCCTCGAAGTCAGGCCGATTCATGTAAACAATCCGACTGGCACTGGCAAATTCATAAGCCATGATAAGGTGATCAGGTGACTGGACGATCTGAAAGGGAAAAGGCAGATAGTTCGCCCTGGGTACGCCAGGCATGTAGCACTTCACATAGGGATCGCGAGCCAGCCACTCTTGGCGGTTCTCCTGCTGCCTGAGCCGGGCCTCAGCCGTATAGGGAATTCCACCACCGACCACGATCCCCAACCCTGCTGGCGCCGCGCCCCAGGCACCCAGTTCAGATAGAGGCGGGAAATCAGCTGCATGGGGTTCAATATCCCAGTGAGCAGCCCCCATGGTCTGCCAGATTCCATTGAAATCCGGACTGCCGTCGGCTGTTCTGGGCGGCTCGAATGGCACCGCCGCCTGCGCGGAACAGACCAATGAAAACAGCATCAGGATAGACTGCAGGTTTCCCCGCAAATTGGACATTCTCATCGCAACCACCTCGTCGCTTTTCTTGTTTTATAGTTATCAGGCTGTTTTCGTTATCCGGAATTGATTGCTTTTTCCGGACCCGGCATCTGGCCAGCAGTGGTTTTCGCCTTGAAAGCAAGACTGCATCGATTCTAACACAGCGACAGAGCGCGTCCATGACGACGAGAAGGCCGCCCTGAATAACGGTCAACTCGGCCTTGTTTCACCTCGTAGCCAGCCGGATTCTCCCTAATTAAGGTCCCAAAGTGGTCCGCAACTGCTGCTATCGATGGCATCAGCAGTCCCCTATAGCGCGCATACAGGTTGGCTGCCCTCCTCCCACTGCCCTCCCTGATTTGGTCCAAAAACTCAGACACCGTCCAGCGTGTAGGAGCATCAGGGCGGTGAAATTAAGCCCTCAGTTGTATTAAACCTCCAACTCCTTTAGGCTCACCGACTTTTCATCAGGCAACTATCCTGGCCGGGCCGCAGCCCGGCAATGGCAACGACATTCTATGGCTTCCTCGCGTATCTGGTCTCTGGGACCGCTGCAAATTCGTATCAACTGGCTCATACTGGCCTGCGTGCTTTTCGCCGTATTCGGTCTGCTAAGGCTCGGGCTCTGGCAATTAGGTCGGGCTGGAGAGAAACTGGCGGCACAGGAAGTCTTTGAGCAGCAGCAACTTTTGACTGCCCGCCCGATTGAAGAGATCGAACTAGAGGCTCAGAACCCCGCGGAGTTGCGTAACCTCCATGTGGCTCTGCAGGGAGAGTATGTGAATCAGCGGGCCATCCTGGTGACGGCACAGTTCTTCGAAGGCCAGATCGGCTATGAGGTGGTGACACCCTTTCAACTTGAAAATTCCAGCCGCCTGGTGCTGGTAAGCCGCGGCTGGACCAGCGGCATCCTGCCCCCTAACACGCCCCCGAACCTGCGTCCCGTGGAGGGACCGGTGCAACTGAAAGCACAGATTTACGTGCCTGCTCCCGATGAACGCATTCTCCCCAGTCAGATCGACGCCGGCAGCTGGCCCCTGCGTGTTCGAAGCATCGAAATGGATGTCCTGGAGAGTATCTTTGGTGAGCCACTATTCCCCTATCTCGTGCGCTTGACGGAAGAACAACCCGGCATGCTGGTGCGGCACTGGCCGGAAACCAATGTGGACATCGATACGCATCTTTCCTACGCCCTGCAATGGTTCACCTTCGCTGTGATGATCGCTATTGCAGCGTTATTTGCCAGCAGCAACCTGCTTGCCCTGATGCGCGACCCGGAAACAAAAGATTTCCAGTAATATCAACAACCTGGAAACACGCCGTCAGAGTTGATCGCGACCTCCTCCTGCTCCTCTCCGCTGTCCTTGCAGCTGCATCCGGCAACGACCCTGAAATTCACGACACAGTCGTTCTAATCGTGCCAATCTCGTGATATCTTTGAGGGCTATTCCGGATGGCTGTCAGGCTCCTGCAAATTCCATGGCCTGCGCAACCTGATGGAAAAAGACCGGAATCCAATAGACCAGACTGGATTAGACTGATTTGAATCTAGCACGGGGAGACAAACTCATGCCCATCACTCGCTTCTTGAAAGTTACCGGCCTGATGGCGCTGGCAGCATCAGTGCTCTGGCCAGTCGCCAGCATGGCACAGAATGCCGGACAGGTTACATTTCACAAGGATATCGAACCCATTCTGCAACGCAGTTGCCAGAACTGCCACCGCGAAGGTGGTGTGGCGCCCATGCCGCTGGTGACCTACGAGCAGGTAGCGCCTTTCGCCGGACTGATCGAATACAAAACTGCTTTGCGAGACCGTGCCGGGGCCATGCCGCCCTGGTACGTGGAGAAAGATATCGGCATCCAGGAATTCAAAAACGATCCGTCGCTGACCGATGAGGAGATCAGCGCAATTTCGGTCTGGGCCCGTTCCGGGACCCCCAAGGGTGATCTGGCCGATGCGCCGGCACCGCTTGTTTTCGATGACAGCGTCAAGTGGACTCTCGGCCAGCCGGACCTGGTAGTGTCGACTCAGGACTTCTCGATGGAGGCCGGTCGTCCCGACTGGTGGGGCGAGCTGGCGCGGGTACCGCTGGGCCTGGAAGAAGATCGCTACGTGAAATCGGTGGAAATCGTCGAAGTCAATGATGTACCGAGCGCCGGAACCGGTAGAGAGACTGTCGGTGGCCGGTACATATTTCATCACATGATCTGGCGGACTGAGGTGCACGACGAGAACGGTGACCCGACAGCTGATGGCACCGTGAGCTGGCCGGTTCACGAGGTGGGGCGCAACCCTGACATCTTCGACCCGTCAAACGGTCGTCTGCTGCGAGCCGGTTCGGTTTTTGCTACCGACTCGGTCCACATGCATTCCAATGGCCGCGACACCACAGGCCATCTGGAGATCGGATTCAGCTTTCATCCCCGGGGATATGAGCCGGAATTTGAAACGGCCCGATTCGGCCTTGGCAATGGCGTCGATATCAGCATCGCTGGCAATGAAAAAGATCAGGAACTGCATGCCTACACCGTGCTGGAAAATCACACCAAGCTGATCACTTTTGAGCCTCACCTGCACGCCCCGGGCGAGCGTATGTGCCTGGAAGCCATCTGGGGCTACACAGTAGAAACTCTCTCCTGTGTGGGCTACGACCATAACTGGGTACGCGGTTATCCGTTCGCCGACAACTATCAGCCCATCCTGCCGAAAGGCACGATATTGCACATTGTTGGCTACATGAATAACACCGAGTCCAATCCCAATGTACCTGACCCACGCAACTGGCAGGGGTCCGGCAATCGGTCTGTAACCAATATGTTCATCGACCTGGGTATCCGGGTAAAGCTTACCGATGAGCAGTTTTTCGCCGCCATGGAAGAACGACGCCAGGAGTTAAATCTCGGTCCGAATGACCATGTGATCGGCTGCCCGTTATGCCTTGCACCACTGGTAGCGCCGGTTCCTGAAACAACAGATTCCAGCGAAGAACTGACTGACGACGTGGCAGCTAACTGAACTGCCGTTTAACGATCACAATAAGTCCAAAAAACGCAAGGCTCGACTCATCGACCTTGCGTTTTTTTCGCCAGTATTTTAATAAGCGTCTTCGGGTGAACTAATCACCGACGAGGAATCGAGAACGCTAGAAAAAAGGAGAGAAGTCAATGAAACCAAGCGCACGGTTAAAGAGCGTCGTATTACTGCTGTTGCTGTCCTGCAGTGCTCTGGTGCTAAGTCCGACGGTCAATGCCCAGCTATCTTATCGTCAGGGCCAGCATGTTGAACCAGCCTACGAGGGCTGGCGTGAAAATGAAGACGGGACTTTCTCGTTCATTTTTGGTTATTTCAACGAGAACTGGGAACAGGAAGTCGATATACCTGTAGGCAATAACAATTTCTTCTCCCCGGGCGACGCCGACCGGGGCCAACCCACCCACTTTCTCCCGCGCCGCAACCGTTTTACCTTCGAGGTGGTGGTTCCAGCCGACTGGGGCGACCAGGAACTGGTCTGGGAGGTCACCTCCCCCAACGGCATCACCAAGCGTGCATTCGCAACCCTGGCTACCGATTACATCATAGACGACGTGGTGATTGCCTCCGAGACCGGTTCATTGGGTGCTGGCACCAGCAGTCCCGAATCGCGGTCCAATATCGCCCCGCAACTGACGGTGCTGGGCGATGCAGTACGAACGGTCAATATCGGCGAACCCTTGCTGATCCGAGCCCAGGTGCAGGACGACGGCATTCCCAAGCCACGTCGTTCACGCATCGAAACAGAAGAAGATCTGATTGAAAGAATGCTTAATCCGCCCAGTCGCGTCACCGTAGGAAAAAGAAATGGGCTGTTCCTGTCCTGGAATGTTTATCGAGGTCCTGAGCCGGCAGCTGGAGAAATTCAGGATGCGGTTGAGTTCGACCCACCCCAGGTGAAGCCGTGGGAAGACACCCGTACATCCGCCAACTCCCCCTGGGGTGCTCTGTGGCAACCGCCTGCCGTACCCGAAGACGGTATCTATGAAACAGAAGTCACTTTTGATACCCCTGGCACGTACATATTGTGGGGGCGAGCAGATGACGGTGGGCTTTACCATGATCAGTACATAACGGTGAATGTCAGACCCTGATAAAAAATACACGACCCCGAGAGAAAAAATAATGAATAAGAATAACGATCTCGGCGGCAAGGTGCTGGCAGGTTGGCTTCTGGTAACGGTACTGGCCTGTCTACCGGCCGGCCTGGCAGCCCAGGACTCCTAGCGGCAGGGTCAACAAATCGGGCCTGCCTACGGGTGGTTGTAGCAACCGCCGCCAATCCCCGAGGACGGCCTGTATGAGACCCGGATTACTTTTGACCAACCCGGGACCTATATACTATGGGGTCGGGCCGATGATGGTGGCCTCTACCACGATCAGTTCATCACGGTAAACGTCACCCCCTGAGCTGCAGACGCACACAAAAAAGCCCGATGAATTCAGCTTCATCGGGTTTTTTGTGTGCCTGTTGATAACGCCTAGCGAGGCTGCCCCAATACCGGGGCAAAGGGTGGCTCAAAGTTAGGATCGGGGGCGTCGCTGAACCGGATACCTCCGGGCTCGGGCTGCAGACCATTCAGATCGGGCATGCCCTGATGCTCCGCGTGCATCATTTCACGGGCCATCACCAGCGAAGGGGTTTCCGCGCCCGGACCGAAGGCAAAACTGAAGCTGCCTTTTACCAGACGGTCACGGGCATCCAGAATCGCCCAACTGACCGAGTAGTAATCGGCCTGTTGCAGTGCGGGCACTGGCCAGGCGTATTGGGTTCCAGGACCGGGCCGGTAGCGGAATCCGATATCCACCCAATCACGCTGGTTGTCATAAATCACCAGCTTGACAAGTTCCACGGGCTGATCGAATTGTAACTGCACCGCAGTTGGCGAGTTGACCAGCACCGCATCATTCAGGGGTACCGTTTCTGCTACAATACCGGCAATCGTGGCGCTCACTCCGAATTGAGGCCCGTCATGGCCCTGATGCTGCGCATCGGCCGTTGTCATACCCAACGACAGGCAGGCGAGTAACACAATGGTCGGCAGGAAAATTCCACCTCTGCGCCGGGACATAAACATAATAAGACTCCGCAATAGACTGGTAAGCTGTGCAAACAGGCATTCCGTGCATTCTACCGCCTCTTAACCCCAACGGAAACACTCAAAGTTCTAAGCCAAGAGACGTATTTACTATGCAGGACAGAGACTTACCTGAAATATTGAAACAACTGAGGAATCATCCCGAGCACCGGACATCATTTTCGGCGACCTGGACTCAGGGTCGCTCTGCATTTGGAGGCTTAAGCACCGCCATAGCTGTCTGCGGAATCACTAAATTACTCCCGGAGCCGCAGCCTATCCGGTCGCTGATGGTGTCTTTTATCGGCCCGATCCCACCTGGTGAGGTGGTCGTGGTACCCAGGGTCCAGCGTCAAGGTAAAAATGTCACGCAACTGGCCGCCGACTTGTTGTCCAATGGCGAGTTATGCCTGCAGATCATGGCAGTATTTGGAAACTCGCGAAACTCCCTGACAGTGCCTGCGGCACCGGCCTTCAATCCAGAACCGCGGGACCTGCAGCGGGGGTTCCAGCGTAATACCACTGCCCCGCCTTTTCTGCGCTATTTTGAGGGTGCATGGACCGGTGGCGGCATTCCATTCAGTGGTGAAAAAGACCATCGACTGGGAATCTGGGCCCGACACCGCAGCGACATGAGAGATTTTCCTATCGAGAAAATCATCGCCCTGGCGGATATTCCCCCTCCGGTAATCCTCTCTCACTACACGGAGCCCGGGGTGCCGGCAAGTTCGCTCACCTGGTCTCTGGAGTTTGTCAAAGAACCGGAGTCAATCAGCGACGACTGGTTCTATCTTGACTACCAGATAGATCATGCCGCGCACGGCTATACCCAGCAGTCCGGGAAATTGTTCACGGAACAAGGAGATCTCTGCGCCCTGTCCCGCCAATGCATGGTTTACTTCGACCAGCGGGTCCACAAACCAGCCTGATGGGTGGTTAACGGAACTCAAAACCCTGTTCGGCAAGAAATGCTTTCATATGCGGTCGTGACTTTTCAGACAACAGGGTCGCGACCTGCTCGCTCCAGCTTATACCATGACCACCGCCAGTGCGGGTCCGATAGTACTCCCGTACCGTCTCGTCATAATCAGCTATTGCTTCAGCATCTCCGACCTCGTTATAAACATCTTCTTTCACGATCACCGACTGCGGCAGGCGCGGTTTTACCTCAGGATTCTGATCGGGATAGCCGAGACACAGACCGAATACGGGATAGACGCCGCGGGGTAGTTGCAGCAGATCGCTGACTTCTCGAGGGTTATTCCTGATACCACCGATATAGCAGATTCCCAGCCCTACCGATTCGGCCGCCGTCACCAGGCTTTGTGCCATCAGGGACGCATCCACAGTCGCAATTATGAAATGTTCGGTATAGTCGCCCTCAAAGGGTTTACCGTATTGATGGCAGTAGTTACCTGCCCGTTTCAGGTCGGCACAAAAAACCAGGAACTCGGCCGCTGATTCCACATAAGGCTGGTTGCCCGCCAGGCGGGCCAGCTGTGACCGCGCTGCAGATTCTCGCACCCGGATTACCGTGCTGCCCTGCAAAAAGCTGGATGTGGCGGCAGCCTGCCCGGCTTCAATTAATTGCCGAAAAAGAGTTTCCTCGATCGGCTGCGACGTAAACTTTCGAATGCTGCGATGGGACTTCAACAATTCTATTACCGAGCTCATAGTGTGCTTTCTCCGGAATCTCTGGGTGAAAAATAAAGAGCCTCTGATTGATTTCCGCAATCGGCTGCGAGGGCTGTCGGGCGCAGCTGCGAGGCGTCGTGCGCAGAGGAATAATCACTCCCCTGCCAGCGGGGTTGTCTGAGGGCCAGAGCGTTGCGGTAATTAATCAGAAGATCCATAAGTTATTTTAAAAGCGAATCCAGGAACGCCGGCACTACATCATTGGCCAATTTGGTTTCGGCATTGAACAGTACCACCAGCCCGAGATCTCGTTCCGGCACCAGTGCCACCTCTGAACGAAAGCCCCTCACACCGCCACCGTGATGCACGATGCGCAGCCCCCGGTAATCGAAGACCCGCCAACCAAGTGCATAATAGGCTTTCTCCAGCCCCGGCCAGCGATTGAAATAATTGCCGCGCGGCGTCTCCACCACCGGCTCGTGCTGCTGTCGCAGGAATGACTCGGACAATACAGCGGGAAATCCACCCAGATTGGCACGAGCCCAGATTGCCATGTCCACCACACTGGCGTTGATTCCCGCCGCCGGTGTAACGCTGTAGTAGGCCGGATTGTGGGTTGTGCTCCGCCAGGTGCCGCGCACCAGTCGATGCGGTGTGGTGGCATCGGAACTGCCGACGAAACTTTCCAGGCCAGTAGACGCATGTTCCATACCCAGGGGTCTGAAGAGCTCCTCGCTGAGGTACTCTTCATAGCTTTTCAAGGTCGCTATCTCTACGACGTCAGCAATAAGAGAAAACACTACGTTCTGATAACCATAGCACCGACCTGGCGGACACACAGTGGGAATTTCGTGAAATTTTTCCAGGATGCTTTCATAGACTACGCCAGCATCCAGCATGTTCGAATAGGCATGGGGCATCAGGCCGGTGGTATGGCTTACAATGTTTCTTAACGTGATAGCGCGGGAGGCACTTCCGGTACCAATCTGCAACTGTGGGAGCACGTCCGTAATCGGCGCCTCCCAGGCCTGCGGGTTCGCGCCGACGACCAGGGATGCCACTGTGCCGGCAAAGGTTTTGGATACTGACGCAATCCGGAACAGGGACTGTTCAGTAATAGGCAGATGATCGTCGGCACTGCGCTCGCCCCAGGTCTGAATGTCAAGCGTCCGCTCCCTGGATACCAGGGCCACGGCAGCTCCTGGTAGATTCTGCTCGGCAATCTGTTGACTCAGCCACAGCAGAAATCCATCCAGGTCCGGTCGCTGTTCAGCATCGGTAACGGAGTCTTCGAGGTAAAGCTGGTAGGGCTCCTGCTGCGCATTAAGCGTTGCTGATAAAAAAAACAGCAAGGTGGCCAGCAGCGCGACTCCCGACGATAGCGATCCGAATTTCATAAACCTCAAGTTGTGCTTACCCGCTTGATCGTCGATGGTCCCTGCACGGCCATAGTCTTTGCCGTGCAATAAAAAGCGGCTCAATGATACACGCCGCAGTCGCTGTAACAAAGCCCGCGACCCTCGCTCAAACGAATTGAGAAGGGACCGAAATTTACTGGAAAGAAATCTCAGACCAGGTTGCGCGGTACCCCGGCCGACATGTGCCGGTAGCCAGACCCGCCGATGCCGGGATGGGCTGCGCAAGGAATTTGCACGACAGGTTGCAACCGCACTTCACAGGAGTCTGGATCGCATCAGGAATCACAACCAGAGGCAGGCGCTAAACTGTGTGAGATGAGAGGTGAGAGGTGAATCGAAAAAAGCCGGCCCGGGATGAAATCACCAGGCCGGTGCTTCGAAGAATTGCTGCAGCAGGCACAGCCCCATAGTCACCGTATCAGGGAGGCGTCAATGGCTCATGAAACCAGCACCAGCAACCGGCGATGCTCCCGCCATACGGTCAGTGCCACCAGCCTGCCGGCGGCAGCCAGTTCCTGCCTGAATTGTTGCAGATCCGCGATAGCCTCACGGTTCAGCTCGATGATTATGTCGCCTTCTCGCAAGCCCGCTTGCCAGGATCGACTGTCAGGATCCACACCAACCACAGCTACGCCATCCATTTGCGGCTGGCTGGCCGTGCCCATGGCGTCCCGCAGAGTTGCACCGGCGAATCTGTCAATGCCGGGCTCGCGGCTGGCCGCGGCCACGACTCCCTCGTCGCCAGCGATGGTAGCGGTCAGATTCAGCGCCTCACCACCGCGCACTATACCCAGTTGCACAGCTTCTCCGCGTCGGATCAGACCTATCCGGTTGCGGACATCGCGGCCATTTTCAACCTCCTTGCCGTTAACGCGGACTATCACATCATAGACTTCGATGCCCGCCGCCTCCGCCGCGCTGTCGGCCAGCACGCCGGCAACCAGCGCCCCTCGCTGGGTACCCAGCTTCAGGGCCGCAACGATTTCCGGCGACACATCGCTGATCTGTACCCCCAGCATGCCACGCCGCACCTCGCCATCCTGCTCCAGTAAATGGACGACCGCAGCAACCATATTAGCGGGCACCGCAAAACCGATACCATCGCTGCCACCACCATTGGCGCTGATAATCGCAGTATTGATTCCCAGTAACCGACCTTCCATATCTACCAGTGCACCACCGGAATTGCCCCTGTTGATCGCCGCGTCGGTCTGGATAAAGTCTTCATAGTTTCCGTTGTCCAGGCCCGCCCTGCCAAGCGCGCTGATGATACCGGATGTAACTGTCTGGCCCAGACCAAACGGGTTACCAATGGCGACCACAAAGTCCCCTACTTCGGCCTTGTCACTGTCCGCGAATTGCAGTGCCTTCAGGTTGGATGCCTGAATCTGTAACAGCGCAATATCGGTCTTCTGGTCATGGCCGACCAGAACCGCCTCAAAATTGCGTCCATCCGCCAGGGTCACGCTGATCGAGTCCGCGTCGGCAACTACGTGCTGATTGGTAATAATGAACCCCTGTCCGGCATCGACAATGACCCCTGACCCGGCGCCCTGTCGCCTCGGCCTGCTTTCCTGTTCCGGAATCAGCAACCGGCCGTCAGGCTCCCGGTCGCCGAAATCAAAGTAGCGCCGCATTGACTCAGGGAACTGACCTGGCAAAGGCGCGCGTAGATTCTGCCCAACCGCTTCCGTCACCCTGATACTCACCACGGCCGGCGTTACCTCTTTCAGCATGGGCGCAAGCGAGCTGCTGCCGGTTGCCGACGCTGGCGAACCCAGCGCGCTGGCCATGGACAGCCAGGCGGCCACCGCCACCAGGGCAAGCGCAACGATACAGCGACTGAAAATCTGTCTGGTGCTCATACTCTTCTCCTTCGTCTATTCACAATTAACCGAGCCCCGGTACCTCTGCGAAGACCCCCGCCATTGAAGACCTGAGTCAGCATCGGCAATACCACTGCCGGTCGCCGACAGGATTACCTGCTGTCTGGAGGCGTACCAAGGACATGGGAAGCAGATTAGCCAGGTTCAATTTGAGAGTCCTGAATAAAGGCGGAAGAAAATATCCAGAAAAGCTGAAGACGGAGCTGAGGAAGACTGGCGCTATGGAAAAAATCTCCCAACTGTGTTTTCTTATCCCTCGTGTAACCGTTCACTGGGAATGAATGGATGCCATCGGCTTCGGGGGCCCGACCGTCAGCTTCGACTCGGCCCCCAACGCCGGCGCCGCCCCGGAGCAGCGCCGCGAGCCTGGCTTGCCACTCTGGAGAAATATCCTAATTACTGATTATTTATCATAAGGTTAGGCGCATAATGTCAGAGACAACATTACCGCAAAAAGAAACTCTAAGCGTAGCCCTGCAACACCCTTTCCTGCTTGGTGACTGGCGCATAGAACCCGCCCTGAATCAGCTTTCGAGCATTTCCGGAACCTCATGCCAACGCAATCTAGAGCCTCGACTCATGCACCTGCTGTGCTTTCTGGCAGCGAACAGCGGTCTGGTAGTGACCCGCGAGCAGCTCAGCAATGAACTCTGGCCCCAGGTCATTGTGACCGACAACTCCCTGACGCGAGCCATCAGCGAGCTCAGAAAGCAGTTGCAGCCGCCGCTTCAGGAAAGTGGATGCCGCAAAGACTATCTTCAGACTGTTCCGAAGCGAGGTTACCGGCTCCTCCTACCGGTTGGCACGATCACGCCAAGGGACGACCTGGAAACCACGGGGTGGATAGCCGGCATCCCCTTACTGTGCGGTTTAGCGAGGCCTGGCGTCCGCAGAGGCCAGGCATTGCTTGCCGCCTGCCTGGTGAGCAGCTGGTTGAGTTTCAGCTATTGGAGCGCGAGTCACGAGCCCGCAGCCGGCCCGTCGTTAGCAGACTTCGACCGGCCCGGCGATCGGGTCATCACCGAGCAGCAGCCCTTACAGGGTCGCCTGGTCAGCCTCAGCACGCTGAATTCGTTTGACGAACCGGCCGGCCAGAACAGAACCGTCGCGATATCACCGGACGGCTCGACAGTGGCTTTCCTGCGTTATGAATACGGATTGTCGCGTCTGTACATGGCTGAGGCCGGTTCCGATGGCGGGCCATTGGTCCTGTTCAGCAGCGAAGACTACCTGTACAACCTGCAATGGTCACCGGTGGGCAATGCCATTCTGTTTGCCCGGCAGCCCGCCACTGTATCGACCACACTGCTCGACGCCCCCCGACAGAGCGTTGATCTGGTAATGCTGGACATTGATACGCTGACACTCAAAACCCTGATTGACAACACACCTGAACCAGCAGGTCCTGGCGCCGCAGTCTGAGCACGGGAAAAGCTTGACATTCGGCACAGCAGCGCGGGTTATTCGCTGTGAGTGAGAGGGCCGATAACGGTGGATAGATAAACGGTAACTGCCAGGACCAGCAGGCCGACAACTGTTTCCAGGGCAATGCTGCGGCGTAATTGATAAATACCTCCAGGGCTTTCCAGCTTCGGTACGAGCCACCAGCGATTCAGTGCAGCCAATGACAACATGACCGACACCAGGGCCGTTTTCAGCAGCAGGTTGAGGCCGTACGCCGAGCTGAACAGCTCCCCTGGAGATGCGATCAGGTTTACTACCAGCAATCCCGCCGCTGCGAGCAATACACTGACCATCACCGTAGCACGGCGACTGAACTGACCCATGATAAACCGCACCTGGCCAGGCTCGAACTGGTGGGTCGATCGCAGCAATGGGACCAGCGAGCCCAGCCAGAGCGCTACGCACAGTACATGCAGGATAATAGCGACCCGGGCTGCCAACCCCAGGGGCGCCGTGTGCCCGGTAGCCTGAAAGGATAACAATAGAATCAGCACGGCTATTCCGTTGAGCCGATAGAAAAACCGAAAGAAGGCCTGCCCGGGAGGCCTGGTGAGTCGTTTCAGATAGCCGATTGTAAAAAGCTGTCCAAGCACCAGCGTCAGGAAAATACCCATCCGCAGCAGGCTGGTTTCACCAACACCGAGATTCAGATAAAAACTGATCAGGCCCCAGTTAAACATGCCGGTCAGACCGGTGTTACTGGCCGCGCCCACCTGGGCGAGAAAATAAAAGATGACCCCGTGGAATCCCAGCAATGCCCCTGCGAGCGTGAACAGCACACTCCACTGCAGGCCCCGGCGACTGTGGTCCGCGAGTATCCACACCGAAGCGATGCCACCGGCAACGCCAGTGACACCCAGATACCAGCACAGTTTGCTAAGCAGGCTAACGATTTCCCAGGTAGACAGAGACGCGAACATTGCCTGGTTAGTGGGAGTGTGACCCGCCTTCGGCGTGATGACCACCGTGCTCTTCCTCGGCGTTGGGGTCGACACTGAAACCGAACTCGCCAGTTACCGTATGACCATCCTCGCCGATTGCCGCCCAGCCAACTGTGTAGGTGCCTGCCCCAAGATGCGCTACAGGCAACAGGTAGTCATCAGTCGTGCTGGACTGAGGCCGGAAGCCCAGATCGATTGCACTGCCGGTCTGATCAGTCACGGTAAACCGCACCAGATTGACTGCCGCCGTAAACTGGAGACGAATCTGCTCAGGAGCAGCCCTCATAACAGCGCCATCGGCCGGGTGGGACTCTTTCAGCCCGGTGTGGGCTTGAACGGTAGATAAAAACCCAAAAAGTGTCGTGATAAGGGCCAGACTTCGGGCGACATTCTGCCAGTGACTGAATTGGTTCCTCACGGTAACCTCCAAGTTAATCTTAAAATGATTCGAACGGGTTCAGGAACCTCTGGTTGATTGCCGCAGTGCTCGGCGCCAATCAACTAGAGGCTACTTATTATGTCACCGGTCACTCTGAATGAATACTGAGCAGCTTCCTGACAACAACGCCCCGCTTATATCCGCGACCTGCCTACGCCGGTTGCGCGGCACCAAAGCCCCGACCGCCATTTCTTTTTTTATCTTATTTTTCAATAGGTAACAGAGCAATAAGGGCAGGCCTGCGGTACCAACAACGCCAGCTTCTAAGCGCAGGCAACAGGCCTGAAGCCCCCTGCGACATATTGTCGCAAACACCTGAATTCGCGTTTCACACGGGCAATCATCGAATTGGACTCTGCCAGTGCTGGCGGTTGATTTATTTTGCCCCAGGGCTTAGCTTACGACTTCCTGCTGCTTGCCTGCTTATTTTTTCAGCGCATCCCGGTCCGACATTAACTATGACCTCACTGCCATCGGACAACCCGACTTACCTTCAGCTAGAGCAGGCGTTTACGGCCGACGACATCAAACAACTGGTTGATCACATCAAAGCCAGTGGGGAACTGGGCCGGTCACCGGTATATGAGGCACTGCTGGACTACCTGTTAAGGTGCTCTCTGGCCGGGAAGGTCCCGAAGGAAATAGAAATAGCGGCGGATGCCCTCGGCAAAGGCTCCGATTACGATGTATCCCGAGACTCCTCGGTACGTGCGTACGTTCACCAGCTACGCAAAAAACTCGATAGTTATTACGATTCTCACCAGGCGGAAGCACCCTACCGGATAGTAATTCCCAAAGGGCAGTACGCCATAGCGGCGGTCGACAACCGGCCAGACGCTGCTGTACCCGCCCCGGCTCGACCGGCAAGCAGTCGAGTCAGCATGCGAGGACTCGCCCTGACTGTCATTCTGCTATTTCTCGCCAACCTGGTAAGCCTTTCGTTAACCCGCAACGCCGATCGTATCCCGCCGCACGCTCCTCCCCTGGTTTCGTCGATCTGGGAAAACCTGCTGGACGACGATCAGCCTATCATGCTCGTAATGGGAGACTATTACATTTTTGGAGAGCTGAACGAACGGGGAAATATCGGCCGCATGGTGCGGGATTTCACTATCAACTCCAGAAACGACCTGGAGGAAAGGCACTTCAGCGACTGGGAAACAACACACAATTATCAGGATCTCGATCTCAGTTACATGCCGGAAGGAAGTGCCTATGCCCTCTCCAGGATAATCCCGATCCTGAGCGCCAGCGGAAAGCACTTTCAGGTGGTCATGATGTCCGATCTGACAACCATCGAACTAAGGGAAAACCATATTATCTATGTGGGTTACTTGTCCGCCCTCGACAAACTCAGCGACATGGTCTTCGCTGCCTCCAACCTGCAGATCGGTCGCAGCTACGATGAGTTATTGAATACTCAGACCGGCAGGTATTACACCAGCGACGCCGGTTTACCGGAAGAAGGGCAGCAGTTTCGAGATTACGGGTTCTTTTCGACTTTTCCAGCCAGTAGCGAAAACCAGATACTCATTGTCGGGGGCATGCGCGATGCCGGACTCATGTATACAGCCCAGGCACTCTCCGATCAGAGTACACTGACGGAACTGGACAGCCTGTTAATCAATCCCGCCAGCAGCCTCGAAGCCCTTTATGAAGTCTATGGCGTGGACCGCATGCATTTCGACGGCCGACTCATCTACAGCGACAATCCCGACCCGACACTTAAGTGGCGACAGAGTCTGACCGACAGAAATTATTGATACGAGAGCAATATACTGCAATGCGAACTCGACTCGGCGCCTTATCGCGCACCGTCATAATAATGCTGGCCGTGACGTTTTTATCCGCTTGTTCTGAATCTGACAGGAACACTGCTCCGGTTGCAACGGGAATATTGAAAACCAGAGAATACATTATTACCCTTTATGCCGCTCCCGCCGGCCCTCTCTACTCAGTTCAGGATCTTGATGGCACAGTCCTCGAGAAGGATATCAACATGGAAACCATGGGAGCTTCTGATTAACTATTGAGTCTGGCTATAGCGATGTATCGGCAAGCGTACCAGTCTGTCAAAAACCTGCCAGCGCTATTACTCCGCCGGAGTCACATACCATAGACAATCACTTCGGGCTATTTCCAGATTGGAAGTAATCATGAAAAGCTTTTGATTGTGCCGCGGAAACAACCCGCCGCCCTCTTCACGGTAGAGCGCCGTGAAATGATTTTTTCGCTCAGCATCAAACGCTGCCATCTTACTCATGGCCTCCGGAGACACCCAGCCAAGCAGTGTGTCGGGTGTGACAAGGCCGAAATTAAGATGCTCGATATCCCTGATAAGCGTAATGTCTGAACCCCGTACATGAGATTCCGCGCAGCATATTGTTGTCGCCTGATGCATTTCCACCCGCATGGGATTAACGAACAGCTCTATACCATAATCCCTGGTCTCTTCCGCGAACAACTCTTCCTTGCTGAAATAGCGTGACACCCCCTCCAGGGCAATCCGATCAGCCACGGATTCGAATGAGCCACCGCATTCAATAGTGACAACTGGCACTCTGGCCGTGTTGGTTTCCATCAGAGCCCCCAACCGCAGATCTGTCACTACCAGGCGATCGCTGAACAGCGAGACGATCTCGTCGTGCTTTTCATCGTAGCTGGTTGTTACGCCAAATGACGGCCCTTCTCCCGAGGTATTGTGCATATCGACGACCGCCTCCGGATTCAGCCGAAATATTTCATCCAGCAGCTGGGCACAGACAGGCCCCTGATCATCGACCTCAAAAGGTGGTAAAAAACAACGATTATAGTCCCGCTTACCAGGAACCTGACGGTGGGTGAACAATGGCAGCAGAGCCGCGGCTTCCGTCGCTATCAGGTAGCAATAGATGTCCACCGCCGGATCGCAGCCATGCTTTAACAGCTTGTGCAGAGCCCGCATGCCTGACGGCTCATTGCCGTGCAATAGCGTAACCAGTACACGGCAACGGCTGGAGTCCTTCCCCTTCAGCCTGATGCGGCTGGGACCCGGCAGAAACGCCAGAAACTCCTCTATGGTCTCGCCAATATCGTCGCTTATTGAACTGTCGAAGTGATGAATGAGGGAATTGCTTTCAGTCTGTTGAAACATCGCTTTACTTTTGATCCCTGTCTACTTCAGGAGGAGGTCAGTCCCATTCTGAAACCGGTTTATTAGCTGTACTCTGCTCGTAGTAGTGATCGAGCAAAAGACGGCAGGCGGTTCTGCTGTCATGCTTACGACGCAGCGCATCATATTTCTGCAACTGCCATTCCGCACCGCTCAAACCGCGGTCAATACGCCTCTCTATGACACCCAGGTAGCGGTCAATTTCACTGGTTTCGACACCGATTGACTGCAGCCCGGCGTAGGCCACCGGCAACAGGCGTTGCAGCAGTTCCAGCACCGGCGCATCGCTGAGTTGGGACGCATCGGGGTCAGGCCAGAGAATGCGACTGTGGACACCAAACTCCGCCGCCCGGTAAAAATTATAGTTGGCATAGGAAAAAGGCAGCGCGGTGATAAGTCGGTTTATCTCCGGGCGCAGACCTTCGGTCAGACCTATCGCCAAAGCGGCATTGGCCATCATATCCACTACACTCGGACCGGATGGCAGGGCTCTCAGTTCGATACGCAAATGCCCGCCGGATGCATCGTCATAGATCGGCCTGTTCCACAACCAGACAGTGCTCTGTTGCAGGCGCAGCTCGGAAAGTTTTGGCATCCCCCCTGTTGCTACTGTAGCCAGGCTGTCTTCGTCGTCCAGAATAGGCAGCAGCACAGGATACAAATGTACTGATTCGGCAAAAAGATCAAGAATCCCATTTCGTACCCAGCCATTGCCAAAGTTAACTCTCGGCAGCTGATGCCAGGGAGCATTCATCAGCAGTTGCTCTTTTCTTGTATCGATGGATTTCTTGAATAGAGGAATTCTGGTCTCATGCCACAACCGCTCGCCGAATGCGATGGGTGAATTACTGGCTATGGCCAATACCAGTGGCGTCACCAGCTGTAAGGCATTAAAGGTATCGGTGAATGCCTCGGGATCGACACGATAGTGAACCTGAAAAGATGTATTGGCGCCTTCGAGGGTAATATCATCGATCTCCAGATGCAGCTCATCCTGCCCCTTGATATGAATCTTGAACAACCCGCCCCGATCACGCTTCAGGCGATTGGCCAATGCGTGATAGCGCGGCACATCTGTCATGGTCTTGTTGTTAAAGTCCACGGTACGGAGAGTCGGCAGAATTCCGATCGGTACTGCGCGACCATCTACACGCTCAGCGCACTCTCTCACCTGCGCCATAGCACCGAGAAGTTCGTCCTCGCTGCGCGAGAATGGCCTGTTGTTCATGGCGAAGGGAGTCAGGTTATATTCCAGATTGAACCGGTTGAGCTCCAGAGTCAGCTGCGGGTTCCCCATCATCCGCTGTATTTCCTGGTTCTGGCAAAGGGCATTACCCTCGCTGTCGATCAGATACATCTCCAGCTCGGCACCGAAAGACCCTTGGCCTTTGCCGAAACCCGGCCGTTCAAGCAGTCGCCGCAGCGCTTCCAGATTCTCCCGCAGACGCGCTGAGAAGCGTAGGTAGTCTTCACTCTCGAATTCAATTTTCTCTATCGATCGGCCCATGGGGTGATTCCGCGCATCATTTCAGGCACAGTGATAATACTGTCTTTTGTCGATATAACGAAACAGAAGCTTTTCGACTTCTTCCTGCATCTCTTCACGCTGATCATGCAGTTGCTGAACCTGCCCGTCCTGCTGATCGAACTGCCGGGCAAACAGCGACTCGTCGGGGTAGATCGTCGCTATTCTGTTGAAAAAATTCCGCGGCATTCTGAACAATCCGATACTGACCGAATGCAGTTTCGATGCGTCCAGTCGACTGAAAACATCCTCGAAAAGACGCGCGTAGTTGTGCTGAAAATCCGGACTGTAAATCAGCGGCTCAAACCGCAGAGCCACTGGCCAGCCTTGCTGCTGTAATCTGGACAGCGCCTCAAGCCGCTTGGGGATAGAGGGTACACGATGCTCCCAGCGCTGATAATCCTCTTCGGGCATAAAGCTCATGGCTATGACACAGTTCTGCAGCGGCCCGCGCTGCAGCAGGTCGCGTACCTGGGTGCTCTTGGTACGAATCTCCATGATGAGGTCTGGCTGCCTGGAAAACCACTCCACGAAGTAACTGATAAACCTGCTCACCGGCTCCAGCGCCAGACTGTCGCAATCATAGCCACTGTAGAAAACTGCCTGTTTCTGTTCCGCACCTGCCACGGCAATCTGCTGCGCAAACTCCTCATAATTCGTGAAGAGCACATAATGGGCTGACTGATACATCCCCTGCAGAAAGCAATACCGGCAATCGTACACGCAGTTAAGCATATGAGAAAAGTAGTAGCTTGATGGCGCGCGAAATCCGTATCCGGACGGCGCCGGCAGAACCAGCCTGCCATGTTTTTTGGCCAGAATCAGGGCGGGGTTACGTTTCTGCAGCCGAAAATTCTGCGCTCGACGATTAAACACCTCGCCGTATCTTTCAATTGGCACCACAGGTACGTCTCGAATCCTCCCAAGAATTTCCTCAACCCGGGGCGTATCACGCACTTCCTCTTCGATGTAGATGCAGGAAAACTTCATAACAGCGGTATCAGCCCCTGCACCTTTTCCAGCAACTCTTTGCCGTCACTTATCGGAGCGTGCGTCAACTTTCCCAGCAAATCAACTCCCCCAAGCGCATGATACCTCCGATAGCTCGATTCAAGCTGCACACGCTGGCTGGCAGTCAGCCTGACCAGTGCCGCGAGTTGGTGAAACTCATCAGGGAGCGTATACAAGCCATTATATTCGTTCGACAATAACGCCAGATTCCCAATCAGACGATCAATAATTCCCAGCTGACCCTCTACCCACCCTACAATTTTCTTTTCGGTCACCTCAACGACAGGAGATTCCCGATTATCGGATATGATTTTAAAAAGCTGGATCAGCTCCGCCGTTACAAAGCGGTTGGCGACCGCCACAAATACACTTCCTTCCATGTCATATGCAACATCGTCATCATAGCTGAGCTGTGGCTGTTCTACAGTAACAAGCGCCGAAGACGGACAGTCCGCGGGAACGACCAGGGGCGGATAGGCGACGCGGCCGCTGGCCAGATCAGTCACACGGTTTATCCGCACCCCATCTCCCAAAGTACGGTCACCGTGGCCTGCTATGCCTATGTTCAGCCAGGCGGCCTGCCGGTTTGACTGCTGCTGCAGGCCAGCAAGGTAACCGCAGGCACCGGCCATCGCTGTCTTTCCCACACCACTGATGAGCAGCGTGAGCCCCCTGCCGTCGGAATAAATGCGCATTCCACCGCGGGATACTTCCTGTTTCAGGCCAAAATACCGAACCAGGGGGCGTGCCTCGCACGCGAGCGCAACCACCAGATTCACACTGCCCCTGGCGCCGGACTCAGTCATAACGCTGAGAAAACACAGAATTGTGGTCAGCGGGACTTTTCAATGGGGTGATCATTCGACGATAGAACTCTGCCTGCTCCGGCTTTCCTCTCTTCAAGGCGCCATTGATCAGGATCTCACACTTGCTCACTAACATTGCTTTAGCGGACCGATATTGGCTCCGGTCAAGAATTCCGGACTGGAGTATTTTCTGCAGCGCAGAAACTCGAAAACGATCCATACCCCAATGCTGCGTCGACAGCTGATCAGCGTTTCCGCCGTACTTGCGTAATAACGGCTCATTCACAAACAGCACGGGATAGCGCGCACAGATTCGCAGCCACAGATCATAGTCCTCGCAGGCCGGCAGGGTCTCATCGAACCCTCCCACCCTCTCAAACAGATCCCGCCGCAGCAATACGGAGGAAGGGGAGATCGCGCACAGCGGCAGGCACCTCTCGAAGATATGACCGCCGGCCTTGGCGTGCTTGCGCTTGGGATTGACATGTCTGCCATTGCGTATCCAGAATTCATCAGTATGACAAAGCAGCATGTCCTCTTGCTCGATCGCAGCCATTTGCTTTTTTAACTTGTCCGGCAACCACTCGTCATCCGAGTCAAGAAACGCGAGCCAGCGACCCTGACTGTTTGCCACTCCAGTGTTGCGCGCACTACTGACACCCTGATTGAGCTGCTTAATATAGCGAACCGTTGGATAATTCCCACGCACCAACTCGGCAGTGCTGTCAGTGGAGCCATCGTCAACTACTACGACTTCCATCGGCAGCAGCAACTGAGCGAACACTGAATCAAGCGCTCTCGCCAATACGCGGGCTCGATTGAAAGTTGGAATGATAACGCTGATGTTGTTGCTGGTGATAGGCATACGGGTTAAGCCCGGTTATCCTGGCGCCTGGGTATTGATTTCCGCTAAGGGTCGTGCCGTTGCTGATCAAAGCAGCAGGCTTGAGGTGGTCGGCAATCTCGCATGGCCACGGCACGAGACACGAATTTTGGCGAGACTGGTGACAAACGTACCGGCCTCGCTTTACAAATTCTTCACCGTGACACTTCAGCTGTCGTACCTGGCCAGCTCCTTGCGAGCGACTACGCGACGGTGCACTTCGTCGGGCCCGTCGGCCAGTCGCAGAGTACGCTGACTGGTCCACAGGGCGGCCAGCGGAAAATCCTGCGAAACCCCGGCCGCCCCGTGCATCTGGATGGCCCGGTCGATCACCCGTAACGCCATATTGGGCACAGCCACTTTAATCTGCGAAATGGCGTCCCGGGCAGCCTTGTTACCGATAGTGTCCATCAGGTAGGCAGCCCTTAATACCAGCAGTCGGCACATGTCGATCTCTATACGGCTGTCTGCAATCACATCGTAATTCCCACCCAGTTCTGCCAGGGGGCGCCCGAATGCCTCACGACTGAGGGAGCGCCGGCACATCAACTCGAGTGCTTTTTCCGCGGCGCCTATAGAGCGCATGCAATGGTGTATACGCCCCGGACCCAGACGCCCCTGGGAAATTTCGAAGCCCCTGCCACGGCCCAGAATGATATTGGATTCCGGAACCCGTACATTATGAAATTTAATATGCATATGGCCATGGGGGGCATCGTCTCGCCCGAAAACTTCCATTGGCCTCACGACTTCCACGCCCTCTGCATCCATCGGCACCAGGATCTGCGACTGGCGACTATACTTGGGAGCATCAGGATCGGTGATAACCATGACTATCATTATCTTGCAGCGAGCATCCCCGGCGCCGGAAATGTAGAACTTCTCTCCATTGATTACCCACTCATCGCCATCAAGCACCGCAGACGTGGAGATATTGGTTGCATCTGACGAGGCCACGTTGGGTTCAGTCATGGCAAACGCTGATCGGATCTCGCCTGCCAGCAGCGGCTTCAACCATTGCTGTTTTTGCTCCTCTGATCCGTAGCGTTCCAGGACCTCCATGTTGCCGGTATCCGGCGCGCTGCAATTAAACGCTTCTGATGCCAGCCTGCTCCGCCCCATAATCTCAGCAAGGTGAGCGTATTCGAGATTGGTGATACCCGCACCACCCTGACTTTCCGGCAGGAAAAAATTCCACAGCCCCATATTGCGGGCTTCTGCTTTGAGCCCGTTGAGTATTTCTTCCTGGCGCGGCGTATGCGACCAACGATCACCGACTCCTACCTCGTCCTGGTATTCCTGCTCAACCGCCTCAACCTTTTCATTAACAAAGGTGCGAATTTTTTCCCTTATCTCCGCCATCTCATCAGACAGCCCCAGATTCATCATATTCGTATTACCTCAATAACTGATTCGCTTAGCTGGCAATTGTACCACCACCGTCTACCACCAGCGTTTGACCGGTAGTAAAGCTTCCAGCCGCCGAGGCCAGATAAATGGCAGCCCCGGCAATCTCGTCCGGCTCACCGATACGCCTGAGCGGGTAGTGTTTTACCGTGGCAGCATAGGTTTCGGGATTTTCCCACAGTGCCCTTGCAAAATCAGTTCTTACCAGCCCTGGGGCGATGCAGTTTACCCGTATGTTCGCGGGGCCCCACTCAACAGCCAGATTCCGGGCGATCTGCATATCAGCCGCCTTGGAGATAGCATAGGCGCCAAGCTTGTCGGTGCCTTTCAAACCACCAATGGAGGAAACGATAATGACAGCACCCCCGCCCCGCTGCGCCATACCCGGAATCACCAACTGGCAAAGTTTGTGGACACTGCCGATATTTGCGTGCATGACCTTGTCGAACGCAGCGTCTGGAATTTCCTGTATTGGTCCATAATAGGGATTAAGAGCAGCATTGCAGACCAGAATATCGATGGGGCCCAGCAGCTCAATGGTTCGGGTAGCTAGATTTTGCAATTGCTCCTTGTAATTGATGTTACAGGCGATTGCGACTGCCTCACCACCTGCCTGGCGAATCTCGTCGGCGACTTCTTCACAGGCATCCTGGTTCCGGCTGGAAATTACCACCCGGGCACCCTGCTCGGCCATGCGCACCGCAATAGCCTTACCAATACCCTTGGTCGATCCGGTTATCAGCGCGACCTTGTCAGTTAAATCAAATAAACTCATAGTTGCCTCTTTCTTGATTTCAGGAGCCTCTGATTAATGGCTCATCCGGCACCGTAACCGCCAGGAGACCGGGATTAGCAGATCGGGGCTGACTGTGTGATTTAATTCGGCGAATCAAGCCAGGACCTGGCACCCTTGCTGATGCTGGTGCCACCGTCCACCGGGATAACTGTACCGTTAGTATAGTTACCGGCACGAGAAGCAAGGTAGATTACCACACCAACAATTTCAGCCGGTTGACCGATCCGACCCAGCGGGCAGTCTGCCTCGATGTCCTGCTGATAGTTCGCCAGCACGTAATCGGTCATTCTGGACTCGAAAAATCCCGGCGCTATGGCATTGACAGTAATATGCCTGCTGGCCAGGTCCACAGCCAGCGTGCGGGTCAAGTGGTGCAGTGCTGCCTTGCTGGCCGAATAGGCGAACGTCGGCACTCGCTGCACGACCGGGACCTGCAGGCCATCCATGGAACCAATGTTGATTACTCTGGACGGATCTTCCCGTCTGCCGGCTTTTGCCAGCAAGGGAACCAGATCCCTGGTCAGAGAGAATACGCCATTCAGATTAGTGTTGATTACCTTGGCAAATCCCTCGTCCGGGTAGTCTTCAAGCCGCGCACCCCAGTTGGTTCCTGCGTTGTTGATCAGGATATCGAGCCCCCCGTCGGGCCCGCGATCACGCAGAGCAGTCAGCAGCCGCAGCCTGTCTTCCTTATCTGTCACATCCGCCGGTATTGCCAGACAATCACCGTACTGCCTCAACTCGGCTACTGCGGCATCGCACTTATCCTGGCTGCGCGATGAAATAGTCACCTTGACGCCATTCTGCAACAGTCCCTTGGCCATGCTAAAACCAAGGCCACTGGATCCGCCGGTAACCAACGCAGTTTTTCCCTGTAGAGAAAACAGGCCAGCCAGTGAAAAATCTTCCGTCATTCGCTTTACTCGTCAGCTATCTTTACCAGCTGCTTGCCGAAATTCCTGCCCTTCAACATACCTCGAAACAACTCCGGAGCGTTTTCAATACCCTCTCCGATTGATTCCCGGTACTTTATTTTTCCCTCGGCGACCCAGGCCCCCAGCTGCCTGGTTGCCTGCACCCAGCGATCAGTCCATTCCGTAACCACGAAAAATCGATGCTCTGGAACCGGGTCGAGTTTCTTAAGAATGTGAAACGGAGTTTCTGCCTTGGTGATATCCTCATCATTGTAATTGGATATGTATCCGCAAATTGGTACTCGTGCTCCCTCATTTAAAAGGGGCGCTACTGCGCGAGTGACATCGCCTCCCACATTCTCGAAATAAATATCCACCCCATCCGGACAGGCATTTTTCAGTGCCTGTTGCCAATTGTCAGATTTGTAGTCAATACAATCGTCAAATTTCAATTCTTCCCGCACATAACGACATTTCTCCTGCCCCCCCGCTATACCGACCACGCGCAGCCCCTTGATCTTAGCGATCTGCCCCACTACCGAGCCAACGGCACCGGATGCCGCTGCGACGACCAGGGTCTCGCCGGCCTTTGGCTTGCCCAGTTCCAGCAGACCGAAATAGGCGGTTCTACCCGGCATGCCTACCACTCCAAGATGGGCCTGTAATGTGCCGTTATTCAGATCGACTTTCATCAGTCGCGGTGAGTTATCATCTATTACCAGCATGGTCTGCCAGCCCGCATGGGCACAGACATAGTCGCCCGGTGCGAAATTCGGAGATGTAGACTGAATAACAACACCCGCGGATTCACCGGTCATGACGTCACCGATCTGGAGCGGGTCAGCGTAAGACTTTACATCGTTCATTCGACCGCGCATGTAAGGGTCGAGTGACAACCAGAGAACCTTGACAAGTACCTGGTTTTCCCTCAATTCCGGGACATCTACCTGGTCGATCCTGAAACAGCTGTCATCGGGCTCACCGACTGGGCGCTTAGCCAGCAATACACGGGTGTTCTTCATTATTATCCCCCAAAACAAATTTCGAAACGCAGTCTATCCCAGCTTAGGAAGTAGCAGCAACCCGCCGGATCAGACTGGTGGCTATCAGATCCAGCGCGATCGGCTGGCATTTACCACGGACATCCTTAGCAAGGGGGATATTTCATCCGCAATCACTTTAGCCCGATCAGAAATCCCCACCCTTGATGGTAACCAGATCAGCGACGTGGTTTTCGATCAGGTATTCAATGACACTGGCGGATACGGCACACTGGGGGATTGACGCAAAACGTGCCAACACGATTATACCGTTCAACACAATTCATGTTATCAACGCTTAAAAGACTGACCTTGTCACCGCGAGCGAACAGGGGCTCCCAGAGCAGAAAAAACCTCCAGGGTCAGCGACGCCTGGAGGTTTCGACTTTCAGAATGTTTTCTATGGGCTGGTTACCAGTTCCACCTTAGAATAAAGCTGTCAACGAAATCTTTCATCCCGTGGTTCAAAATCCTCAATATTATTCAGATTCAATTCAAAGTACGGGTTCTCGAAAGAGTAAACCCTTGAATCCCGGTCCATGATCAACCCCTCGATGACCACCAGCACCATATAGCAGGCAATTGTCGACAGCAGCAAACGATGCCGATCCTTAAATAGAACTAATCTGATCTTATCCATTTTTAAAACCCGATTGATGTTTGTACCCAGGCCATCCCTGATCAGCAGCCTGTTAATCCGTAAAGCGTCGCATAGTGACTGCGCCGCCAATCAGCAGTGAGCCAAAAGCTATACCAATCAACATGTCATAACTGAACAATCGCTGAAAGAAATCCTGCAGATCGAAAATAATGTAGTTGTAATTACTGGTTCGGGTCTGCACCCAATTACCCAGAAATTGCGTTCCAAAAACAAAGTCTTCAAGCAGCAAAAGCAGAATGAAAGCGCCGAAAGTCCACAGGAATGGCAGGCTGCGGACATACGCTGAGAACAGCAATATCCAGCCAATTGTCGGGAACAGCCACAAAGCACCCAGGACCGCCGTCAGATAAACCAGCAGCGTACTGTATAGCCCGGCGCCCAGGAGCGACCAGAATGGCGCAATGACTACGTCGTGACTAGCACTCAGCACTGCAATAACCAGCACACTGAAAAGGATCAACAGGCCGCTCGCCGCCGCAGTGAACAGCGGCGCGAGTAAACTGACCGTAACGACCTTGGAAAGCACAGTCGCCAGATTGGAGACCGGCATCGACTGCCAGAAAAGGATACTGGAGTCCTTGCGATCATGATACAGCGCATTAACCAGGTAAATGAGGGCACAGATATAGAGGACAATCATGAATGGTATAGCAGAAACCATGAATACCGGCATCAACTGGTAAGGGCTGACTCCCTGCAGATAACTCCCAAGCTGGGTTATACCTTCAGCCTTGATATCAACCGGCACTTCGAGAAAAATCCACAACAGGATGACCAGCGACAAGCCGGCAAGCACAGTCGGTGATGCGATAAAAAGACGGCTGCTTTCCCACATTTCCCGCCTGAGTAATACCACGAACTGCCTGAATACGGTGCTATTCATTAGCCGACACTCCCCCCTGCAGCTTGGTCGATCTCAACTTGGCAACGAACAGATCAGAAACACCCGGCGTATGCAACTCGCCAAACCGGGACAACTGTTCCCGGGAGCAATTCTCGAACAGACATGCCTTCTTCCCCAGCAGGTTCCTTGTATAAATGGGATGCAACTCCATCGCTTCGTCCAGATCCTCCGCCCTTACCAGCACTTCGATGAATCGGTCAGCGATGCTGGACATCGGTAAATCCAGAACAATGCGGCCCCGATCGATGAACAACAAATGGGTAAGCAGTGTCTCTATTTCCTCAACCTGGTGAGTGCTGATAATTACCGTCCTGCCCCCGTCGTAGTAGTCATTCAACAGCCGGTCGTAGAATTCTTTACGGTATATGATATCCAGGCCCAGGGTCGGTTCGTCCAACACCAACAGTTTCACGTCGATAGACATGACCAGTGCCAGGTGAAGCTGCGTCACCATGCCTTTGGATAATGCCTTGATTCTGGAGTTGCGCTTGATCTCCGTGGTCGCCAGAAAGGCCTCTGCTTTGTCGCGCTGGAAGCGTGGATGCACACCCTCCACGTAGTCAATTGCCTGCGATACCTTCATCCAGCGAGGAAGGATTCCCACGTCAGCGATAAAACACACGTCTTCCATCAGCTTATGGCGGGATTTCCGAGGGTCCCGATCCACGACCAGCAACTCTCCGTCGAAATCGCACAGACCCAGCAGCGCCTTCAGCGTGGTTGTTTTACCTGCGCCGTTAGGACCAATAAGCCCGGCAATCGCTCCGGCAGGTATGCTCAGATTGATACCGTCCAGCGCTTGAAATTTACCGTAGTGCTTGCTCAGGGAGTTGGCTTTGACGACTGTTTCCATCACTCTTTCTCTGTTTTAGCGGTCAGTATCCGCGCCAGAATCAGCTGCCGCGCCGCCAGGTAGTTCATCAACTTTAAGGCCAAGTCGCGCAATTCTTCGCAATATGGCGGGCCATTCCTCTTTGAGGAACTGTTGCCTCTCGAGATCGGTAAGCCTAGCTTTTGCACCTGTAACCACATACATTCCACGCCCCCTTCGCTTTTCTACCAATCCCTCATCCACCATAAGCTGGAAGGATTTCGAGACGGTAATCGGGTTAATCCGCTGCTCACTGGAAATCTGCCGAACCGAAGGTAAAGGCTCCCCCTCCTGCAATACGCCATCGAGGATCAGGTCCACCAGACGATCACGCAGTTGAAGATAAATCGGCTCTTTGTCGTTCCAGGAAATTTGCACAGCAATTCTCTTGCTTGGTGTTGTAGTTAACTATAACACCAAAACACGAAGATGCAAGCGCTTAGTCCAGATACACTCCAGAAATCAGAATAACGGCTTACAAAAGGAGTTATCTACCTGTTTTTATGGCTATTTTCTTTTTGTCAAAACAGTTTCTTCGGCCAGAAGATCAGAAATTTCAGCGTCGCTGAATCCAAATTGCTGAAGAATTTCACGGCTGTGTTCACCATACTTTGGCGGTAGAGACTCAATTTTGCCGGGAGTCCTCGACATTTTGATCGGGGTCCCGGACATTTTATACCAGCCATTTTCAACACTCATCTCCCTGTGTCGGGTATGGGGATGATTGACTATCTGCTCTGTGTTGTAGATCGGTCCGGAGGCCAGACCGGCATTCAACAGACGTGGAAAAATCTGGTTTCCGTCGAGTTCCTTCAGGGAAGACTCCAGCTCCCGCTTCAGGTCATCGCGATTGTTTACCCGGTCGATGTTATTGGTAAATCGGGCGTCATTGATGAGCTCCGGACGCTCCAACTCGACACACAGCTTGGCAAATGCCCCGTTATTCCCCGCTCCGATAAAGATGTCAACGGTACCGGTGCGAAAGGTGTCATAGGGGCTGATGTTAGGGTGTGCATTCCCCGTGGGTCCGGGGATCTTTCCGGACATGTTGTAGTTGACTATGTGCGGGTGCATAAGCGACACCGCGCAGTCGAACAGCGTCATGTCCAGATACTGACCGCGACCGGAGTTTTCCCGCTCAGCGAGCGCCATAAGGATAGCAATTGTCGAATACAGCCCGGTGCCCATATCCACCATGGCCAACCCCAATCGGGTCGGCTCACTGCCTTGCTCTCCATTTACGCTGAACCAGCCAGCCATCGCCTGGATAATGGCATCATAGCCGGGAAACCCGCCCAGCGGACCGTCCCCACCAAAACCGCTGACGCGACAATGTATGAGACGGGGAAATCTCTCCGCCAGCACAGCCTCGTAACCCAACCCCCACTTTTCCATGGTGCCAGGTTTGAAATTTTCCACCAGAATGTCGGCATCCTGCAGCATCCGCAGCAGCACCGACCTACCCGCCTCCACAGTAAGATCCAGCCCAATTGAACGCTTGTTCCTGTTGACGCCAATGAAGTAGGCGGCATCACCCTCGTGAAAAGGCGGCCCCCAGTCACGGGTCTCGTCGCCTCTAGGGGGCTCAATCTTGATTACTTCGGCGCCATGATCCGCCAGTATCTGGGTGCAGTAGGGGCCGCCGAGCACTCTCGACAGATCGATCACGCGCTTGCCCGCGAGGGCACCGAATTGACTGGATGTCACTGCTTTTTTCTCCCGCCCGTAATGGACTTCTGCGACGCCACAGACGCATCGTGGCAAGGGCGATGAAGCATAAAGCAGCCACAGAGTTAGTTCAAGGAGCTCCAATCTCTGCCCCGTAGCCGCCAATGACTCAGTCCGGGGGTAGCAGTGTCACTTTCAGCCCACCCGTGACATGCTCTCCTGACTGACCCCCTCCCGCCCCATAATCTGCTTCAGCTGGTTCAGCGCCTCAAGCTGAATCTGCCGCACACGCTCCCTGGTCAGACCGATTTCTGCGCCTACGTTTTCGAGTGTATCTACCGAGCGACCATTCAGGCCGAAGCGCCTCTCCAGCACTTCCTGATGCTTTGCGGGCAGTTCCTGTATCCACTGCCTGAGTCTCTCAGCCACCTGGTTATCCTGAATCAATCCGCCCGGCTCAGCTGTGGTGTCTTCCGCCAGCGCGCAACTGTCAGCCAGGGCATACTCAGCGTTAAGGGGGTCATCCAATGGCGTCACTTTTTCGTCAAGCGCCAGTAACCGCTTGACCGCTACCACAGGGCGGTCGGCCAGTGCTGCAACCTCTTCGGCGCTCGGTTCACTCGCGTGCCTCTGCAGCAACTCGCGTCTTGCCCGCAGGCACACGTTTAGCTCCTTGACCACGTGTACCGGAAGGCGGACCGTTCGAACCTGATTCATGAGTCCTCGTTCGATATTCTGGCGGATCCACCAGGTTGCATAGGTAGAGAACCTGAACCCTTTTTCGGGATCAAACTTCTCGACTGCCCGAATAAGCCCCAGATTGCCCTCCTCGATAAGATCCAGAAGCGCCATTCCGCGATTCAGGTAGCGCCGGGCAATTTTTACCACCAGCCGCAAGTTGCTCTCGATCATCCGGTTGCGACTGGCCAGATCACCGGCACGGGCAAGCCGAGCGTAATAGACCTCCTCGCTGGCACTTAGCAATGGCGCCACGCCTATTTCTTTAAGATAGAGTCTTGTTGCATCGGGACTTGTGTCAGCGCAGCGATGAGATCCGGGCGCTGGTTCATGGTGCGCCTGGCCAATCGAGGGCAGCTTTGGTGCCGCCCACCTGGCGCCTGACGGCCGGCGGACTTCCAGTTCAAAATATCCGGACTCATACAGTGACTCGCTGGCGGGTAGCAGTACCTCGTACCCGGCAATTGGTGCATCAGCTATTTCCCGAGGTTTTTCTTCATTCATTGGCGTACCTTCCCTGATAGCTGGCAGCCTGGAGAACAGGCCGCCGAATTGGTGGCAATCCCTTGCCGCGTTCTTAGGAAACTCCGATTAATTACCACAAAACTCTGCGGTAGCAGATCAGAAGTTCCTTAAAGTATAGATCCACGCGACCGTAATACCAGGCCAACCGCGACCAGGCAACCGCTCGCAATCAAATAGAAACTTCGGGAAATCAGGGGTTACCGCAGACCAGTTCAGGCAAAAAGAACTCCGCCACCAGAATCGGGCGCCAATCCAACTCGAACAGGGAACAGCGTCCCCATGAGTCGTTCCCATGGGTGATATCCAGCCGGCTGCGCCGCAGCCCGGGATGACTGAAAAGAAAGGCTCCCAGTGGTTGATTACGCAACTTTCTGACCGCCCCCAGCTTACCCATCAGGCTGACCTGCGGAACCAGCGTATGGGCCAACACCCAGGGCGTATCATGGCCCTTGAGGATTACCTTGCGCGACCACATGCGCTGGCTGGCCAATCTGGCACCCAGCAGTCTGATCAAGTAGGGAGAAGTGCCCTGCCACCAGGATTCAGATACTACCTGAACCGAAAAATGCCCATTACTGAAGGCAACCAGCGCTTCAGTCAGGGAACCCTGGTCCAGCAGCCAGTGACGCCAGACAGGAGGAGGTTGCGGGAAAAATTGTTGGCAGTCTTTCCAGATCAGGTCGCGGTCACTGATTGCGGGTACGAACACCGTTGATTCTCTTCGTGCAGGCACCCGTGGAGGGCATGGGGATAGAACAAAGCAGGCAGTGAACAAAGCCGACCCACTGAGGATCGGCTTTGCCGTGGGAGGCCTTAACGAGGCCGGTAGTCTTGCAGAGTCTTGATGATCACGGTGATCACACGACGGTTCTGCTCCCGCCCCGCTGCCGTTTCGTTGCTCGCCACTGGCTGGGACTCACCGTAGCCGGTAGCAGACACGCGACTCGCCTGCACGTTGTAGCGACCGATCAGCACCTGGCGGACGGCTTCAGCGCGGCGTTGGGACAGACCCTGGTTGTACTGGTCAGTTCCCATGCTGTCAGTGTGGCCTTCCAGCTCAACGATAACATCCGGGTACTGGCTCATGAACTCAGCGACTTCCTCAATATCTGGAAAATACTGTGGACGCACGTCCGAGCGATCGAATTCAAACTTCACATCCAGTTCTATCCGGGCAACTTCCTCAACAGGGATCGGGCAACCGCGGGAGTCCACTGCATAGTTGCGTGGCGTATCCGGGCAGGCATCGCGACTGTCTGGCACACCGTCGCCGTCAGCATCCGGCTCTGAGTCCCGCTGAGCCGCAGGGGCTGGAGTCGGGCGTGCCTCTGCCACCTGGGCCGGGGCAGACCTGGTGGGGCCACCAAATCGGAAGATAAGAGCGGTCTCGATTCCAAACTCATTGTCTTCCAGGTCTCTGCCCTGGAAATGGAAATTCCTGAGGGTGGTTCGCAGTGAGAGGTTGTCTGTGAAGTCGTACCGAAGACCGCCACCATAATTCCACAGCGACTCATCCTCGCCATCAAAATTACCGTTGCCAAAACCGGTGACCAGAAACGGCTGCAGCGGTCCGATATTGACGTTCAGACCGTAAAGCAGGTCCACTTTCCAGAGATCGATATCCTGATCTGTATTGGTCTTGTCTCTGGGGTCAAGATCGGCAATATTGAATTCAGCGCTCCACTGGTCTGTAAAATCATACCCCAGACCGAAGAAGTAGCCCTCGTCATCGTCCAGATGCCACTGATTATCGAAATCCATCCATTGAATGCCCGGGGCGATATAAAACTGCCCCTCCGCAGCATTCAGGGTTAACGCCTGCGTGGAGACGATAAGCAATGCACCGACGGCACATAGTTTGCGAAAATTAATCAGCATTATTTACACCAGAATTAGTTTGAATGGGTTTCCCTTGATATCCGCATAGGCGGACTGCGCAATTATACGAAATATTCCCTTGGTTGCCTAACTTTAAGGAAGTGTTCGTCCAGAAAAGCCCTACTGGACGGCAAGGTACTGTGGGTATCGGCACTCTGAGCCTGCCCATAAGCCATTACCCGTCAGTTCGCGAACTTATGCGACCAAATCCTTTCCGCTGTCATGGTTTTGTCATATTAACCCGAGTAAAATACTCGCTAAATCAACAGGGTATGTCACCTCGAGCACACTTATGCCAGACGCAAAAATCCTTATCGTCGAAGATGAACCTGCCATCAAGGACATGATTGCCATTACGCTGGATCTTGCCGGCTATGACAGCATCTCGGCAGAATCCGCACAGCAGGCCCATGTTGCGGTAGTGGATAACAAGCCGGATCTTATTCTGCTGGACTGGATGCTACCCGGAGGCAGCGGTATTGAACTCGCAAGGCGCCTCAAGCGGGAGGAACTCACCGAGAATATCCCGATTATCATGCTGACGGCCAAGGCCAGTGAAGATAACAAGGTCCAGGGCTTGAATGCCGGTGTCGACGACTATGTCACCAAGCCCTTTTCTCCCCGTGAACTGGTCGCTCGAATCAAGGCGGTGCTCAGGCGAACTCACGACAAGCAACAGGACAAAGTCCTGCGCGTCTACGACCTGCAGCTCGACCCGGGCAGTCACCGGATTACCATCGAGGACAGGCCCGTAGACATGGGCCCTACCGAGTTCCGCTTGCTCAAATTTTTCATGACCCACCAGGAGAAGGTCTTCAGCCGCGACAGCATTCAGGACCAGGTCTGGGGAGGTAATGTCTACCTTGATGAGCGTACCATCGATGTGCACATCAGGCGCCTGCGCAAGGCCCTGGGCTCCATTGAAAGCAGCATCAACTACGCCAGACTGATCCAGACCGTGAGAGGCGCTGGCTATCGATTTTCTGTCAAGCCATCCTGAAGCCTCTCACTCGCCATGCCTGACGCCGGCCAATACACCGTATATTTTAACCGGGGTATTAGCTATAGTGCCTCGAATTTGAACTAAGGCCCGGATCGTGGCTCAAGACTGGCGACTGGAAATAAACCGCGTTCTAGTAATGCTGCTGACAGGAGGGCTGCTGGGCTTTCTGTTTGGCAATTTTTTCTTTTTCCTGTTCCTTGCCCTGCTGATTCACTTTATTTTCAACCTCATACATTTGCGCCGGCTGGACCTGTGGCTGGGCAAATTAAGGGACAGCCCACAGGAGCCCCCGCCGGAAAGCCGTGGCTACTGGGGGCAGCTTTTTGACAACGTCGACCGGCTCCACAGAAGCGGAATAAAGGCCCAGGAAGAGCTCCAGGGGATTCTGTTAAGAGCGCAAAAATCTGTGTCCGCCCTTGATTTCGGCATTATCCTTATCGACAGTAAGAACGCCCTCGAATGGTGGAACACCAAGGCAGAAACATTGCTTGGCATCCGGTTTCCGACCGACCGCGGGCAAAATGCCAGCAACCTGATACGTGACCCCAAGTTCACCCGCTATTTCACCCAGAAAGACTACCAGGAGCCCCTGGTTATACACTCCCCGATCAACAATAAAATTACCCTTGAACTTAACATTACCCTGTTTGGTGAAAACGAAAAGTTGCTGATAGTGCGTGACATAACACAGGTTCAAAAACTGGAAATGATGCGCAAGGACTTTGTGGGCAATGTATCGCACGAACTACGGACGCCAATCACCGTCATTAGTGGCTACCTTGAGACCATGCTCGAAAACAATCAGATTCTGGAACCCCGCTGGCGAAAAGCGCTGGAGCAGATGCATCAGCAGTCACGACGGATGGAAAACATCCTGCGCGATCTTCTGATCCTGTCGCGGCTGGAAACACAGGCAGCCTCCATGGATCAGAGACCCGTTAATATCTATGGGTTACTCAATGAAATCAGGAGTGACACACTGAATATTTTTGAAGATAAGAATCACTCCATTACTGTTGAATGTGAAGAGGATGTCGTGTTGACAGGAGACAGAGGCGAACTTTACAGCGCGATATCAAATCTATCGATCAACGCCGCCAAATACACACCGGCCGGTGGAACCATAACACTGCTTGGCAGACGTCCCGATTCAGGCGTGGAAATAGCTGTGCGGGATAACGGCATCGGCATTGCTACTCAGCACATTCCCCGATTAACCGAGCGATTTTACCGGGTTGATGTGAGTCGATCGAGCGCCACCGGCGGCACCGGATTAGGACTGGCTATAGTCAAGCATATCCTTGCCCGGCATGGCGCGACCCTGACGATTGAAAGCCAGCTGGGTAAAGGCAGTTGTTTTACCTGCCATTTCCCTGACAATCGCAAAACGCTTTCTCCCTGAAAACCTGAGGCGAAGCACTCCACTCTTCGCCTCTGGCTTAAAACTCCCTCAAGTAATCACAGAGTAAGTGGCGGAACCACGCGCCTTTCTTCCGGCCACTCAAAAAGAGACGTCCCACTGGAATCGGAACCGATTCCCTTCTTCATCCAGCCCGACATACGTGTCATCGAGTGTGAGCCTGGAATAGTCCAGGGTCAGTTTGCTGTTATGGCCACTGAAGAACCAGTTAGCACCCAGGGTAAATTCCTCACGCTCGTTTTCCAGGCCCAGATTAACCGCATTGGGCTCGTCCACATAGGCATAACGGGCAGCCAGTTCCAGTGGCGCTGGAAAAGCCGGAAATAGGTTATGGAAGAAATAGCCGGCCTGAACATAGCCGCCGGTCAGCTCACTGCGGGCTCCAGTAACAGTGTTACGAATTCTCTTTCGATGATGTTCCTGTTGCGCAGAAAAGCCTTGGTATTTGAAGGCAAATTCCTGCACAACCTGGTTGATTTCGTAGAGATCCGGCGCCGCCGCAGCAGGCCTTTCAAAGCCATCCAGGTTGCCGCATCCTGACGAGGACCAGCGCGTACAACTGCCGGTGTGAGTGGCGCCCGCGATTGCCAGGCTCCCAGTCGGACGCTCCGTGTATTCGACGTCAGTCTGTCGCCAGGCCAGGTCGCGGCCGAGGAAGTTCCATTGCAACCTGCCCATGTACATGAGGTTGTCATCGGTATTGTTCACTCCGCGTCCTTCGCCATTGAAGACACCGGCATAATATCGCATGTCCGCAGGGGTATCCTGGAACAGGTGTCCCCTGAGCTGGATACCGACCTGACGATCAATAGTAAAAACCCGGTTGGCAATTGAGCGTTCCACGAACTGCTGGCGACCGGATGAATCAACCCGTTCGCGGTTGAGATCCACCTTCCACTGCCCGACCCGGAGTCCTGCCCAGTCCCACTTGGCCAGATCAATACGCCAGTCAATGACCCTTGCGCTGGCATCAGAACTGCTGTCATCCACATCGCGGGAGGGTTGCAGATCCACTTCAAAGTAGTAACGGATCCACGGCTGGAAACCGTAACCGCCAATCTTCATTCGCAAGCGGCGTGCTTCAAAATTTGATTGATCGTCGCCATTGAAGGCTGACAGCTGTCGCGGATCAGAACGATACGGATCCGTATAGCGCATCTGCGCCCGCCACTGCAGCTCGGTGCGCCAGTTTCCATCCCGTGTATAGAAGCGAAAACCACTGCTTTCGTAGCTGGCCTTGACAGGAAATTGATCCCCTATCTGTCTGGCGACCTCGGTCGCTACTGCCTCGTCGAACCCGGCCGGGGCAGAGGCCGGCTGCTGAATTATATCGTCGCTGTTGAGCGTCTCCCTTTCGAGCAGCTCCTGGTACTGTTGCTGAGTGATCGCTCCGTTCCCTAACAGAATATCGAGCAATTCTTTATCTGCTGCCTGCGCACTGATGACAGCTTCTGCCAACACTACGGCAATTACGGCCTGGCGTATGCGGGTGATCATCTTTTCTCGTGTCATTGGGCTGCCTCCAAGCTTTTTTCGAGTCAATATAGGTAGTAGCTTCCGATCAGGAATGCAGCGCACTATATTTCAGCTATATGACAAAATGATGACATTGTGACGACCTGGTAATCTTTCTGAAACATTTGCCGGCATCAGCGCCGAACAGGCCGAATAGGCCAGCTTTCCGCCTCAGCACGGAGGCAGCGCAAGCCGTTCGCATGGTTTCAGTCACCCGGCCAGCGCCGGCTCAATCGGTAAATTTCGACGACAGACCCGAGGAAGAAGAGCCGCCCCGGGGAAAGGGCGAAAAACAACATGTACCATCGGTGCGAGGCAGGGGATAGCTATACTGGATCTCAACGGACTAAGCCTTGCACAACACGAGACAGGCTCGCGCAGAGCAGAAAGAGCGCCAGGGACGCCTTGGTTTGAAGCCAGACTGCCACCAGCAGTGGCAGCAGCAGTGAGGCTCTGGGGCAGGACTACGTGTTCAGGCCACTATGCCTTACATCTTTACCACGCACTACGTAAAGAATGTGTTCCGAAATGTTTTCCGCATGATCGCCAATCCGCTCTAATGCCCGCAGGGCCCAGATCAGATTGAGAAAACGATCAATTTTGGCAGGCTCCTCCTGCATCCAGTCGATCATGGCCCGGATAGCGTTACTGTACTGCTCATCGACATCCTCGTCCGAGTCAGTCACCGTAGCGGCAGAATTCGCATCGTAGCGGGCGAAGGCATCCAGCGCATTGTGAACCATGATACAGACCTGATCGCCAATAAGCTGAATCTCGTCGCTCCCTTTCGGCAGATCACCATCCTGTGCCAGCCGAATCGCCATTTTGGCTATTTTGCTCGATTCGTCACCGATTCTCTCCAGATCGCGGATGGTCTTGATGATGGCAAGAATAAGCCTTAAATCGCTCGCAGCGGGTTGTCGTCGAGCGAGAATCCGGCTGCACTGGGCGTCTATAGAGACCTCCAGTGCATCGATCTGGCTGTCATCCTTGCGTACCCGCTGCGCAAGCGCGCTGTCGAGGCCTGTCAGGGCATCAATGGCGTCCTTGAGTTGCTTCTCAACCTTACCACCCATTTCCAACATACGGGTTTTTACATCTTCGAGTTCAATGTTGAACTGTCGTGAGATGTGATGACTGTGGTTTTCCACTTCCTGGATCATAGGGTTTTGTGTCCTGACCGGCCGGCCTGCAGGCCGCCAATCACAGCTGATGAATAATAAAAGAACCGACTTTGAGCAACTATCTTACAGGATTTAACCGTATCGACCTGTTATGTAGTCCTCAGTTTGCTTTTCGGCAGGATTGGTAAAAATATTATCGGTTTTGTCATATTCAACCATATTGCCCAGATACATGAACGCTGTGAAATCCGAGACCCTTGCGGCCTGCTGCATGTTATGGGTTACGATGACAATCGTGTAATTGGTTTTTAACTGATTGATAAGCTCTTCAATTTTCAAAGTCGAAATCGGGTCGAGTGCGGAGGCTGGTTCATCAAGCAGAAGTACTTCCGGCTCCACTGCGACTGTGCGGGCAATAACCAGCCGTTGTTGCTGACCACCAGACAGCCCCAGGGCGCTGTCGTGCAGACGGTCTTTAACTTCGTCCCAAAGAGCGGCAGCGCGCAGAGAGGTTTCCACCACCTCATCCAGAATCCGTCTTCTATTGACGCCCTGAATCCGCAATCCATAGGCAACATTCTCATAAATGGTCTTTGGAAACGGATTCGGTTTCTGGAACACCATGCCGACCCGCCGCCGCAAATCGGCCACGTCGACAGATTTCTGATAAATATCCATGTTATCCAGTTCGATGGTGCCATCTATCGCGCAGCCATCAACCAGATCGTTCATGCGGTTAAAACAACGCAGTAAAGTCGATTTGCCGCAACCGCTGGGGCCGATAAAAGCAGTGACCCGCTTCCTTGGAATGGAAAGATTAATGTCCTGGAGGGCCTGTTTGTCTCCATAGAAAAGATCAAGATTCTTAACCACCAGGCATTCTTCAAGCGCATCCATCTCGTTGTCAGCGCTTTTCCTTAACACCTGTGAAACATCTATATTCTTGGATTCTGCTTGCCCATTCATCGCCAGTACGCCCGATATTCAACCGTATTCAAAGTTTGTCAGTCCTGCCTACATATCCAGTGATTTGTATCTTTCCCGCAGTCGATTGCGGATTGAAACAGCACTCAAATTTAAAATGGCAATTACAACGACCAGTAGCAACGCGGTGGCGTAGACCAATGGCCTTGCTGCCTCGACGTTCGGACTCTGAAATCCCACGTCGTAAATATGAAACCCCAGGTGCATGAACTTCTGGTCAAGGTGCAGATACGGGTAATTACCATCCAACGGTAACGAGGGAGCCAGTTTGACAACACCGACCAGCATGAGAGGCGCCACCTCCCCCGCCGCTCTGGCTACTGCAAGAATCAACCCGGTCATCATAGCAGGGCTTGCCATTGGCAGTACAACGCGCCAGAGCGTCTCGAATTTGGTTGCCCCAAGGGCCAGGCTGCCCTCCCGGACACTCCTGGGAATGCGAGCCAGGCCTTCCTCGGTAGCCACGATGACTACCGGGACCGTCAACAGCGCCAGGGTCAGTGAGGCCCACAACAGACCGGGCGTCCCGAACGTTGGCGCAGGAAGGGCTTCCGGGTACAGAGCCTGGTCTATTTCAGCACCAATAAAATAAATAAAGAAGCCCAGCCCGAAAACGCCGTAAACGATCGAGGGTACGCCAGCCAGGTTATTCACGGCAATCCTGATGGTGCGGGTGAGAAAGCCCTGCTTGGCATACTCGCGCAGATAAACCGCAGCCACCACACCGAATGGGGTGACGAAGACGGACATCAACATTACCATCATCACAGTGCCAAATATGGCTGGATAGATACCCCCCTCTGTATTCGCCTCGCGGGGCTCGTCAGAAAGAAACTCCCACAGTTTGCTGAAATAAATACCCAGCTTCTGCAGGGTGTTTATCTCATTAGGACGATAGGCCCTGACCACATCAGAGATGTTAAATTCTGTCTGCTGCCCTTGCGACGCCTCGAAAACGACAGTATCCCTGTTTATCTGATTGTAAAGTTCAACCAGTTGCGTTTGCAGCTGCTCGTATTCCTGATCAAGGACTGCACGCTGACGATCCAACTCTGCAATTGCTTCGGCATCATCGTCGCCTTCCAGTTCCAGACGCCTTTGCTCCAGCCTCAATCTCTCAACCTGGTAATTGATGCTGCCGATCTCATCTGTTTCCAGGGCAACGATCTGTTCGTGTAGTGCCAGGGAGCGCTCCAGGCGTCTTTCAAATTCTTCCCACAAAGCCGTGTCGTCCGCACCGCTATCGGCACTTAAAACCACTTCGCCGCTCTGCTTCAGCTCCCGCAGGAAGCCGTAAAAATTGCCCCATTCGTATCTCTCCAGAACGATAACATGAGACGGAAAATCACTATCATGAATGAAATCGTTCAGCACCCAGCGAAAGTCAGCCCCGGTCAGATCCCTGTTGCCGAGTTTCATCAGAGTTCTCTCGTAACCGGCCGTGTTTTCTTCCACGGGAATGCCGGAGGAAATTATCTGACTGGCCGAAATCGTCTCACTCTCGACCATTTCCCCCATGATTTCCACCGTCTGTATCTCACCGGACGTAGTGGGCACGGAATAGGACGCACTGACCACATCAGCAGGCCAGAAATGCACCATGCCGCGGACCGCCAGCAACATTAAAAGACCGACTACCATAACAAGACTGATTGCCACGGCGCCTGCATTGAACCAGATCCAGGGTGAGCCTGATTTTGTCCATTTTAAAATGCGTTGTTTCATATCGTACTGTACTTGTCGCGAAGTCGCTGGCGGACTAATTCAGCGAGTGTGTTGAAAACAAAGGTAAACAAAAACAACACCAGGGCTGTCAGGAAAAGAATCCGGTAGTGCGTACTGTCCACTTCAGACTCCGGCACCTCCACGGCGATATTCGCAGCCAGCGTTCGCATGCCTTCGAAGATATTGATGTCCATAATAGGCGTATTGCCTGTGGCCATCAGTACAATCATGGTTTCTCCTACCGCACGGCCGAAACCGATCATGACTCCGGAAAATATGCCTGGACTGGCCGTCGGTAATACCACCCTGTACATGGTCTGCCAGGGCGTCGCTCCCAGTGCGAGAGATCCGTAACTGAGATGGCGCGGAACTGTAAAGATAGCGTCTTCGGCAATAGAAAAAATTGTCGGGATTACCGCAAACCCCATCGCCAGACCGACAATCATTGCATTACGCTGATCGTAAGTGATGCCCAGGTCGTTGGTAATCCAGGTCCTCATATCGCCGGCGAAAAACAGATTCTCGATAGTCGAGGAAAAGCCGAAGCACAGATAGGTCAGTGCAATGACGACCGGCACTAACAGTGCAGCTTCCCAGCCATCTGGAACCCGGTGACGCACTTCATCAGGCAGCTGCGCCCAGCCGAAACTTGCCAGCAGAATGCCGAACGGCATAATGAACAGAATACTGAACACACCCAGCAGGTTGCTTTCCACAAATGGTGCCAGCCACAGGCCTGCCAGAAATCCCAACACGACGGTAGGCATGGCCGCCATCAATTCAATCAACGGCTTCACCTGCTGTCGCATCACCGGCACCATGAAATAGCCAGTAAAGATCGCACCGCAGATCGCCAGTGGCGTCGCCAGTAACATGGCATAGAAGGCCGCCTTCAAGGTGCCAAATGCCAGGGGTACCAGGCTGTATTTTGGCTCAAAGTCGTTGTTGGCTGCAGAAGACTGCCAGATATAGTCGGGTTCGCTATAGCTTTCGTACCAGACCTTACCCCAAAGCGCCGACCAGGAAACTTCCGGGTGCTCATTATGCACGTCCCAGACCGAGATACTTCCGCCAGCCAGTTCGGCCAGGAGAGTATCCCCGCGGGGCGAGATCGCCAGCGCCTCGGGAGCGGTTTCGAACAGCGGCGCATAGTAGGCCTCGCGATGCGCCGTGGTGTTATACAGACCTATATGACCTTCCTGATCTGCAATAACGAAATTCTTTCGCCGCTGTTCCGGAGACAGCGCAATGACCGGGCTGTCTCCGACGTCAAAGGTCCGCACCCGTTCCAATGTCGCCTGACCGTCGGCCCCGGATACCAGCATCCACTGCGATACGGAACCGGCATCGTCCGCCACCAATAGAGAAATATCACCCAACAGCAGTGCTATGCGGGTTGGCCGCCTGCCGTCCTCTACCAGATCCAGGACCTGGGCGATGCCTGACGCCCGGCCCTGGAGGGCGGGCCTGAGATCCACCAGGCTCAGCCCCCCGTCGACAGTCACAAAGTACATCCAGCGCTGATCACCGTCGATAAACAACTGGTTCACATCATTGATAGCGATGGAAAGGGATAAGGGCTCCACTTCAAACCCGGGTGCTGCACCGCCTAGACTGAAGGCCGAGAACAGATTGCGCTGCTGGGCAATACGTATCAGGTTGGTATTGCCGTTGTCGTTGACTGCCGCTAACAGATACACGCCAGACCTTTCACTGATCGCAAGCCGGCTTACCTGCCCGCCCTCAAACAGGGTGAAGACATCCGGTCCGAACGGGTATTCGATGCTGGGGATTATTTCTCGGGTCCCGTCGGCTGCGAACCGGGTCTCGAAATCATATTGCGCTATCAGAGCGGCACCGTTACTGAAGCCGAGTGCAAAAACACCGCTCGCTTCAGACGCCAGGGCAAATCCCGTTACAGTAGCGCCCGGCGGTACCGGCAGCTGTTCGCTGTTGATCAGGGTTCCATCTGTGACTCGAAAGAAGACCACCCCAGCCTCCGCGTCCAGCCGCATGGCCACCTCAGACTGTTCCTCGACCGCCAGGTGCAGCAGTTCTGAATCACCGGCTCCGGCCACCTGGTAGCGGGACAACTGCTGCACGTCGGCCTGCTGAAACAACGGAATCACCTCTAACAGCAGGTAAACAAAGATCAGCAGGATGGCAACTATGACACCGACGCCGCCGGTGGCGATGGCAACGCGGGCAAACTGATCGTTGAAATAGCGCAGACGACGGCGGAAGCTCTGGCGGGCGAGCAGCTGCTCTAACTCCGCTTCTGTCGGCCTGGGGGTACCGGTATCTGTGCTGACACTGTGCCCGCCATTGGTTGAACTCATCGTCGCTGGTTGCCTGTAGAAGGGAGGGCTGCTAAAACGTGTCTGCTGACTTGGTCGCCTGACATCACTAGCCCCTTTTTATTATCTGACTTTTCTGACGTCGTTACATTCCGACCCCTATAAAAGAATCAGCTCCCCCTGGAGCTGATTCTTCGGATCGAATTCTACAACAGCAATAGCGTCTCGGCTACATACCCAGGTTTCTCATGGTTGCCTCAACAACCTGGGCTGGTAAGGGAATATAACCGTCTTTTATTACAACATCTTGACCGGTCTTGGACAGCACCAGCTTGATGAATTCCCGCTCCAGGGGCGGCAACGGCTGGTTGGGCGCCTTGTTGACATAAACCCAGAGGAACCGGGCCAGTGGATAGTTACCGGACACGGCGTTCATCGGTGTGGCATCGAAATAATCATCGCCCTCCCCCCGGGCCAACGGGACGGTTCTGACACTGGAAGTCCGGTAACCGATCCCCGAGTACCCCACTGCATTGATAGAGGTGCTTACCGACTGGACGACAGAGGCTGAACCCGGCTGCTCATTGACGTTGTTCTTGAAATCCCCTTCGCACAATGCTGTTTCCTTGAAGTATCCATAAGTGCCGGAAACCGAATTTCGGCCAAACAACTGAATGTCGCGACGCTCCCATGGCCCGGTCAGGCCAACCTGCCCCCAGGTTGTAACCGGTCTTGCGGAGCCACAGCGCAGAGTCGATGAAAAAATCGCGTCTACCTGTGCCATCGTCAGCCCTTCCAGAGGATTGTCCTTGTGCACAAACACAGCCAGAGCATCTATAGCAACCGGTACCGCTGTCGGTCGATAGCCATAACGTCTTTCGAAAGACTCGATTTCGTTGTCCCGCATTTCACGACTCATAGGGCCGAAGTTGGAAGTCCTCTCCGTCAGGGCCGGCGGTGCGGTCGAAGAGCCTGCCGCCTGTATCTGGATATTTACATTCGGGTAAACCCGATTGAACTCCTCCGCCCACAAGGTCATCAGATTGGCGAGAGTATCGGAACCAACGCTGGACAGATTGCCGGCAACCCCGCCTACGCGCTCGTATTCGGGCAGTGCGGGGTCGACATCCTGTGCTTGACCGATACTGAACCAGGTTACGGCAGCCGCCAGGCTGGAAAATTTTAACGCTCGAAGCAGGCTCATGCTTATCTCCAGGGTTTCATGTTCAGGGCCAGAATTAACCGCCGCTCACTATAGGGGGGTTATATTACAGAAATATGACAAAGCAGTAACATTCGCGTCGCCGGGGGAACAGGAGGCGCCAAAAAACATTCTGCCCCTGTGGTATCCTGACCTGCTTCTTTCAATCTATGCCAGCTATGCCAGCCGGATACTCGCCAATATGAAACCCGGGTGTCTGCGACTGCCGACAAAGCAACGCACCTACAAAAGAGACTACCGCAACTCTATGAAGAATGACTCCCCAAGCGCCATCCCCCTGACCGGTTTTACGGCGGATCCGCCGCAGGCCGACAACAATGATCAAGCAGACAAAATCAGCGGCAACAGCCAACAACCTCAACAACCCGCCCTGGACCTCAGCAACAGTGAGTATTACCAGAATCGGGAACTGAGCCACCTGCAATTTAACCTGCGGGTACTGGCGGAATCCCAGAATCAATCCAATCCGTTACTGGAACGGCTGATGTTCCTGCTGATCTTCAGCTCCAACCTGGATGAATTTTACGAGATCCGGGTCTCCGGGCTGAAGAAACAGCTCGAATCGGGGCGCCAGAAACAAGGCCCCGACGGCCGCTATCCAGATCAGGTCCTCAAGAAGATTCACACCATTACCGAAACTGCACTGCACGACCAGTACCGGGTTCTGAACGAGGATCTGCTGCCCTCTCTGCGCGAAGAAGGTATCTCCATCCTGAACCGTGATGAATGGGATGCCGGGCTTAAAGAGTGGGCGAGCGACTATTTTCAGGATGAGGTGCTTCCCGTAATCAGCCCCCTTGGGCTGGATCCGGCACATCCGTTTCCGCGGCTGGTCAACAAAAGTCTCAACTTTATCCTGTCTCTGGAGGGCAAGGATGCATTCGGTCGGGACAGTGGACTCGCCATCGTCCCAGCCCCCAGGTCTTTACCCAGGCTGATCAAGATTCCACCACAAATAATGCCTGACGGTGACAACTTCGTATTCCTCTCGTCAATCATCCACGCCAGTGTCGCCCAGCTATTCCCCGGAATGAAAGTCAAGGAATGCCACCAGTTTCGCGTGACCCGCAATTCCGACCTGGAAATGTCAAATGTGGAAAACGAAGATGTTGCCACGGCCCTGAAAGGCGAACTGCACAGTCGACGGTTTGGCGCAGCGACCAAGCTGGAAGTAGCCAGCGAGTGCCCCGACTATCTGACTGACTTCCTGCTCGATCGGTTTAATCTGAGCGACGAAGAGCTGTTTCGCCTTAACGGCCCGGTCAATCTGCAGCGCATGATGACTATTCGGGGCATGGTAGACAGGCCGGATCTGTGTTTTCCCAAGTTTTCACCCGGCGTCCCCCGCTACCTGGAAGAAGACAGCTGTATTTTCACTGCGGTGTCCCTTGAGGACCAGTTGCTTCTGCATCCATTTCAGTCTTTCGTCCCGGTGATCGACTGGGTCCGCCAGGCGGCCCGCGATCCGGCCGTGCTTTCCATCAAGCAGACTCTTTACCGCACCAATGAATCATCAGAGTTGGTGGCGGCCCTCGCCGAGGCAGCCCGCAACGGCAAGGAAGTAACCGTTGTCATCGAACTGCGGGCCCGATTTGATGAAGAGGAGAATATTCAGTTTGCCAGCATCCTGCAGGAAGCGGGTGCAGTAGTGGTGTATGGCGTGCTGGGCTATAAGACCCACGCCAAGATGCTGCTGTTCGTACGACGTGAAAATGGCAGCCCGAAGTATTACGCGCATCTGGGGACGGGCAATTATCACCGCAAAAACTCCCAGATCTATACCGACTACAGTCTTTTGACCTGTGACAAAAATCTCTGTGAAGACACCCACAGAGTATTCCAGCAGATTACCGGGATGGGTAAAAAAATCACTCCTGGCGTCCTGCTTCATGCACCATTCAACCTGAAAAAATCTCTCCTGAAAATGATCCGTGCCGAGAAGGAAATTGCCTTAAAAGGCAAACCGGCCCGTATTATTGCCAAAGTGAATGGCCTGACGGAGCCAGACATTATCTTTGCCCTCTACGACGCCTCAAATGCAGGTGTCCAGATTGATCTGATCGTGCGGGGAGTCTGTTGCCTGAGACCGGGATTGCCCGGGGTCAGTGAGAATATCCGGGTAAAATCCGTGGTCGGCAGGTTCCTCGAACATTCACGGGTCTACTACTTCCTCAATAACACCAATCAGATCTACTGCGCCAGCGCTGACTGGATGGAGCGCAACCTGGCGAATCGCATTGAAGTGTGCTTTCCAATACTGAAAAAGAAACTGGTCAGTCGAATCATCGAAGAACTGGAGCTGTACCTGCAGGACAAGGTGCAAAGCTGGGTTCTGCAACCGGACGGTGAATACCGCAAGCTGATACCGGGAGATTCAGAATCCGCCGTAAGTGTACAAAACTTGCTGCTCAAACAACTCGCTCAGAATTACGACCCGGCATAACTCACGCCAGGAAGCTTGGATGGATCCAGCAGATGAGTGGCCTTTCCGTTTCTTACAATAAAATCAAGCATGCCTTCCCGCAGGGCCGCCGCACTGAATTGCAGCCTGTCACAGGCGAGCGCACGCATTAAAGCCTCCATGATCACATAGCCGGGCAGCAACAGGTCACGGCGTTTTTCTTTCAGCCCAGGCAGTTCAGCGCCGGTGAGAACCGTTTCTAACAGCAGCTCCCGCAACTGCTGTAATAGCACCAGAGATACCTGCCCCGCAGGACCGCCGTGCTCCTCGCAGATTGCCGCCAGCATCTTCGCGGTGCCGGACGATGCAAAGGCCTCGAGCCATTCATAGTGATTGATGCCGGGAGCTACAGATTGAAAAATGCTGAGAGCCGCAGCCCCGGCCTCGTCCAGGGCCTCGGTAAGCAGTGCCTGGGTGGTTCCACTCTGGCCGGAAAAATAGCGATCGCGCCACGACACGCAACCCACGGGCAGACTCTGTGTAATCAATCGCTGCTTGCCGCTTCCCACAATCAACTCGGTGCTGCCACCGCCAATGTCGATAACGAGCCGTTGTTCGGGGCTGCTGGGCAGGCCGGTTTGCACACCGGCAAAGATCAACACCGCTTCCTGTACGCCGCTGATCACGGAAATCTCCAGTCCGATGTCAGCAGCCGCCTGGACAAACAGATCTGAATTAGCGGCTATCCGGAATGTATTGGTGCCCAGCGCCCAGTAGCGCTGTACGCCATGGCGACTCATTAAAGTCTCGAAATTGCGCAAACAGTCCATCCCACGCTGAAACGCTGCCGTCGAGATCACACCGCTGGCTGGTACCCCCTCACCGAGCTGCACCTTTTCGCTGCAACGCTCGATGATTAGTATCCTGCCGTCTATCCATTCTCCAATCAGCAGGTGGAAACTGTTGGAGCCAAGGTCAATGCACGCATACATTTATAGCAGCTCAATTCGCTCAATCAACATCAGCCGGACTGATTTGCCGCCGGCTCAGGGTCTCATCCCCTCACGAGGGACCGTATGTTAGCAACAAAGCCCAGCGGGAGCACCTCGGCATGCCTTGCGCGGTTTACCACGGTGGCAGAATAACGGGCAATAAAAAGCCGGGGTTCAGCCCGGCGTTCTCATCACTTACTTAAGTAAGCTCTGATTACTATCGCTACATCATTGACTGCTGGTAGTTTTCCAGCCCAACTCTGTCGATCAGGCTGAGTTGTGTTTCGAGCCAGTCAATATGCTCTTCCTCGCTGTCCAGGATAGAAGCCAGCAGATCGCGACTGACGTAATCACCCACAGATTCACAATAAGCAATGCCCTCCTTCAGATCCGGACAGGCAATCATTTCCAGCTTGAGGTCGCATTCCAGCATTTCACGCGTGTTTTCCCCTATCAGCAGCTTGCCCAGGTTCTGCAGATTGGGCAGCCCCTCCAGAAAAAGAATCCGCTCGATCAACTGGTCAGCGTGTTTCATTTCATCAATGGACTCTTCGTATTCTTTCTCGCCAAGCTTGATGAGCCCCCAATCCTTGTACATCCGGGAATGAAGAAAATACTGATTAATGGCAATAAGCTCGTTGCCCAGGGCTTTATTCAAATGCTTGATTACTGTGCTATCGGACTTCATACACTCCTCCTGTGTTCGATCCGCAAACTATCGCCGTTTCGCTGCTTCATGTCAAGGTTACTTGAGCGTAACTTACTGAATTTGCTAATAAATATGAATAAGAAGCAATCCCATTTACATTACCGTGGTGACATGGGGGTAGGCTGGCGCCGGCGACCGGCACGACCCGTTAAAAACGCTGAGTTCTAGCAAACAATGTAGCCCGCTAAGCAACAGATGAGCGGAAGAAGTAGCTGGTGTTTGGGAAACTGGGCAGGTCGAAGATGAGAATCCAGGCAATTCATGCCACTGGACAGTCAAGGCAACGGGCTATATCCCGCTGTGGCGAGCGCCCCGGCGATCAGGTTGCACTGACAAATTGAGCGGGTTTGCTGAACTCGCTGATAATGGAGCGCGCATGCTGCCCGCACTTGCCACACTCGCTGGCCACTCCCAGCTTGGCCCTGACGTCGGCCAGCTTAACGCCGCCGTCCCGGCACACATCCCGAATTTGCTGGTCAGTAATCTGGCGACAAATACAAACGTACATAGTAATTCCTCAATCTGAGAAGAAGTCTAAACCTTAATGAGAATGATTGTCAACAACATTTAAATCTGCTAGATTGCAGCCTTATTCGACAGTTCCGAACCTGACGTACTGACACCGGGTCAGCCCGGTTTCCCTGTCTTAACCAGCCTATCGTGGTAATTGATGAGCAAAACAACTCTGGCAAAGGCTTCAACCGGTGATACCTGTGTGGTGCTGGATATTCAGCCGGAACCGGCTGAACTGAAAAGCCGCCTGTATGCCCTGGGCGTCATTCCCGGCTCAAAACTCAGGGTCATTCGCTTCGCACCACTTGGGGACCCCATGCAGGTCCGTGTGGGTGGGTCCTATATCAGTATTCGGAAAGCCGAGGCGGAAGTCATCGCAATTGAGGTGCAGTAACTGATGTACAAAGTAGCACTGATTGGCAATCCCAACTGTGGAAAGACCACCCTCTTCAATCTGCTGACTGGTGCGAATCAGAAAGTTGGTAACTGGCCGGGGGTCACGGTCGAGAAAAAATTCGGCACTCTGCAGGTGGGTGGGCATGCCGTCGAACTGGTGGATTTACCAGGAATCTACTCGCTGGAACAGGCAGCCCAGGGTATTGATGAAAAGATTGCCCAGAACTTCATCCAGCAGACTGATGTCGATCTGGTGATAAACATCATCGATGCAACAAATCTGGAACGAAGCCTGGTGCTGACTCAGCAGCTGCTGGAAAAAGATCACCCGGTCCTGGTGGTCCTGAACATGCTCGACGTTGCAGAGCAGCAGGGTATCCAGATCAACATCCACAGTCTGGCTGAGAATCTCGGTGTACCGGTAGTGCCCATAGTGGCCTCTCGCAAGCGCGGCCTGGACGAGCTTGACCGGCATCTGCTGGTAATGCTTGAGACACAGATCAAAAACTCCCCGAACAGGCCGGGGCCCGCCATTACTCCTCCCGACGCCACTGAAGAGCAGCTGTTACGTCGCTACCACCGTTCCCGACAGCTGGTGGATGGAGCCGTCGAAGTCGTGCCAACCCGGGATTCCCTGTCCGAAAAGATCGATGCCGTTTTGATCAATCGCTGGCTGGGATTTCCGGTATTTCTGCTGATGATTTATCTAATGTTTACCGTAGCGGTAAATCTCGGCGCCGTGTTCATCGATTTTTTTGACATTCTGTTCAGTGCCGTCCTGGTGGACGGAACCACCTGGCTGCTGGAGCAGGTCTACGCTCCCCCGGTTTTGATAACACTGCTGGCCCAGGGGCTGGGTGGTGGCATCACGCTGGTAGCCACCTTTATCCCGGTTATCGCATTCCTTTACCTGTGCCTTTCCATCCTGGAGGACTCCGGATACCTGTCCCGCGCTGCATTCGTCATTGACCGGCTGATGAGCGGTATAGGCCTGCCAGGCAATGCCTTCGTACCCCTGATCGTAGGGTTCGGCTGCAATGTACCCGCGGTGATGGCATCCCGAAGCCTGGGACGCGACAGCGACAGGTTATTGACTATCGCGATGGCCCCGTTTATGAGCTGCGGCGCGCGACTGACTGTTTATGCCCTGTTCGCTGCTGCATTTTTTCAACGCAGTGGTCAGAACCTGGTCTTCCTCCTCTATCTGCTGGGCATTGGCCTGGCGGTATTCACCGGATGGATCTTCCGCAGGCAGCTGTTTACCCAGGAGATCACTCCTTCCTTCCAGGAAATGCCCGCCTACCACATCCCGGTAGTGCGCAACATTCTGATCACCACCTGGTTCCGACTGAGAGGCTTCATGCTGCGGGCAGGCAAGACGATTATTACCGTTGTGGTGGCCCTGAGCTTTCTCAACTCAATCAGTACCGATCTGAGTTTTGGCAACGAGGATACTGAGAATTCGGTTCTCAGCGTGATCGGCAAGTCCATCACGCCGGCCTTCGCGCCGCTGGGAATTGAACAGGAAAACTGGCCTGCCACGGTGGGGTTGTTCACTGGCATGTTTGCCAAGGAAGCTATCGTAGGCACCCTGGACGCTCTGTACAGTGCGCCGGAAAGCACCGACGGTCCGGCCGAGGCACCTGACCTGTTGGCCGCCGCCGGGGCAGCAATCGGTTCAATCGGCAGTGAACTGCTGGCCATCGGAGAGACCCTGACCGACCCGCTGGGGATTTCCATTGGTGATGTTTCGGACAGCGCTGCCGTTGCCGCTGAGCAGGGTGTCGAAGCCCAGACCCTGACCAACATGGCCGGGCTGTTCGCCAGCCCGTTCGCGGCTTTTTGCTACCTGGTTTTCGTACTGCTCTATGCTCCTTGCGTAGCCGTGCTCGGAGCCATCAACAAAGAAGCAGGGTGGCGCTGGACTCTGTTGGTATTCGGATGGAGCACCGGCCTGGCTTACGTTACAGCCACAATCATCTATCAAGTGGGAACGTTCGCCCAGCATCCGTTGTTCTCAGCGCTGTGGGTTACTACCGCAAGTGCGGCACTCGGTTTGTTTATCTACCGATTGAAAAGTTTGTCATCTCGGGTAGTGCCCAGGAATCTGATTGAAGTGGTGCAGATCTAGCAAGGCCTTGGCCGCTCCTCAGCGCCACCGGCGGCTGATCGTGATGGAAATTCTGGAGCTCTGCAGCGCGTCAAAACGGGCGCAGGAACTCCATCGCGACCTTCCACTCATTCACCGGGCTGAAGCGCCAGACGCGCAGGTAGTTGGCCCGGAATCCCGAACTGTTCCCTACATTGGTTGTGGACATGACCCCATAGGTATACCCCAGCTCCCTGGACTCGGCCAGGAATCCGCCCCTGTGCTCTACTCTGATCGGATTGACAGTGGTGACCCGACTGTCCAGGTATTTGCCGTAGGCAGCACTGGCAGCCTCCATTCCTACTCCGGGAGCCATGCCTGGCAGATACACGCGTAGATTTTGCAGCCCGAAGCGGATCATTGCCCGTTGCCCCCCGCGAAAATTAATGGAGAGCCCCAGGGTATTGTCCGCCTCGGCCAGGCTCTCCACGGTATTGTTCACTGCCAAACCCGGATGCGCCGTTTCTTCCATGGCAGCCAGGGTATCCTCGTAATCGGCCTCAACATCCATACTGAGGAATCCGGGCACTGTTACAACCATGTCGGCCACCAACCGCCACTGTGCCTCGATCCGTCGCCAGACATTCACCAGGTAGCTGTAGGTCTGTTGCCCCTCTTCGCCGTTCTGACCTGGCTGAATAGCTGTAAACCGGTTGGGTCCGACCGTGACCCCAAGGTCGCCTGCCCTTGAAACATCAATATAGTGATCGCGCCAGTAAAGCTGATCCAGGCTGTAAGAAGATTGGTTGCGCTCATAGAGAGCGCGAGCATCCACCGGTCCATCCCTGAACAGCACGGAGTCCTCAGCGAGCACCTCGAGAAACGCCTCGGTACGCCCTCGCTCCGTCGCTGCCCGGGAAAATTCCCGATCCACCTGTGCCACCTCCTGCCAGAGTATGTAGTGATCATTGGCCTGCTGGGCGACACTGGCCCCGCTAACCAACAGCAAAACCAGCCACCAGGCACCCACCCGGCCAGCCTGTAACAGGCTCCCGGTACGCCTGACGGGTTGCTGCGAAGGCTGTCCGGAAACAGCCCTGACGAGTCCGCTGTTGCACCACAGGAAATGTTTGATGGAAGACTCGACAGCAGGACTGCCGTGGGGACACGTGAAAGCTGGCATAGTCGAAGACCTCAAAAACATGCCTGAAGTATGAACCAAACCAGGCTATGGGTACAACCTGACGCAAGGCCCGGCTATCCCTCATTGAGGACACCCCGCTTAGGGCCCCTGCCAGCTTTGTCCTGCTTTCAGTTAACTGCTACCATACTGCGCCGTTGAGACACGCGGAAGCCGTTGCAGATCGTTCTCAAAAACAGTCCAGGAAATCCTGCATGCCAAACGAAATATGGAAAAAGCTGACCGCGGAGGCGCAACAGGTTATCAAGCGCGAGCCATTGCTGGCCAGTTACGTACATGCCTGCATACTTAACCACGATAGCCTGCAATCAGCCCTGAGCTTTATTCTTGCTAATAAAATTTCCGACGAGGTAATGCCGGCCATAACCGTACGGGAACTGTTCGAGCGCGCGTTCAACTCTTCCCCCGGGATTATTCAGCATGCCGCCAGCGACATCCGCGCAGTGTATGAACGGGATGCAGCAACCAGCTCTTACCTGCCGGTAATTCTTTATCTGAAAGGCTTTCAATCGATCCAGGCACACCGCCTCGCGCATTTCCTCTGGACCAATAATAGAAGAGATCTGGCACTATTTATACAGAGCAGGAACTCGGCGGTATTCACCGTTGACATTCACCCTGCCTGTATAATCGGCAAAGGCATCATGTTTGATCACGCCACCGGAATCGTCATTGGCGAGACCACGGTCATTGAGGATGACGTGTCCATTATGCAATCGGTAACGCTGGGTGGAACCGGTAACGAGAAAGGCGACCGGCACCCCAAGATCCGTACCGGGGTGCTGGTATCAGCAGGGGCAAAGGTGCTGGGAAATATCGAAATCGGGGTCGGTGCGAAAATCGGTGCCGGTAGCGTCGTGCTTGACGACGTGCCACCACACACGACAGTAGTTGGCGTTCCAGCCCGGGTCGTTGGGAAACCCTGCACGGAATCACCTTCCCAGACTATGGAACAGAACATTCTCAACGACGAACAGGCGTGAGTGCCTGACAGCACCGGGAATTACCCTCCGGCGAATTGAATCAGCACGCCCGCGGCGATTGCGGAGCCTATAACCCCCGCGACATTGGGTCCCATGGCGTGCATGAGGAGAAAATTATGGGGATTCGCTTCAAGCCCGACCCGGTTAGCCACTCGCGCTGCCATCGGCACAGCGGATACTCCCGAAGCTCCGATCAGCGGGTTGATTTTATTGCCAGGGAACAAGTTCATCAGCTTACCCATCAATACTCCCATCGCCGTTCCGATGCCGAACGCAACAATGCCCAACGCGAGGATACCCAGCGTGGAAGCCACCAGAAACTGATCGGCCATCAGCTTTGAACCGACCGACAATCCAAGCAGGATCGTGACAATATTGATCAGTGCGTTCTGCGCCGTCTCGGAGAGGCGGCCCACTACACCGCATTCCTTCATCAGATTCCCGAACGCAAACATACCCAGGAGCGGCGCGGCACTGGGAATCAGCAAGGCAACCAGCAGCAGCAACAGGACCGGAAAGAAAATCTTTTCCGGCTGGGACACTTCCCGCAACTGGGTCATTACTATCCTGCGCTCATCCTCGGTAGTCAGCAGCCTCATGATGGGGGGCTGGATCAATGGTACCAGAGCCATATAGGAATAGGCCGCCACGGCAATGGCACCCAAAAGTTCCGGCGCCAGAATGCCCGATACGTAGATGGCGGTGGGGCCGTCGGCGCCACCGATTATGCCTATGGCTGCCGCCTGGGAAACCGTGAAATCAAAGATTCCAAGGTCGGTAAGAAACAGGGCTCCCAGCAAGGTCGCAAAAATACCGAACTGCGCCGCTGCCCCTAATAAAAGCGTCTTCGGATTCGCCAGTAATGGCCCAAAATCGGTCATGGCGCCGACCCCCATGAAAATCAGCAGAGGAAATATGCCAGTTTCCAGCCCCATGGCATAAAACTGGTGCAGAATGCCATCGCCTACGGCTATATCCACGCCGGGTATGTTGGCCAGGATGCCGCCAAAACCAATCGGCAACAGTAACAGGGGTTCGAATCCTTTCCTGATCGCCAGGTATAGCAATCCTAACCCTATCAGAATCATGATGACCTGCGGCAGGACAACCTGGGCGAGACCGGTCGCCCTCCAGAGTTCAGAAAACTGCATCATGGTCTAATCCTGAGTCAGGCTGAGCAGAGGGTCACCAACCTTCACCGAATCACCGGCTTTCACCTGCAGGCTGATTACCCTGCCACCCACGGAGGCCCGGATTTCGGTTTCCATTTTCATGGCTTCCAGAACCACGACGACTTCATCCTTGCAAACTTGCTGGCCCTCATGGACAAGTACATCGAACACCGTACCTGACAGGGGTACTGTGACCTTCTGCGCATCCTCGACTTCAGAGCGAGGCAGGGCAGCGACTTGCGCACTGTCAGCCGATACTGGCCGGGCTTCACTTAAGTGACTGAGCTCACCACCTTCTGTGACACGCACTACGTAGGCAACACCACCTACCTCGACAGTATAGACATCGCCCGCATCCCCCTTGGCCTGGGCCGGGGCCGTTGCCTGCTCAGAAGCTGGCCGCTGAGTCCCTGGCGCTGGCTCGAAGGCAGCGGGATTCCGCCGATTGCGGAGAAATTTGAGGCCAACCTGAGGGAACAACGCGTAAGTCAGCGTGTCGTCGGTTTCGTTCTCCAGGTCAAAGCCTTCTGCCTGCGCAAGGCGCAGCAATTCCGCCCGCTGCCTGTCGAATTCCGGCTCCAACAGATCAGCCGGCCTGCAGGTGATCGGCTCCCCGCCCTGCAGTACCTGCGCCTGAAGCGCTTCATTAACCGGTGCCGGCGTCGCTCCGTATTGCCCTTTCAGAACACCCTCTGTCTCTTTGGTGACAGTCTTATAACGTTCTCCCACCAGAACATTCAGCACCGCCTGCGTGCCTACAATCTGCGAGGTGGGGGTTACCAGCGGAATGTAACCAAGATCTTTACGCACCGCTGGAATCTCCTCCAGCACATCATCCAGTCGCTCTGTGGCGTTTTGTTCCCGCAGCTGATTTTCCAGGTTGGTCAGCATGCCGCCCGGGACCTGGGCTACCAGTATGCGTGAGTCGACTCCCCGGAGAGCCCCCTCAAACTGTGCGTATTTCTTTCTTACCTGGCGGAAATAGGCGGCGATCTCCTCTAACAGGTGGATATCCAAGCCGGTATCCCGATCAGTGCCCTGCAGTATCGCCACCAGGCTTTCGGTGGCCGAATGCCCGTAAGTCATGCTCATTGATGAGACTGCCGTGTCCAGATTATCGATGCCGGCTTCCACCGCCTTCAGGTATGTGGCGGTCGACATGCCCGTAGTGGCGTGACACTGCATGTGAATTGGCAACTGAACAGTTTTCTTCAAAGCTGTGACAAGTTCATAGGCGACATAGGGCTTCAGCAAGCCGGCCATGTCCTTGATACAGATGGAATCGGCGCCCATATCTTCGATCCGGCGCGCCATGTCAAGCCAGCTTTCGATGGTATAAACCGGACTGACCGTATAAGAGAGAGTGCCTTGTGCGTGCTTGCCAGCTTTTCGAACCGCTTTGATAGCAGCCTGCAGATTGCGCATATCATTCATCGCATCGAAGATACGAAAGACGTCCACGCCATTGGTAGCAGCCCGGTCGACAAACTTCGCCACCAGGTCATCCGCATAATGACGATAGCCGAGAATGTTCTGGCCTCGAAACAGCATCTGCTGTGGGGTATTAGGCATCGCCTCCTTCAACAGCCGGATACGCTCCCAGGGATCCTCCCCCAGATAGCGAATGCAAGCGTCGAATGTCGCGCCACCCCAGGATTCCATTGACCAGAAACCCACCTGGTCCAGCTTCCCGGCTATTGGCAGCATGTCATCGATACGCATACGGGTTGCCAGCAAAGACTGGTGCGCATCCCTGAGAACCAGTTCAGTAATTCCCAACGGACGCTTCTTATCACTCATGTTAACGACTCTCTCCAAGCTTGATACTTTTGGGCGATACCCGCCTAGTCAGGTTTTTTTGCTTTTCTGTGTTGGTGCACCGCCGCAGTGATAACGGCCAGAATTTCACCACGTGCGCCTGAGGTTCTCTCTGGAGCGGAGGATGTAGATACAGAGGGGGATGCTTGTTCGGAAGTGGCAAGGCGCAGTGCCAGCCAGGACATGGCCCTGGTGGCAAATATGAGTAGCACAAGAAACGTGAATACTGTCCCCATGCCGTAAAGTGTCAGCATCAAACCCGTTTCTGTCAGGTTTTCCCTCATCAGCCTGCCCCATCTGGAAGAACGCGCAAGAATACTAGAATGCGAGTCTAGAAGCCAAGGAACCTCTGCTAAATTACCACAAGGCTCTGCGGAAGGCTGACGGGCCCTAAAGCCGGGCGACGTGCGCAGGAAATGGTCACTCCCTTGCCAGGCACGATAACAACGCAGTGGCGCCCGGCGAGGCCTCCAGAAAAACCCGCTGGCTTCGCTGCACTGCCTTGACCGGTCGACGCATCTCAGGGGCAATGCGCCTTGCCAGCGGTTTCGTCTGAAGGCCAGAGTATTAGTAGTTAATCAGAGATTCCCTAACTTACCAATCGATTCCGGGGGCCGAAACAGGAAATGGATAAGGAACCTGAGATTAATCAGAAGTTCCTATACTATTCGCGATCCGGGGGGAAATAGCGATATTCGAGAATACCCTCAAAGGGTTGGGGAACACCGGCGTCGAGTACCGGGCGAAAATTGACATAGTGCAGACGCTCAGCAAGCTGTTGTTCCGTGAGCTGCCGCCGCCCCGTCCCACCCAGCCATTCGAAACCGTCAATTACACTGACCTGGCTTATGTAACGTCCCCTGACCCAGCGCCTGACCTTATTTACGCCGTCCAGCTCAATAGCAAGCCTGACGGTGTTGAGTGTCGAAATATCCTGCTGTAACAGTGCAGGTTGATTAATCACAACGTGGATATTGGGAACCGACGGAGACCACTCAACGAAATACAAGGTGTCCTCCCGCTCTTCGTGGCCCAAAGTGACACTGGCTTCAGCCAAGGCCGACTCGTGAGCCCGATCTATCGACGAATAAAAATTCCGTGAGGGTATGACACGAGGCTTGCGAAAATATTCCTGCAGCTTGGTTTCGACCACTCCGGCCTTCAGCAACTTGTCGTATGCGTTACGATACCCTCCATCCGGATCACCATTGTCAAACAACACCTGCCAATCCGCCTGATAGAGATCAACCATGGCTAAGGCTTCCAGATCAGGATATTCAGCACTTTCATAAACACTTCGCATTCGCCTGAACATCTCAACGCCCAGCCGATAGTAAAGTTGCTCCATTTCAAGCCTTGACCTGATCATCATATCCAGGCCAGGGATGAATCTCCGGAGGCCCTGCGAAGCGGGGCCTCCCTGATTCAGCACAACAAATTGAAGATAGTTTCGGATTACTTGTCGGTAGTAAAGATCCACAAGACGGAGGTCTGTCGCTTCCCACGTATTCTCACTGACCCTGACTGCAAAATTACTGATTGCTTCTGCCGACCGAAAATGGGGATCTTTCATCTGCTCCACATCTCGAGCCACGCCTTCAAGATGCAGATTACTTACCTGGAGTAACTCATTGATCAGGCGACTATCCTGCTGCCGGGGCACAATTGTGTAAAGCTCAGCAAGATGACTCAATGACTCATTTGCGTCACGCCAGTTTCCTCTCCGCACGTTATTTCTCGCGGATAGAATAAGAAAGGGAAACTGGGCCTCGGTGAATAGCCCTTCGTCGATTCTTAATATCTGTATCGCTCGATCCAGTATCTGGTCCGTTTCGTTAAACTGATCAAGCTCGATTGTCAACTCAGCCAGGCGCTCCAGGTATTCAAGTAGCTGGGGATCATAGCGGCCGACCTCTTGCTCCAGCGCTTCCAGCTGGGAGCGATAGCGTGCCAGAGTGGAAGCTGCCTGCTCGGCATTAAAAGATTGCCCGTGGGCAACGCCCAGAACCAGCGGAAGAGCTAAGAAAAAAGTATTGAGCAGTTTCAGCATAGTCACACAACAGTTCAAATGTCTCAGACCAAGAAAACTTACTACGCGGTGCAATAAAATCTGGACTTCCAGGGCTGACAATGGAAAACACCGCAGGTGCCCCACGTCAGAACTCAATGGCGCCTGGATGACACTACCCCGTAATTTACATCTTTCCCCTGCAGATACAAGTCACAATACCCGGGTAAGTGACAAAATCGAAGCCACGCAACAGCTTCCGTAGCGGCATTAAACCGTATAAAAAATAAAGAAATAGCCTCCGGGCGACGTTGCCATGACGCCCCGCTTTCACCATCTCCCCCTGGGCGGCCTCAAGGCTGCGCAGCCCCGGCAGCAAACAGGTTGAGGAGCTGAGCCTTCATGCCGATAATAAGGTTCAATGGAACGACAAGTTGTCAGACTGCTTAGACTGGACCGTAATCAGTGCTAGTATTTGCTCAAGGAGCTTCGGATTATTTACCACAATGCTCTGGCCTTCAGACAAGTCTTTTGGCAAGCCGCATTGCCGTCGGCCTGTCAAGGCAGTGCAAAGAAGCCAGCGGGCTTGTCTGAAGGCCGCTCCGGGCGGGGCCTGACGGGCACCACTGCGTTGTTGTCGCGCTTGACAAGGGAGTGCCCTCCCCTACGCACGACGCCTGGCAGTAGCGCCCGACAGACTCCCGAAGAGCGTTGTGGTAATTAATCAGAGCCCCCTTAAATTTGGGTTTCCTTTTTCGACATGCCAGATGAGAGCCGAATTCCATGAAGATTCTCATGATTTATCCACAGATCGATGCACCGCTAGGGACCAATCACGGTATTGCTTCTCTGGCTGGCGTTTTACATGCCAATGACCACGAAATGGACCTGCTGCACGTTTCGGAAAAATACCGGCCAGTACCCAGCAGCGCAGAACTCATCGAGTATATACGCGAAACCAGACCTGGCCTGGTGGGTTTTTCCGTGATGTCTCAACAGTACGAATGGGTTGAGGAGCAAAGCAAGGCAATCAGGCAGGCCTTTCCGGAACTGGTACAAACCATTGGCGGCGTGCACTGCACAATGGTGCCTGATGAGGTACACAAATCGCGATTGTTTGATTATGTCTGCGTTGGCGAAGGTGACTGGGCCCTGCTGGAATTGATGGATGCGCTTGAAAAAGGAGAACGGCCGCATACCTTGTCAAATTTTCGCTCCTGGATGGGAGACATTCCGGTTGCCAATCCTGTGGCGCCGTTCCCTGATCTCGACAAACTGCCCCCCCTGGACTACAACGTTTTTGATATGAAAGCCGTGATGAAGGAAACCCGCGGCTGGATGGGCATTCTCACGTCACGGGGCTGCCCTTACAAATGCACCTACTGCTTCAATATTGAAATTGTTGACCAGTACATAGAGGACGGGGCTGCCAAAAACGTCAAGGACTTCCTGAGACATTTCCCCATTGATGTCATGATGGAGGATTTAAAAAAACTGCTGCGGGAAAACCCCGAGATCAACACATTTATCTTTGACGATGACCTGTTCGCCCTGAATACCGATTATGTAGTGGCATTCTGTGAGGCCTATAAAAAGCATAATGTGGGCATCCCCTTCGTGGTGAACGGTCATGTAAACTGCTTTGAAGAACGGGCAGCAAAAGCCCTCAGCGACGCGGGCTGCATTATCGTCAAGTTCGGCCTGGAAAGCGGCTCCCCACGGGTAAGGCGGGAAATATTGCGCCGCTATATGAGCAACGACCAGATAGAGCGATCCTTCGCCGCAGCCCATGCTTCTGACCTGCACAGCTCGGCTTTTATCATGTTCGGGCTGCCCTACGAGTCACGCGAAGAAGTCATGGAAACCATCCGCCTGTGTGCCAAAGTCAAGATGGGGCGCTTCCGTTGGGCGTTGTTTTTCCCATTCAAGGGAACAGCCGGCTACGAGATTGCCAAACCGCTGATCGATGAGTCCAAAATAGCAGGTCAAGGCAATTACTTTGACGGTACCTGCCTTAAGTTTGGAGAAGATCACGACCTGTTTCTGGACAAACTGGGTAAACTTTGCAACTGGTACGTGAATGCCGAGACCGATTGGGAGTGTGCTCCTATCTATCGAAACCTGGTCGAAAAGGTCGAGGCTATGGACAAGGAAACCTGGCTGCGGGAGCGAGACGACCTGGTGGCTTATGACCGCGACCTGTCAGAAGAACTGATGGCTCAGGACAAGATTCATTACACCATACGTTACTCCAATGTAATGGGCGTTCGCTCTGATTATATAAAGCAGGAGCGGGAACAAATGGCCTCCGGTGAGAAAACAGAGGCTGTCGCTTACACGCTTGATCAAAGCTAACCCGTCAGCAGACAGTTCGGTGCCCATGTCTGACTCACCACCATCTTTCGACAACCTGGTGGTGCGCTGCCCCAACTGGGTCGGGGATATCGTCATGGCGACGCCGGCCTTCGAATGCCTGCGCCAGAACTTCCCCAACGCACACATTACGGCCTGCGTGCGGCCGTACGCCCGCGGCATACTGGAAGACAGCCCCTGGTTCGATGAGATCATAGACCTGCAGGACAGGAACCTGGCGGGTATGCGCAGTGCTCGCCGCAAACTCAAGCACCTGCACCCCGACGCCGGTATTCTTTTTACCAACACCACCCACTCTTTTCTCACTTTCAAGCTGGCGGGCATCAAGCAGATCTATGGCTATCGTCGCAATCTGCGCAAGTATTTTCTCAGCGGCGGCCCGGACCCGATCAGAACAGGGAAAACCTATCAACCGCTACCGATGCAGCACTATTATCTGGAAATCTGTCGCTACCTGGGTCTTGAACTTCCTGCCGACCCAAAGCCTGCCCTTTACCTTTCTGAACAAGTGCGTGCCGATGGCGCAAACCTTTTGAATAAATACGGCGTGTCGGACCAGGACACGGTTATCGGACTGAATCCAGGCGCCAGCTTTGGCTCGTCCAAATGCTGGTCGGCGGATTACTTTGCCAGACTGGCGGAACTGCTGCAGGGCCAGTACCGCTGCCGCCTGCTCTTATTGGTCGGCCCCGGCGAAGAGTCCATTGCGGAAAAAATTGTTGCCAGCAGCCGGGCCGACATTATAAATACAGCGCCTGACCGGGTTGACCTGGCACTGCTCAAGCCACTGGTGCAGCGCTGTAATCTTCTTATAACCAATGACACCGGGCCGCGCCACTACGGTGTCGCCTTCAATGTTCCCACGGTAGTGTTGATAGGGCCAACCAACCCGGTTTACACAGCGACCAATCTGGAACTGACACGGATATTACGTCGGGACCTGCCCTGCGCTCCCTGTCACAAGAAAACCTGCCCGCTTGGCCACCATGCCTGCATGCAGGAAATCAAGCCGGAGCAGGTGCTGGATACAGCGCGCCACCTGCTGGAGGTTTCATAATGAGGCCGGCCTATTATCAGGAAAAATGGCTTCAACTGAAAGAGACACCTGACGCGGACAGCATCGACTCCCTGGCCCAGAGGATCGCTTCCACCTTTGTCGACCGCTATTTCTACAGCGATGAGTACAATGCCCCCTACATCCAACTACTGTGTGAAATGGCGACCAGCTTTGAACAGGACGAATTGAATCAGTTAGCAGCGCGTGCCCTGTTTGGGACGGTGATAGAACGCCTCTGTGATGATTTTGAGGAGCTTCAGACTGAAACTTATAATCGTTTAATCAGTCAGGTGGTCGATTTTCTCAGGAAGTTGCCTGAAGGCAAAGAACTGGACCAGGAGCTGGCAGATTTCGGGCTCCAGAGCGAAGATCAACTTTACCAGCGTATCGAGTCTATTCGGCTCAGCCCCGACGAGCGCCTGCCGGGCAGCTTGAACCCTCGAAAAGTAATTGTGCTTTCCCGGGTAACAATCGGTGCCGACGTGGCAATAACCAGCGTTATTTGCCAGCGGATTCGCCAGGCATTCCCCAATGCGACGCTTGTCGTTGTCGGGAATGCCAAACTGGGCCAGGTATTTTCAGCAGACTCCGGCATCCGTATTAAAGCACTGCAATATGCCCGCCGAGGCGGCTTGCTGGAGCGCTTCCTGAGCTGGCTTGATCTGTTGCATGAGGTACAGTCGGAACTTGACGGCCTGGGAAATGACGACTATCTGGTGCTGGATCAGGATTCTCGCCTGACCCAGTTGGGTGTTCTGCCCCTGGTGCCGGGTCGGAACTACCGTTTTTTTAACAGTCGCGGCAAACCAGGCTATCCGGCCAAGGCGTCCATCTCGCAACTCACCAACGAATGGCTTGATAATATCCTGACCACCACACAATTCTGCCATCCACTTGTCTGGCCTGATCAGGCCAGCCTGTCGAGGGCTGAAGCGACACTCACGCCTCTGAAGCAGGCTTCTCCACGACACATTATCACCCTGAATTTCGGGGTCGGCGGCAATGCACGTAAAATGGTCGGCGGTGAATTCGAAGTGACATTGGTGCTGGCGTTACTGAGAAACCCGGCTATCACTCTGGTCCTGGATCTGGGATTTGGCCGGGAGGAGCGCCAGCGCAGCGAGGCCATACTGGCTATGGCCGACAAACAGGGCTTCGTAACGCAGGAACTCACCTTTGACGAACTGGAGAATCTCAGGAGCGAAACCCGTTTGCTGGGTGTAGAGTGTTCGGTAGCCGAAATCGCCGCACTGATTTCCGTCAGCGACGAGTTCATCGGTTACGATTCAGCCTGTCAGCATATCGCCGCAGCGCTGGGAGTCAGAACTTTTACAATCTTTGCCGGCACCAGTAACGCGCGGTTCATACGGCGCTGGCAGGCCTGCGGCCCCAACCTGAGTGAAATAGTCTATGTGGACACGGTTTCCCGGGAGTCACGACTGGACTACGGTGAGATCGTCGAACGTTTACTGGACCTGCGTGCAGACTAACGGCATCTTCTGCGCCCGACGAACCCTTCAGGCGAGCTCACTGACAAGATGAATTCCAATCGGCGGGTAAATATAGGCAACACAGCAGAAAACTCAGGATTGCCAGAAGACCAGAGCGCTGTGGGACTTAATCTAGTTATAAAAGCGGTTGAGGTCTGTCGTGTACTCGCCCAGCACTCCTCCGAACGCGCCCTCAAAGGCTTCCTGCGGCAATGGATTATCGTCGATATCGGTCAGGCTGGCATGCTTGGAGGCACCTTTCAGGCTGAAGACCATTTTGGCGCTGTCAGTCACCAGGGTGTTGCCATGCCAGTCGCTCACCACGGTAAATGCCCTTCGATAATCATCCGCCAGCAGATCCTGGCCGTGGCTGACCGGTTTCTCGCCCCCCTCGAAACCCAGGAGCTTCAACATCGTAGCCGGCAGGTCCAGGTGACTGGTCATCTTCGATCGCTGTAAGGGAGCACTGCCCGGCACGTGCAGAATCAGTGGCACCCGGATCTGCTGCTGACTGAAGGTGGAGTTATGCCCCCACCGGCCATTTTCCATGAATTCCTCGCCATGATCGCCGGTAACCACAACAAGGGTATTTTCTAGCAACCCGCGCTCTTCGAGTGCCTGGTAGACCCTGGCCAGCTGCCGGTCCAGATGATGAACCGAGTTGAGATAACGGTTCCGGATTCTGTCAATTTCTGACTCCACATCCACGGTCAGGTAATTGAAATCCTCGAGGTAATCCGGGGCAATAATATCCTCCTCGGGAAAGTAGTAATTGGCGTGGGCAGACTCGAAGAACATAAAGGCAAAAAAGGGCTTCTGTGCCGTCTCGATAAAATGCAGCAGATCGGTGGTGTTTTTCTGGTCCCGTTGCCACCCCTCACCCGTGTTGTATTCCTGCAACTGTTGCCGGTCGAAATCACTGAAAACAGTCTGGTCAAATTCCGGATAGGTAAAGGCCGAGCTGGTGAAAGCCATGGTGTCATAGTCCTTGGCTTTCAGGTATTCCATCAATAGTGGCGGTCGCTTGGCTCTGAGCATGTCAAACCAGTAGTTGCCATAGATACCGTAGAACTGGGTAAACATGCCCATGCGGGTACCGTTGCCACCACTGTAGTGATTGACGAACCACTGATTTCGACTGGCAAACCCATAAGTATTCGGCATGATTTCCGGGCTCACCATATCGGCACGCCAGGATTCAGCGGTCAGCCAGACAATGTTCATGGCGTCTCCACCAGGTCCCACGGAAGCCAGTTCATCGCTAAATTCATAGTTGAGCCGGCCGCCTCCAGCTTTCAGGTTGGCACCGAAACTCTCTCGCTGCGCAATTCCCAGTGCACCAAAGAATGACTTCGCGGTCACCGGCTGGTACCAGACTATTCGATCCGCCACACCAAGGACTTCCAGGTCTGACTGGTAATCCGCATAAGCATAGACCATGGACTGGGCCACATAGCAGACTGTCAGAGCAAGTATGACATAGCGCTTTTTAACAGACTGAGGGACAAGGATCTCAAACTTGATCAATCGCAGAGCCACACCATACAGCACGGCGAGGAGCAGCATGGCAAGACTAAGGCTCAACCAGGTTGAAGCAGTAACTCCCATGGCATCGATGCCACCCGGAGTCGATATGATATTGATGACAAAGAAATTGGTGAAGAACCCATAGAGCGAGAAGAGTTTGAAGTTGGCCAGCAGAAATCCAACTGTTATAAAACCCAGCAAGTAAGTGGCAGGTAAAAGTAACTTTCTCACCAGACTTCGATCACCAATGCGCTGAGCCAGGGAGACGCAGGCCAGTGTAGGAATACTGAACAGGCTGGCCTGAAAAAAACAGGCCAGTAGCAGGAAGGCCGCTGACCAGGGCCCTGTAACTGCAGGCCATGCATACCAGAGCAAAGCGAGCAAAGAAAAAACCCAGACCGCCGTCAGCGGGCGCCAGTTGTGCAATTGGAAAGAAGTCATAGCGGCACCGAAGATACAAGCCCAGAGAAAATAACGAAGGAGTGTGACCGGCGTAACTTAAGCAAACCTTAAACCGCCAGAGATCCTGCCCAAAGCCACCGGAAACCTGCGGGCTCTGACCAGGGCCGTTTCCTGACCTGGCTAAAAAACTTTCACTTCCCTGTTCTGTTTAAGTTTCTCTTAATATTGACTCCGTAACGTGGCATGCAGTGAAGTCAGTAACAGGAATCTGCCATGTCAACCTCAGCCACCGAGTTACAGCAATTGGTCAAGCAGCCGTCCAACCGAGGGGCCATCGTTCCCCCCAGAGCGCTCCATAAGTCCGCGACGACCCTGTTTACCCTGAATTCGCCCAGTTCGGACCAGCGCGCCAGGCTGGAACAGTTCATCGCCAACAAGTTCAATGTCGCTTACGGCGCCTCGATTGTGGAATTCTTTCCTCTCCTGCTGTCACGTATCGACGACAGCCAACTGTCCTCGGTCGTGGGACTGCGCCCCGGCACGGAGCGCCCGCTTTTCCTGGAGCAATACCTTGATTGCCCATTGGAGGAAGCGATTTCTCGCCAAAGCGGAGTTCAGGTGGAACGGGACCGACTGATGGAAATAGGCAATCTTGCCTCCAGTTACCGGTCTGGCAATCAGCTGATGTTCATTTTACTGACCGCAGTCCTGGCCAGGGCCGGGTACACCTGGGTGGTCTTTACAGCCACGTCGCAGGTGCGCTCGCTGCTTACACGGCTGAATTTCCAACCCGTGACCCTCTGCGAGGCAGATGAATCCAGGCTGGTCAACAAACAACAGGTCTGGGGCAGCTACTACCAGTCCCAGCCCATGGTCCAGGCAGGCAGTGTCAGCCAGGGACTGGCTGTTCTGGAAAGCAATGAATTTTCCAGCAAGCTGCTACAAACCTTCAATGAGGAAATCGACTGCCTGGCTGAAACCCTGCGAATTCTGCGCCAGCAACGTCGAGGCCAGTAATATGAGTGCCTTGTGGCAAGCCATTAAGGACGGAGCCAGGCAGCACCTGCAGGACCCCGCCCTGTCCACCCCAGGCGCCAGAGCCAGTGTCTTGTCTTACGAAAGCCTGTGCCAACGCGTCGAGCGCCTGTCCCGCCACCTGCAGGGCATTGATCCAGGCCCACTGGGTTTGCTGGCAGACAACGGCATTGACTGGATTATTGCCGATCTGGCGAGCCTGGCAGCCGATCGCTGCCTGGTGCCTGTCCCCCTGTTCTTTTCCCCCCGGCAACGGGAACACGCGCTGGACGATGCGGGCGCACACTGCCTTATAGCGCCCGCCTCCACACCGCTGCCAGCCAATTATTCCAGGCTGGAAAAATTACCCGGCCTCGAGGACCTGGTGCTGTGGCATCGGGAAGCTGTCGATAGCGCTGATAAAGCGAGGTTGCCGGAAAAAACGCTGAAAATAACCTATACCTCGGGGTCTACCGGCGCTCCGAAAGGCGTCTGCCTGGGTGATGATCTGATTACGGAAATGGCCACAGTCCTGGCCGAGGCTACCCGCGACTGCCCGATTGAAAGACATCTTTGTGTTCTGCCACTGGCAACCCTGTTGGAAAACATAGCCGGCGTCTATGCCCCCTTGTTGCGAGGCGCCGAAGTCGTTGTGCCTGGCCTGTCAGACCTGGGCTTCGAGGGTAGTTCCAACTTTGTCCCGCAACTGTTTCTGGAAAGCCTGTCCCGCATCAGGCCCCACAGCATGATTCTCATACCCCAACTGCTGGACGCCCTGGTTATGGCGAGTCATGGCGGCTGGGAGGCTCCCGACAGCCTGCAGTTCATCGCCGTGGGCGGCGGCAAAGTCAGCCAGACACTCCTGGCCGGAGCAACCCAGGCTGGCCTCCCGGTTTATCAGGGCTATGGCCTGTCCGAATGTGGTTCTGTGGTCAGCCTGAACCTGCCCGGGCAGAATCGTCCCGGCAGCGTAGGCAGACCTTTGCCCAATGCGAAGGTGACAGTAGTCGATGGCGAGATTGTTGTGGATAAAAAACTATTCCTTGGTTATACCGATGGAACGGGGCCGGCCATGCATAGCGCGCTCGCTACCGGGGACCTTGGTTATCTGGACGCCGACGGTTACCTTTATATAAATGGCCGGCGCAAGAATCTCATTATCAGTTCCTTTGGTCGGAATATCTCGCCCGAGTGGGTAGAAGCTGAATTGCAGGCAATCCCGGGAGTCTTGCAGGCAATAGTAGTTGGAGAGGCGCGCCCCTTCCTTGGCGCCCTGATCTTCGCCAACCCCACTGTCGATGATGAAACCCTGGATTCCGCAATCCAGCAGACCAACAGACTGTTGCCCGACTATGCCCGAATCGGTTCCTGGCTGCGACTTGCGAAGCCGCTGAACACGGAAGAAGGCACACTGACCAGCAATGGAAGATTCAAACGAGAGGTCGTCGCAACGCTTTATGCCGACCAGATCAGTTCTCTTTATCCGGCTTCAAAGCCGGGCGATTCGACCCTGCAGCCCCCCACTGGGCGGCCTGTTTATTCGGAGTAAACCCAATGAGCTTTTATCAGGAACTTAAATCCGCCACTGAATCCGAACGCCAGGCGCTCATCGGCACCGAGATGATTCAGCGCACTTTCAGTGGTGACATTGAGCTGGACGACTATGTGAGATTTCTTGGCCAGGCCTATCACCACGTCAAGCACACGGTTCCCCTGCTGATGTCCGTGGGTGCCAGGCTTGGAGATGACAAAGAGTGGCTGCGATCAGCCGTCGCGGAATATATCGAAGAAGAAATCGGCCACCAGGAATGGATACTCAACGATATCGCCGCCTGCGGATACGACAAAGAAGCTGTACGTAACAGTACACCCAACTTTGAAACCGAGCTCATGGTTTCCTATGCCTACGATCTGGTCAATCGGATCAATCCCGTCGGGTTCTTCGGCATGGTACTGGTTCTTGAAGGCACCAGCGTCAATCTGGCCGACTCCGCCGCGGACAGAATCAAGACTGCATTGAATCTTTCGGAACGGGCATTCAGTTACCTGCGTTCCCACGGCAGCCTCGATCAGGAACATATCAAATTCCTGGAGACACTGATGGACAAATTCGAAGATCCACAGGAACAGCAGTTGATCATACATTCGGCGCAGGCCTTTTACAGACTGTATCGGGGCGTCTTCGAGAGTATCCGGCACTAGCTGGCGGCCAGTCCAACTTCTGGCATCGAGAGGTAATAACATGATTCTTGCAGGAAAGACACTGGTCCTGACCGGCGCGAACGGCGGCCTAGGACAGGAAATCGCCAGGGGGCTGGCAGGCTCGGGCGCCCGATTGGTGCTGGTAGGAATGGGCCTGAAAGTCCTGGAGAACCTGGCTACTGAGCTCGGCAGCGAAACGCTCCAGCATTGTTCCCTGGACCTGGATCTCAGCCAGGAACAGGGCATCGAGGAACTGGTGCAATTCTGCCAGCAACTACCCGAGGGTATCGACGGACTGATCAACAGCGCCGGATTGAACCGGTTTGCCATGCTGGAAGACCATGAATATCCCGCCACGGTCAAACTGTTCATGGTGAACCTGGTGGCACCGATCATGCTGACTGCCAGGTTGCTGCCACTGCTGAAAACCAGGCAGGAAGCAATTTTAGTCAACATCGGCTCCGTTCTGGGAGCCATCGGCAATCCGGGCTACAGCACCTACTGCGCGAGCAAATCCGGCCTTGCAAGGTTCAGCGAAACCTTGCGTAGAGAGCTGGCCGACACACCGGTCAAGGTTCTTCACTTCAACCCACGAGTGATCAGAACCGGCATGAATTCCGGCCCGGTCAATGCCCTCAATGACAAACTCGGTAACAAGTCAGACTCTCCGGAGGCCGTAGCAAAGTTATTGGTTGACCGGATTCTGGATGAACGGTTTGGCGAATACAGTGTTGGCTGGCCGGAAAAACTCTTTGTCCGAATCAACGCTCTACTGCCAGGGCTGGTCGATCGTAACTTTATGAAAAACCTGGCGCTTATTAAGACCGCCGCCCGAGACGAACGCATCGAGGCCGGCGTCGCTCAGTCTCCAGCGGTCAAAGAACCAGCGACTAATTGAACCTTATTCCTCAAGGAGGTAACTTCCCATGAACAAACTGATGAAATCTCTCTTTACTGTCTTTCTGGTACCACTCCTCTTCAGTGGCTATGTGGCGGCAGAGGTGAGCGCCGATGTTCTGGCACTGCAGAATCGCTGGGCAGAAGTCAACTACCAGCTGGCTGGCGATGAGCAGGTCGTAGCTTTTGAGTCTCTGGCAGCAAAGGCTGACCAGGTGACCACTCAATACCCTGACTCCGCCGAAGCCTGGATCTGGAGTGGCATCATCAAGTCCACCTATGCCGGGGCCAAAGGTGGTCTTGGTGCTCTTTCCCTGGCCAAGGCATCCCGGCGGGATCTTGAGAGGGCCATGGACATTGATCCGAATGCCATGAATGGTTCGGCCTACACCAGTCTAGGCACTCTTTATTACAACGTTCCTGGCTGGCCAGTCGGGTTCGGTGACAATAAAAAAGCGGAAGAACTGCTGTCGAAAGCGCTGGAGATAGCGCCGGATGATATCGACGCCAACTACTTTTACGCGGAATTCAAACGCGATCAGAAAGAGTACGACACAGCCAGGGCCTATTACCTGAAAGCGCAGTCAGCAGCAGCCAGACCCGGCCGGGAGTTGGCAGACCAGGGCCGCCAGAATGACATTAATCAGGCACTCGCGGCGCTGAAATAACAATCTTGCTATTCGACTTTTCCCCATAAGAAGATATCATCGACTCCATGCAAGTATTGTTGGTAGAAGATGATAATCTCCTGGCGGAGGCCGTTGTGGTGGCTCTGAAGCGCCACAATTTCGCCATCAACCGGGTCGGCAACGGCAAGGATGCCGTGCTGGTCGTTGAAACCACGCCCCCGGATATTATAATTCTGGACCTGGGCCTGCCAGACATTGACGGCATCGAACTGCTGCAAAAAATCCGTAAACAGGGCTTCTCGAACCCGGTACTGATTCTGACCGCCAGGGATTCCATCGAAGACCGGGTTACTGGTCTGGATAGCGGGGCTGATGATTACCTGCCCAAACCCTTCGACATCGACGAGCTGCTGGCCCGTCTTCGCGCTCTGGAAAGGCGCCTGAGCAAGGCGCCCAGTTCCACTATTACCCTGGGCACTGTCATTCTGGACACCCACACGCACCAGTTGCAGGTCGGTGGACAATCCGTTGACCTGGCCAGGCGGGAATACATGCTATTGAAGGCGCTGATGGAAAGTGGCAACAAAATTCAAACCCGGGAATCCCTGGAAAACAAGCTTTACAGCTGGGGAGAAGAGATAAGCAGCAATGCTGTTGAGGTGCATATACACCATCTACGCAAGAAGTTGCCGACAGATTTTATCCAGACCGTACGTGGGGTTGGTTACATTATCAAAACACCGAAACCAGACACCGGCCAGTAGACGTCAATGCCGTCGATCCGTCTGTTCCTGACCCTGACAATCATTGCCATCATTACTTTGGTCAACTTTCTCTCCTCGTTACGGGGTTACCGGGAAAGCATGCTGGAGGCGGAAACTCTGTTTAACGAGCAACTGGTTGAGTATGCGCTGCTCATCAGTGCCACTCTGCCGCCGGCAGGCAACTCAAATCCGCAACCCAGCTTCAACCCGGGACTCGACAATTCCCCGGATTTTCAGTCCACCCTGGTTTTTCAGGTACTGGACTACGATGGAAATCTCCTTTTCAATTTCAACACTGGCGCCAGGGCTGCCATAACCAATCTGCAGCCAGGATACCGGGATGTCAACTTTGATGGCTATCGCTGGCATACTTTCACCTATCGCGACGCCACTAATCAGCGCTGGATTACCACCGCCCAACGTTATGACATTCGTTATACCCTGGCCGAGCAGGTCGTCCTGCAATCGGTACTGCCGATTGTTTTGAGCATTCCTGTGGCGGGCTTCATTGTCTGGCTGCTTATCGGGGCTGGACTGAAACCGGTCACCCGACTGGCGAGTGAGTTGCAGAGCAAGGAGGCAACTGATCTGACGCCGGTATCCCTTGACGCGACACCAAAAGAACTGGCTCCCCTGCAGCAATCAACTAACGAACTGCTTGGACGTCTCAAGGCGTCCTTCGAAAGGGAAAAACGCTTTGCAGCTGACGCGGCTCACGAACTGCGCACTCCGATCAGCGTGCTCAAGGTGCAGATTCACAATCTGCTGGATGAATTGCAGAACCCGCCAGCTTCGGCACAGCAACTGAAAATCGGGATTGATCGCATGGGGCACCTTGTCGAACAGATTCTTGACCTGAACAGAACCTCACCGGACCTTTACATGGCACAATTTGAGCGCCTGGATCTTTACGAGTTGTGCCAGGAGGTAGTAAGCGAGTCTTACGATCAGTTTATGCAGAAGAACCAGACACTGGAGTTGCTGGGCGATAAGGCTCCGGTGCAGGGAGACCGGTTCGCAATCACCACACTGCTGAAGAATCTGCTTGGCAATGCCTCCAAGTACACTCAGACTGAAGGTAAAATCGTTGTTCAGGTTGCAAGTCGAACCGATGGCGTGGTGTTAAAAGTCACCGACAACGGGCCGGGAATTCCAGAACAGGAACGTGACCGGGCACTGGAAAGATTTTACCGCACCGGGGGCGACCGGCACATCAGCGCCCAGCCCGGCTGCGGATTGGGCCTGGCGATCGCCAAGCATATTGTGGACCTGCACAAAGCCAGCATGGCCTTGAGTGACCCTGAATCGGGCACAGGACTTTGCGTGACAATCCATTTTCAAAACCCGCAGAAAAGCACCTAGCATGAAACTCAGATACCAGATAAAAGCGATTTTTTTCCTGTTGATGCTGGCACCGGCTTTCGGACGGGCCGCGACTCCCGAATATATTATCGAAATTCGGGACCATCTGTTTTATCCCTCGGAACTCATCATCCCCAGCGGGGTCAAAGTAAAACTGCGAATCGTGAACACGGATGCAACGGCTGAAGAGTTTGAAAGTTACGAACTGAACCGGGAAAAAGTCATTCGTGGCGGTCGGACCGGCACTGTTTTCATCGGCCCCCTCAAAGCCGGAGAGTACCCGTTTTTCGGCGAGTTCTATCCGAAAACCGCCCAGGGGAAAATTATTGTAGTGGATGAAACTTAGCCAGCAATCATGACCAGCGCACTGATCATTATTCTACAGGAAGTTGTCGAGGCGATGCTGATCATCAGCCTGCTGATGGCTGCCACGGCAAATATAGGCATAAATCGCCGTTGGATAATGGCGGGCATACTGCTGGGGACCGTCGGCGCCGGGTTCTATGCTTATTTTTTTGACACAATCACTGATGCCTTCGATGGCGTCGGCCAGGAAATCACCAATGCGATGACCTTATTCGGTATCTGCCTGTGCCTGGCTCTATTCAATTTTTACCTCATCGGGAAGCTAAGGCCTGACTCAAGACTGATGCCGGCGTGGATTGGAATAGCAGCACTCTGTGGCAGTATTGGCCTGGCGATCACCCGGGAGGGCGCGGAAATCTATATTTATTTTTCAGGATATCTGCTTTCTCCGGAGCCTTTACAACCGATATTGATCGGGGGCGCTCTTGGAACCGGCATCGGTCTCAGCTTTGGCGCGCTAATCTATTACTCGGCAAGCATGCTGAGTCGACGCCGCTGTCTCATGGTCAGCAGTATTGTACTGGTGCCCGTCAGCGCAGGCATGGTTTTACAAGGCGTCACTTATCTGATGCAGGCAGACAAACTGCCTTCCCAGCTTCCACTGTGGGACTCTTCATTCCTGATACCAGAAAGTTCGGTGATCGGCCAATTACTGTTCGCTTTGTTTTCCTACGAGGCAACCCCAACGCCGCTTCACGTTGGCCTTTATCTGACTACGGTACTCCTTATTCTGCTGGGAATGCTGCTGAGTGCGCGCCTGCACCCTACTGACAAGCGAGGCCCCGCCACCCATGCCGTATAGCAACCGGCGGGCACGATGCCTTCAGGACCTCTTCAGCCACTGTAGCCTGTTTCTGCTGGGGGTTATTCCTGGGGCTGCGCTGGCCGATGATCCGTTCCAGCACAATGGCGTTGATAAAGTCTATCATCCCTACGTACAACCCCTGGAGACCGAGATCGAGTATCGCACCGTTTATCATACCGACGATGATCCCCTGGAAGACGGTGTAGCCAGGCACCGTTTTGCTATCGGCCGGGCGGTGACCGACCGTATATTCGTCGAAGGGTATCTGATCGGCAAGGAAACACCTCTGGATGATTTTCGACTCGACGCCTGGGAACTGGAAACCAAGGTTCAGCTCACCGAGCAGGGTGAATTCTGGGCTGACTGGGGAGTTCTCTTCGAATTCGAGCGGGAGCGCAGCGAAAGCATTACCGAGTTAGGTGTGGCATTGCTGATGGAAAAACAAATCAGCTCAACGTTGATCGGCACCGTGAATTTCGGCACCGAGTACGAATTCGGCTCCGATATTGACAATGAATTTGATTTTGATGTCGCCGCCCAGTTGCGCTATCGCTTCTCGGAACGTTTCGAACCTGGCCTGGAATTTTACTCCGACGAAATCACGTCTGCGGCAGGGCCAGTATTTCAGGGCGTTGAAAGGTTTGGTGTGGCGCGCAAGCTCTTTTGGGAGTTAGGGGCACTGTTCCCACTGAACGACACCACACCTGATACGACGATTCGCTTTATGCTGGAATTCGAGTTTTAAGTCCTTCCCTGTTAAGAATCCCTTAAGGTTGACACCGCACACTGTTCGAAACTTCTGCTTTCCCAGATCCTGGCCACATGACGCTTTCCAATCCCTATCCAAGACTGCTTTCAAAACACGGCCGCTCTTTCTATCTGCATCCTGATTTTGCCAGAGATGCAGCTCTGGTGGGCCTCCAGCATTTCGATGACTTCTGGGGGCTGCCGGCAGTGTATGTGGACGAAATCAATGAGCGGCGCGGCGGCTGGAGTGCGGTCAGTCAACTGAAAATCGAATCCCCGCAGGGGTCAGCGCTTTATTATGTTAAACGCCAGGAGAATCAACTGCGACGATCCCTTTCACATCCTTTCGGAACTCTTACTTACCATTATGAACTGGCGGCCATCCAACGAAACCTGCGCATGGGCCTGCCAGCTGTCGAAGTAGTCGGATCTGGTTTCCTATCCGGCGCTGATTTCCGTCGAGGCATCCTGATTACCCGCGCTCTGAAGGCAAAGCCCCTCGCTGATCTGATTGAATCAAAACCAGACTGGAATACCCTGACACCATTGTTGCAGCGTACCGGAGAACTTCTCTATCGAATGCATACCAACAGAATCAGCCATGGAGCACTATACCCCAACCATATTTATTTTGAACTTGATCCTGAACCTGATCAATTGCAAAGCCAGCCCTATCTGATCGATTTCGAAAGAGCCAGACGTTGCCTTACTGCCCGATCGGCAATCAAAAGGGATCTTTCCCAGTTCCTGAAGAGAGCTCAACGAATACCCGAGCAGGTGCTCGAAAATCTGCTAGACTCTCACCTCAGGTTCCACCCGAAACTAACCACCCGCCTAATGGACCGATTCTATGCACGCTGAAACAAGCGACCCGAGCGCGGAAAAACTGTCAAATCACGCTAGAGTGAAATCTGACGAAGTCAGCGCCCGGCTCTACACCCATCGAAAACCACGTAAGCATCGCAGTGAAATGCAGCTGGTTGAAAAGGCGTTCAGCCTGCTACCGGCTGGTAGCGTCAAATCCGTGCTGGATGCCCCCTGCGGGGTTGGAAGGATAAGTGTCTGGCTTACGCAGCAGGGGTGCCAGGTTACCGGGGTTGACCTTGGCGAAGCGGCAGTAGAACTGAGTCGGGCTTCCCTTGACGAGCAGGGTTTGACAGCTGACATCAAGGTTCAGAACATCATGGCCATGGAGTTTAGCGACAGGGCATTCGATTGCTCGATCTGTTTCAGACTGCTGCACCATTTTGAAGAAAAAGACGCAAAAGAAAGGTTGATACGTGAACTGTGCCGCGTCACTTCCCGCTACGTCATAATCTCCTATTTTTCACCTGTCTCAGTGATCAGCCTGAGAAGACGATTCAGGAAATTTGTGTCCGGTAAGCCAATAAAGCAATACCCTGATTCCTTGCCTTCGCTACAAGCTATGTTTAATAAAAGCGATTTTCAGCTTTATGGACAGGTAAAGCGATCAAAAATACTGCATTCGCTGCAACTCGCCATCTTTGAGAGGCACATTTAAGGGGCCTCCTATTAAAGCAGGTAAAAAGAATGCCCCAAGGGGCATTCTTTTTCCTATCCTGTGCGGCACTATTCCTGCCTGCCTCACAGACTATTTTTTCCATCGCAGCCTGTATTGCCACCGGGGTGGTCAAACAAACACTACCACTCGTAAGCCATAGCCAGAAGCGAGTAAGTACTTCCGATCTGTACCGCCCAATAAACAACAAAGAAGACGATTATAGTAGCGGACGTGACCAGGGCTGCGGTTTCCAGGTCATCGCGTTTGTTTTCTGTATTCCCTTGCTCGGTCATGAATTTCTCCAGTCTGTCTTTCCAGAACCTGTCTTAGTAGAATCTACCTGATTTAAAACTGCCTCTGCTCAATCCCCTGCCGCCGCAAAAATCGCCCTACCCCGCATCCGCGGATAAAATCCCTGCCCGGCTTAAAAGTTAACTAGCTGCCGGCGAAGCCGATCCAGCGCCCGGTGGCGGCAACGGTCACCCAAACCAGGACCGAAGAAACGGCAATCAGTTTGACAGTGGCCGGATTCAGGTTTTCCACACCCCGCGCCAGTAGCGGCCGCTTGATAAAGAATACGAACAGAATACCCGTCGCCAGCGCCAGCATCTTGTACCAGAACACCGGCAGAAAGTAGATTTTACCCGCCACGCCGCAGGCCATGAAGACACCGGTGAAAAGCACTATACCGAGGCCCCATTTAAAAACCTTGTGCGCCTTGTCCAGAATTTCCTGGGCCGGGACATCTTTAAAGCCGATACCAAGCAAACGGGCGTCGGCGATAAACACCGCGCCACCCAGCAGCGCCATCGCCAGCAGATGAAAGGCTTCCACCAGCGCAAATGCCGCTCCCCAGGTTTTACCGATCACGCCAAACCAGGTAGTTTCCATCCACAGGAAAAAATCATAGAGATTTACCCACACATGCCGTCTCAGGGTGATGAGGCACTCTCCCCCGGTACTGGCACACTCGGCCACCGGCCAGATCGGTATCACTGAAAACAGCAGTGTGCCAATCACCAGTACGGCAACGACAATGGTCCGACGGTATGCCCCTAATGTAGATGTTGCGGCAATTGATGACATTATGTGCTCCTTGATGCCTGCCGGAAACCTCTCCAATTCCCGGTCAGAATCGCTTATTAGAATATTGTCTGACCCGGGACACAACCTGAAAGGGCTTGCATTAAACCTGGCTGCGTGTATTCGCAATCAAACCAGTCGTAGGCTATGAAACGGCCACAGATGACAATCAATGCCCAGAATACCAGTGACAGGGCCGCTCCCAACCGGAGATTGGCCGGGGCTCTGGACTGAGTGTCCCAGTCGCCAGTGGCATTGAGCATGTTTCTGTGGAACAAATAAGCATTAATCGCAGCAGCGACAAGAAGGACCATCTTGACCCTGAACCAGATGCTCTGGGTGTTCCTGACCGGAACCGCATAAAACAGCGTGACTCCGGTAATAAACATGACGGTAAAACCTATCAACATGGGAAGGTTCAGCTTTCTGGCGAGAGTGCTGGCGGGAATGTTGGTGAATGCGAAACCCACCATCCGCAGATCAATCAGAAAAAGCATACCCAGGCATAACATAAGGGTAAGCACATGAGTCGACTCGACCCAATTGTACATGTAGTAGGATTCGTGCAGGCGGGTACTTAAGTCGTGCGTGTCCAGCCATAAGGCAAAGTTGTATAGCAGCTCGTTCACCTCAGGTGACCTCCCCTCTTGATTATCGACATTTCGTACCACCAGGATGCTGAATCCGGCGATCGCTTTGCTTTTTAATTATTAATTCTTTGAATTGTCTTTTCTTTAATCGCCAATCGCCTACCGAACGATTTGAAACCTCTGGCTCCCATTCTCGACGCAACATACCAAGATCTGCAAGCTGAATATTGAGGCTGATCAAACTCTGGTCAGCAGCCTGCTCTTGCTGCCAAGTCCTGCGCTTGACCGGCCTGGACCCTCCTCAGAGAATACCCCAGCAATGCCGCCAAATCCACAACCTGGAGACAACTTCGTCAGCCGACTACCCCTTCGTGTCCCCGTTCAACTTCCGCTTCCTGTATTCGGAAGGGGTAACACCCATTATCTCCCGGAAGGCATTATTGAAGGGTGTGATTGACTGGTAACCGACTGTTAGGGCTATTGTGAGAACTGGCACACCGCGGTTTTCAGCATCGGCAAGTGCTTCGCAGGCATCTTCGATCCGATACTGGTGAAGCATTGCATTAAAATTGCGGTAGCCAAGGGTCTTATGAATGAAGGCACGGAGCCGGTATTCCGGCAAACCCAGCTTTTTAGCCAGGCTTGATATAGTCAGACCGGCTTCTCTATACAATTTGGCGTCCCTGAACTGCAGATTGAAGGTTTCAATATCAAAGTCTGCCGAGTTCTCGCTCTCGACTTTCAGAACCGTGACTTTGCGTATGACGTTGCTCAGGGAGACATAATCAAACTGCATTGTCGCAATCAGCATGGCGGTTACCAGCACGGCTATCGCCGAAACCAGGACCAGCTGTGCCTGCGCATCATTGATCGAGCCGGATGCCAGCAGGAAATTCTCTACCAGCACAACAAAAAATATCAACGCCCCCTGCAGAGAGATAATCATCCATCGCAGCGCACGGCGATCCTCCACCAGATCTGATCGCCATCCCTTGACTGTCCAGTAAATGGCGAAACCCACAAACAACAACTGCATGATATCCAGAACGGTCGCCAGGAGCGCGAGTGCCAGGCTGGCGCCGCTGCTCGCCACCAGCGACAGCGTGGCCTCGAGCACAATCTGTATGGCAAAGAGAATGCCCAGCGCTAACGGAAACTGTCGCCGCTCCTGGAACACCAGGTAGCTGTATAGCATGAATAAGCCGGGAATCGCTGCGATAGCCGTACTGATGAGCAGGCTCCACCGGGAGAGATCGATGCGAAACTGGGGATCGACGTGAGGAGCGGACATGCCGTTAATCACGTAAAGAACGGCAAAACTGGCCAGCAAGGCGAATATCCTGGCACTTGACGCGCGGGGCTCGGCTTTCAGATAGCCGATCGCCAGTAATATCAGAGAATTAATGGCAAACAGCTGAATTGTAAAAAGCAGAACTGGATCGGACAAAGTTGTTTCCCGTAGCAGTTTCTAACATGCCAGACCTTTAAGGTTGGTCACGCCGCTAACCGTTCTCCGGGCCGAGCGATATGACTGAAAACCAACTGCGGCTGGCAGCAATGCCATCATCGCTATTCTTTTTATTGTCTGCTATCAGGCAATCGAGGGGAGAGAGCTTAGCCTGTTCAGCTTACAAAGCCAAGATCCGGCGTTCCAACAGTCGGACAGCCTGTCACGGAGCACTGGCTTGCCGGCAGCAGAATCAAGCAGCACTGCCAGTCCGCCAACCAGGCAACCACGCAACCGGAACGACAATTCGGCTTTCGATTCTACGCCTCAGACTGGCAATGGGTGTGATTCGCTGGCGCCAGGACCGTCGACATCGCGGGCATGACGATAGCCCATCCAGATAAGAAATTGAAATCCGAACAGCAGCGAAGCTGCCAGCAGGTGGGTAGGTTGAACCAGCGCGGGCATACCCAGGTGTCCGAGGGTGGCGCCAGACACTACACCCAGCCCTGTTACGGCGATCATAGCCACAGTGAAGCGGGTGAGACTGTGGTGCCAGCCTAATGAGCTTACGAGCAGATAAAGCAGCCACAGATTTGAAAACAACACTACCGCCGAAAAGCTGCGGTGCACGTAGAAAAACCAGGGCATAAACTCAATCCAGTTGGAACGCAGTTCCTCCCCTTGGGCGCGACTGATCAAGTCGGTCATCTCCCTGACCTGCGTACCCATGCTGATCTGTATAAGACCCAGCACAATAATGACGTAAAGCCATTTCTCAAAGCGCGGGTCTATGCCCGCAATCGTCTGGGCAGCCATGATCCCCCGACGGGACTGGGCCAGCGCAAACAGGAGAGCTGCAACGATTGCCAGGGCCATCAGCATATGCAGGGTAATCATGCCCGGCTGCAGGTTGGAGGCTACCACCCGGGAGCCCAGCCACCCCTGAAAGCCGACCATAAGAAAGGCAGCCACAGACGCCCGGAAAATCCAGGTATCATGCTTCCGGCATCGCCAGGAAAACAGCGCGGTCAGAAAAATCAGCAACCCGATAGTCACACCGATCAGACGGTTGGCGTATTCAGTCCATGTTTTTACGACATTAAACCGCGTGTCCGCATAGCCCAGTTCAGCGTAGATCTCCTGATAATCGGCCGGCAGCTGCGCCTCACTGGTCGGCGGTATCCACTGACCAAAGCAGGTAGGCCAGTCCGGGCAACCCATTCCCGCCCCGGAGGCCCTTACACTGGCACCGACCAGAATAAGAAAATACACAGCGCCGATAGTAATCCAGGCGAAGCGGCGGTAGCGTTGCAATGCAAAAGAATCTTGTTCAGTCATGTCAGCAAATACGTCCCTGGGTCTGCCACTGGATCCTTCGACCCAGTGACAAACAGACAAAGTTCTGTCAATTCTATATTTTCAGGTCAAAAACCCGCCAACCTCTCATTCGCGCAGGGATTCAAGCAGCGTGTAAGAGGCGTAGCCGTCTTGCGGAATACCGGCCTGGCGCTGGTATTGCCGGATTGCGGTACGGGTCTGACCGCCAAGTATCCCGTCTACCGGGCCGGCCTCAAACCCTTTGCTGGTAAGCAGGCTTTGCAGTTCCAGCACGTCATCCCGGCTCAGAGCCTGTTCATTGGCAGGCATATTGCGAATCGGCGGACCGCCGACCAGTCGGTCCGCCAGATGCCCTACTGAAATTGCGTAGAACGTGGAGCGGTTCCAGACCAATGTGGTACGGTAATTGTTGTATACCAGAAAAGCCGGGCCGTTTGCGCCAGCGGGTATAACGACAGATGCCTGCATGTCGGCTTGGGGCAGCGGAGCACCGTTTACCTGGGTTACCCCAAGCTGCCGCCATTCGTCCACGGCTTTCCGGACACTGGTTCCCGACATCCCATAATCGAAATTCGCCGGCAGCGAAACTTCCCGCCCCCAGCGCTCGTCCCCCCGCCATCCTGAACGGGAGAGAAAGTTGGCCGCGGAGTGAAACACATCGGGCAGGCTGTTCCAGATATCGATCCGACCGTCTCCGTCACCATCCACGGCGTAATTATTAAACGTAGAAGGCAGAAACTGCAGCTGCCCCATGGCGCCCGCCCAGGAGCCGGTCATGCGCTCCGCCGGGATGTGGCCGGCATCGATGATACGCAGAGCAGTGAACAATTCCTGCCGAAAAAAATCCGCCCGGCGAGGATCGTAGGCCAGCGTCGCCAGGGCCGCAACTACCGTAAACCCGCCGGTAGCACGGCCATAATTGCTTTCCAGTGCCCAGAACGAAACCAGGTAGTGGGGCTGAACCCCATAGCGGCTCTGCACCTGCTGCAGCAGGCCGGCATGTTCCTGCAGCAGTACCCTGCCCCTGTCAATCTGCAACTGTGAGATCCTCAGGTCAGTATAGCGGGTGAAAGTCTGCACAAATTCCGGCTGGCTGCGATCCAGCTCAAGCACCCGCTCCACGGGCTCAATGCCGTCCAGGGCGGAGATCAGCGTCTGCTCACTGATTCCCTGGCTCAGGGCCTCGGCCCGCAATTCGGCCAGCCACTCGTCAAAAGAAAGCTGCTGGGCAGTTGCCAGGGCAGGCACTGCCAGAATAATCAGGACAGCCAGGGCGGCCAGCGAAGGGTAATTGAAGATCTGAGTGCTAATTTTCATCGGCCCAATGATAAAGCAAATTTACCCCGAATTGAACGAGGACTGAAGACTGCCGGGAAAGTCTCACCAATGCCCTGGCTTTGGTCGGCGAGCCTATCAGGGCTTGCTTGCGCCGGCTGATTCAATAGAATGGCACTATGTCCGGAAACCTGTCTATTCTGATTCTTTCACTGGCTGCAGTGACCTGGCTGATGGCGGGCGTCAATCACCCGGGTGGTGTTGCCGAGGGCGCGGAATATGCCAGCCCTCTGCCGGTGAATGTAGTGCGCGAATACCGTGAAAAGGAACTGCGCCCACAACTCTGGCGGCTCATGGCAGAATATGGCCGCAACAAAGAGTTGCCCGAAGGCTACGAACTGCAGACTCTGCTGGCTCTGAGCCACTATCCCGAACTAAGGAATACCCGCATTCGGTTTATTGTGGATGACGTGAACATCCCTCTCTCATCGCGCCCCCACTGGGCCACCATGTTCCGTTCAGCAGGCAACCGCACCTATCTGGTGGTAATTGATTCGCAGCGGGATGGTAATCGTGAAGAACTTTTACTGAAGAATCAGCCTTTCAACGCCCAGACGGGCGTTATCGGCCACGAACTCGCACATACGGTCTATTATCTGGATCGCTCCTTCTTCGGCATCGTGTCGGACGCCTTATGCCAACTGAGTGACTGCCGCATCAACTTTGAAAGAGACACTGACCGGCGGACCATCGATTACGGCCTCGGCTGGCAGCGCTATGACCACTCCCTGTTTTTACGTACAAGTTTTGGCCTGGATCCACACGCGACGCCTGATCCAGAAAGCGCCTATATGGGTCCCCGCGAACTGCTGAGCCTCATGGAGTCGCATCCTGCCTACCGGGCTACTCTGGTCCAACGTTAGCAGACCGTCGACCAGAACTAACTGAACAGGTCTATAAAGTGTTCCTCAATGCCAAAGCGGGAAGAAAACTGATTGGAAATTCCGGCCAGTCGCCGCAAGGCCACGTGCTCCGGCGTCAGGATGACCCCTCCTGAATCCACCTGTAAAGTCACGGGATTAACGGGTAACGCTTCAATATCCGCGTCTGTAGCACCGACCACACGGTTACCTCGAACGCCCGCACCCGTGGCCATGATACTGGTGACATTCCAGTGATCCTTGCCACGATTATTGTTATAGAAAGGTGTCCGGCCAAAATCTGAGCCGACCAGTACCGTGGTCCGGTCCTGAAAATTATGCAGCTCTATCTGGCTCCAGAGATGATCGATACCTGCCAGCAATTCCGTGAGCCTGCGATAATGATTCTGATCATGGTTGCCGTGTCTATCAAAGCCCCCCAGATTCAGGTTGGCACTTACCGCCACGCCACTGGCGAATGCGGCAACCGCCACCTCGGCCTGACCGGCCAGCCCGCTGGAGGGGTTCTCGGGCAATTCTTCAACCACCCGGTACAGGCCTTTTTCGCCACTGCGTGCCATCAGTAATTCCTGTACTTGACGTCGTCTCAAGGGCAGGCTTTCCTGGTTCAGCAACCTCTCTCAAGCGAAGACAATAAAAGCGCTTCGGTGGTTTGTCAGCTCCGCGTGTCCCGATGGCAGGCCTTCACCCGGAAGATACTCATGCAGGTATTGAATACTTGCCCTGATCAATTGCAGCGCCTGCTGATCAGGAACGCCGTCCAGGTTATAAGGCAAAGCGTCCAACTCCACAAATGGCAACAGTCTGCGTTCCTGTGCCGGAAGCAGGAATTCATTGAGCACTGCGTAACGGGCCAGCTCATTAGCCAGCCTAGACTGCATGGCACTCATCATGCCATTAGACGCAGTCAGTCTCGCGGTAACGGAATCAGAATCAATACCACCGTAGACCTGGTGATAGCGATAACCGGGCCAGGACGCCCAGTACTTGTCTTTTCCCGGTAGTAGTTATCCAGGCTGCCACGCCATTGGAAGCGCTAACTGCGCCTCGATTTTTCTATCCAGCTCTTCAAGAGAAAGTAGATATTGAGAACTGGTAGCCGAGTGAGCAATGGCATCCGCGCCGTAAGCAAGGCCCTCCGCGCGCCAGTAAGGGCTCATTACCAGCTCCAACACCAGCGTCTTCAGATTGAAATTATCCTCCACAAACCGAGCCTGTAACTCATTAAAAAGTGCCCGCTCCGCGATAAAGGCGTCGACCTCCTCCTGACTGGCTCCTTCCCCGGGAGCGGCAAGAGGTTCTTTACCGTTCAATCCATTAACCAGTACTCTGACCACCGCCCGTGGAAACTTTGGGTCGCTTGCAATTTTACCTCCCAGCCATTGCACGGAGCTGTCCACATTACCCGCCAGCGGCATGATTTCCACATTGAAGCCACGCTGCTCCATATCGGTATACCAGCCATCATCCAGCCTGGCCGGGCGGTACCTCCCTTTGTAGTCCCAGTTTTGAAACAGAGAAGCCACCGGATCCAGAACGGAATGACACTTGGAGCATAGAGGATTGTCAATGGTGGGAATCGGGGTACTGATATCCACAGCATTTCCAGGTCGTACGCCCTCGATTGCAAGTATGTCAGTATCAGGAAAAATATCAAAAACCACTCTTGCCCTGCCGCGATTGCGATTGGTACTGGTTGTGGGATAGCGGTTCAGAAACATTGGTGAAGTCAGGATCCCCGCATGGGGAATGCCGGCAATGCTCGCCGGCTTGAACTCGGTCGGGTTGTCCGGGTCCTCACATACCAGTTCGGTCAGCCCGAAACTCAGTGCCGAGTACGGGTTCACCAACAGGTAGTCGGCAGTCATGATCTCGGTAAACGGCAGATCATTTCGCGCCACATAATTGATCAGCTCCAACGGTTCCCGCGCGATCGCATCGTTGGTTCGCTGGCGATCAATGCTGTAGTTGTCATCGCGCAGCTCCTCTCCCGGATCAAACCATCGGGCCTGGGGAAAATCATTGCGGTCCAGCAACCGGATTGCTTTCTCGGAGCCGTTCCTCGAATGGTATTTGTCCGTCAGGAGATAGTCGTTGAATATCTCGCCAAGCCGGCGGTAGAACCCATCCTCTTCCAGCATCCCCCGGATTACCTGCGGCACACCGATTTCAGGATCGGTAGCGGCAATCTGTAACTCTTCCAGCGTAGGCAGACGACTGACCAGCTTCATACCCGCCTTGCGCACCGTATCTGTTGCCGACAGGACAGCAATGAAACCGACGGTATCTGCCGAGACCTGCTGGTTCCGCCCATTGAAAACGGTGAGCAGATAGTCGATCAGCTGTTCACCACATTGGCTGTCGCAGGCAGCACTGTTTCCTAAAGGCATGGTCGCGCTGATATAGCTCGCCAATGCTGCCAGGCTGCCAGGCTGCCGCAATTGGCGCAGCCGATCAGTGAAGGTCCGGCGCCAGTCCCCTGCCCTTCGCCGCCGTGACAGTTGGCACACTGTTGCAGGTAGAGAGATTCTGCCTCCTCGTAGTTCGCAACCGGAGGTTCAGGTATGCCACTGTTGCCCAGATAATGGGCTTCCAGCAGTCTGAAGCGCAATCCCGCAGCAGCCGGCACCAGCCCAATCCTTGCGGAAAACAGATCGCCATTTGCCAGCTCGATTTCAAACAGGTCAAGCTCCATGGCCGCGCCGTCAAAACTGGCAGCGTTGGCAACCGAGAGCGATGCTTCCGCCACGTCGGTCAAATCAAAGAAATACTCGTCTGCAAAGACGATATGGAAAGCCAGCTGCAACGCACTTAACCCCTCCACATCGACCCTTGGCACAAGCAGCATATCGTTTTCGATGATCGATCGACTGGCAAAGCTGGTACCCGGCAACAGCACCATTATCGTAAACAAAAAAGGAAACAATACCTTAGGTCGAAACATTCGATTCCTCCTTGAAGGAGCCGCACGGAAAGGCTCCCGAATCTTCCTGTGAACTCAAGTATTGAGGGGTTTAAACCGAAAAAACCGGACCTGTGTCACACGCAGTGGAACGATGCCAATTTATTCCGTTACAACACGCGTCACTGTACGGCTGAACCGACACGCAAGCATCCTCCCAGCCTGGGTGATTTCAACAACCCACTTCACGGGTGCGCGCTCCGCACTGTTCCGCTATCATTGCCTCTGTTGCATAACTACGACAAGGACTGACTATGGCGACTCTTACATTTCTGGGTGCTGCGCGCGAAGTAACAGGATCCTGCCACCTGCTTGAATCTGAAGCGCTTGGGCGGGTTATTCTTGACTGTGGCATGCATCAGGGTGGAGACGCCACCGAGCGGATCAAAAAGGACAATTTCCAGTTTGTACCAGCGGAACTTAATGCAGTAATCCTTTCCCACGCACACCTGGATCACAGCGGCCTGCTGCCGAAACTGGTCAACCAGGGTTTTGAAGGGCGCATCTATTGCACTGCCGCAACCCGGGATCTGCTTCGCATCCTGCTCTACGATGCACTGGGGCTCTACGAACGCGACCTCGATCGTGACAACATGAAGCGAAAAAGACGCGGTAAGGAACCACTGGCTGCTGAATACACGGAACAGGATGTTGAAAAAGTCTTTGCGCTTTGCCAGACACAGCGTTATCGGCAGCGAGTCAATCTCAGCGAAAGGGCCACTCTCACCTTTCATGATGCAGGCCACATCCTTGGCTCCTCCATCATCGAGATCAACCTGGTGGAGAGTGGTGATACGAAGAAGCTGGTCTTCTCAGGGGACCTAGGCAAACGCAACAGTATTCTGATGAACGATCCGGCGGAGCTGAGCGAAGCCGATGTAGTGCTGATGGAAAGCACCTACGGTGATCGCGAGCATCGCAACGAGCAGGATACCCTGCAGGAACTTACCGACATTCTAGCCAGCACCTGGAAGCGAGGGGGAAACGTCTTCATACCCTCATTCGCGGTAGGCCGGACCCAGGAACTGATTTTTCAGCTGGGTCAGCTGCACCATCAAGGGCTTCTGGACGACTGGAAGGTTTTCCTTGACAGCCCCATGGCCATCGAAGTCACGCACGTCTATGACAACTGGTTGCAGATCATGGATCACGATGACGTCAAACAGCTGAGCGTTACTGATCGTTCCTCGCTGGAAGGATTTCTACCCTCCCTGAATCTGTGTGTAACCCCTGAGGAGTCGATAGCGATCAACAAGATTGACTCGGGAGCCCTGGTAATTGCCGGAAGCGGTATGTGTACCGGCGGCAGGATCCGTCACCATTTCAAACACCGTATCTGGCATCCGAACAATACGGTTATTTTCGTAGGCTTTCAGGCCATGGGAACACTGGGACGTCTGCTGGTCGATGGCGTGAAGAAGTTCCGTATGTTCGGCGATGGATTTGTAGTCAAGGCCAATATCGAAACCCTCGGCGGTTTCTCAGCACACGCCGGTCAGCGGGGGTTGATTGACTGGATGACCCGTTTCCAGAATGCTGAACATAGAATCCTGGTTCACGGTGAAGAAGGCGCCATGCAGACCCTGTCCGACAAGCTGGCCACTGAACATGGACTACACTGCCAGATGCCCCGGCAGGGCGAGCAGTTTACGTTCTAGGGCCTGCCGATACAGATCAATTACCGCCATATGGTAACTGCCAGGCGAACTCAACAGGAAAGCGCTTTGCTGCAGCCTGATACGGCCTTGCAGAAAAGAAAAAAGACACAAAGCGCGACTGAAAGCCAGTCGAGGATAAAGAGTATGCATCTTAAATGCTTTAACGTGACCATCGAGAATCGTATCGCGCATATTCAGTTACAACGGCCGGAAAAACGCAACAGCATGATTCCGGAATTCTGGGAGGAGCTGCCAAGAATCATTCGCGACATTGACAGTCAGGTCAAAGCGCGGGTCATCGTTATCAGCTCTACGGGACCCCATTTTTCCTCGGGCATGGACGTGAAAGCTTTCACCCGTTCCAGCAACACGGAACGAGCTGCCGACGACCACTCCAACCGTGTCAGAGGAGAATATTTTTACCGTAATGTCGCGCGGCTGCAGGAAACATTCAGTTGTATTGAACGCTGCCGTCTGCCCGTCCTGGTCGCCATCCAGGGTGGCTGTATAGGCGGCGCTGTCGACATGACTACCGCCTGTGATATGCGCTATGCAACCAGAGACGCGTTTTTTACCATCTTTGAGGTCAATATTGGCATGACCGCGGATGTGGGAACTTTTCCGCGCCTAGTTAAACTGATTCCCGAGGGCATTGTTCGAGAGCTGGCCTACACCGGCAGGCGCATGTCCGCTGCCGAAGCCAGGGAAGTCGGCCTGGTGAATGCTTTGTACGAGAATCAGGAAGCCATGCTGGCGGGGGTTATGGAGATTGCGGCCGAAATTGCCCGCAAGGCACCCCTGGCAGTCTACGGTTCAAAACACATGATCAACTACTCTCGTGATCACAACACAGTCGACAGCCTCGATTATGTGCGCATCTGGAACGCCAGCATGCTGCAGCGTGAGGAAATCGCTGAGGCCATGGCGGCCAGCAGTGAAAAAAGGGAGGGTAATTTCGCGGATTTACCGCCCTTCCCCGACAGTGACGCCGGGAATTGATAACCCCCGCTATCCTGCCAGGGGGGCTGTACTGAGAGCTATATAAGAAAGTCTTCTTAGTCCGGGTTGTGGCGGCCACCAACGGCAGGCCGGCAAAAAACCACAGCTATTTTGTCAGTGGAAGTTTCCGTTTTAGGTGAGAGCCGGCTACAATCCCCCGGTCAGATCAAAGGTCCTCTGGTTTATCAAGGCGGGTGTAGCTCAGTTGGTAGAGCCCTAGCTTCCCAAGCTAGCTGTCGCGAGTTCGAATCTCGTCGCCCGCTCCATATCCTGGCTCTACCCCATTAACGGGGGATGGGCATTCATACTCACTCGATTGATCCTTTTCTACTCCTGCGGTACGCGTTCGAACCTTAAATCAGGCTGCCAACCCCCTCCGTTCACTGTTTGCGATTCAGGGGACCGCCCGTCAGAAAAAGCAGAAAACCTGCCACACCCGCCGCCGCCGCAACCATGTATGCATAGCCATAAACGTTGTTGCTGGCAGCATATACGAGGCCCAGAGCTGCGGGACCTGATGCCGTTCCCCACGACGACATGAAATTACTCATGGCAAAAATACGGGAATATTCACGCACACCAAAGGCCTCTGCCAGCAGCAGCGGTTGCAACATCAGGAGATTACCGACAGTGATACCAAAAAGCGCCAGCCCGATACTCAGAGTCACAGGATTGAATCCGCCTGACAACAAGGCCAGCGATAAGACCTGCAGACTCATCATGCCAATAGAAAATGCGCGGATTGACATCTGCTCCACCACCCAGCCACCGACCAGCCTGCCGACAATACTGGCGACCGGCAGAATTGCTACAGCCAATGCCGTCTGCGCCTCGCTGAGCAATTCTCTGGCAAGCCCGTACTGGTGGGAAATACCCCCAACCTGAGCCATCATCAAAAAGATATAGGCAAGGCTGATGCACCAGAACAACCTTCCCCGTCGCGCTTCGCGAAAAGAAACTCCTTCCAGCAACATGCTCCGCCCTGAATGCACCTTCTTGACATTCTTCTCGGGCATTTGACTTTGCTGCGCTGGTTTATAGGGTTCCTTTGATTTGGCGGCTTCTGGCATTTCACCATCGGGCAGCAAACCCATCGATTCCGGACTGGAACGCAGCCAGATCAGTGCCACTGGCACAACCCCCACCAGGTACATCAGCCCCATGACCGGAGCCGCCCGTGCAAGTCCCATGTTTTCAACCAGCACCGCACAGACTGGCGTTATTATCACACCACCGAGAGAAAGCCCCGTCGAGGCGATGGACAGGGCCCTGGCACGCTTCTTATGGAACCAGCGCGTAACCAGCGTAGTTGCGGGGACCAGGTTGGATGCCGAGAAACCCACCCCGAATACCAGATACACAACGTAGAGATGCCAGACTTTCGTCACCAGCGCCAGAGCAGCCAATGAGACGCCACACAGCAGGGCGCCAAAGCAGATACAGAAGCGGGGATCGAAATCGTTTACCCACCTGGCAACCCAAAGCCCCGCGACGCCGCCACTAAGAAAAAAAAGCGACACCGCAATGGATGCTGAGCCAACGGAAAATTGCGGCTGCTGAGCCAGGGCATTGAGGATTACCGCATGGTTGTAAAAACTCAGGCCCGTCGCGAAGGTAAGCATAACAAGCAGGGCAGCAACCAGTTTCCAACCGTAAAATATTCTGGAGGTTTCCGAATTAGGCATTGGATTAAGAATTTCTGACCTGGGAAATTGCGATTATTTTGGACATGGAGAGTATAGAGCACTGAATCGCTTGTCTATGAATAAAAGCAACCCGACCGGAATCCCGCGCTTGCCCAATGTAGCGGTTTTCACCCGCCAACATCAGTATACTGGGAGCCCTGAAAGTCAGTTGAAGAGGAAGTCCAATGTCAGACAAGTTGCCCCATGTGGTGGAAACTGTTGTTCATGTCCGCTATGCAGAAACGGATGCTATGGGTGTCGTACATCATGCTTCTTATCTGGTCTATTTTGAGGAAGGTCGAAGCCACTTCATGCGTTCCATGGGCAGTAACTATGCTGACATTGAAGCCAGCGGTTTCCGCTTACCTGTCACCGAAGCCAATTTGCGATACTCAGCGGCAATCACCTACGGCGACGCAGTCATTATCCGCACCTGGGTCGAGCAATCACGGAGTCGCCAGCTCAAATTCGCTTACCAACTCCTTTCCTCAAACACCGGCAGGGAACTGGTAAGGGGATTTACACAGCACGTCTGGACCGATACCACGGGCAAAGTCACCCGTGCACCTGAGATGTGGAATAAACTTCTGGAAAAAATACCGTGATTGGACTGCGGGAGCCTTTGTCAACTTGCGTTTAGAATACCTGCAATAGCCTCAGAATTTTCCCGAAACTTTGTTACTGTTGCCCTTCTGAACTGCCAGATTCAACCTCAGGTGAGCCATTCCCGGACCCGGCAAAAAACCTGCTGTGGCGCTGTGTTGGGAGCATTGGCAGTGGAAGCAGTTGCTGTTTGCCAATTGCTCGGCCATGTGCAGGTTTTCAGTTCAGGTCACCCTCCCACCCGCAGGGTCAGTTCGGCCGTGAATAACATGGATTTATCCAGATCCCGCGCCGCCCACTTCAGCAGAGTGGACAAATCCTGCGTCAAGCGTTCGCTTTGGCGGAGCGAGTCATTGATGTAGATCGCCACAGGTCTGGAAAAGTCGATTTCCTCCGGGTTCAACAACAGCGTAAATGACTCAACTCCAGTGGTGCTTACGTTGATTATGTTGCCATTGCGGGTCACCCTGACCATACCAGACTGATCTGTTTGTGCCAGCTCATCAATAATCAGCCAATGATTTCGATTAAACCTTTCTGTTGAATCAGTTACCCACTGAACACGATCCGGTAAGGGATCTCGAGGATTGTCCCGCTTGAACTGCTCAATGGCCGCGCTTTCCTCCGGTAGCCAGCGGGTATTGTGGCCACCACCGACAATTGCCCTGAATACATGGTTGATGTTTGCCTGGCGCAATACATCAACGAATGACGCAAGGGACGACGCCGGGTAGAGGGGGTCCTCTTCCCCATTGACAATGTATAGCGGCTTGGCCATCAGGTTTTCGAAATACAGCTGGTAACTGGCTTGACCGGCCGGATTGCGGAGCACACCGGGATGACCGATATACGGCATGAACGCCGCCCAATCGGTATTCTGCTTGAAGGCAAAAAAATACGCGCCGGTACCTCCATCGGAAATGCCGGTCAACGTAACCTGATTGTCTTCCACGTTGTAGCGGCGCTTGACGGACCGTAGTATCGCCGGCAAATTTTCCGCCTGATTGGGAAACCACCAGAACGCCTCATTCCAGGCAGCAGGCACCACGGTGATCCTGTCTTCATTGCGAAGTGAATCATAGCCACTGCGCCACCAACTGCCGGGCTCAGCAGGAAAAGGCCGGCCCACTCCACCATGCAACAGAAACTCTACCGGATAGCTGCGGGATGGATCATAGGTTTCCGGTACGAGCAGCACGTAGGGAAAACTGGTCCCGTCCAGGGCTTCCCGAGTTAACTCCTGATAACCAACTGCCACGTCGGCAGAATAGGCCGGACCCTTTTTCAGCGCCCGGTACAGAGTATCAACCGTCACGTCGGCACCCAGCAAACGCTGCTGCGCCAACTGCCGTTCTTCTGGGGAAACGGCATTCCAGAAACCAGCAACTAATTGCTCAAGGGACCCCGCCTCTGCGGCAGAAACCTGACTGCACATACCCGTGATGAATAGCGAAATCAGTAACGTTGTCTTCATACACCCACCCTGGAGTCAGTTCGTTACAGGAAGTTTGGATTTGATGAGCAGGCCAGAGGAGCCCATCATTTGACAAAATTGAAATCCGCAGGACCCCCCCGCCGCACCAGTATGACAACATCGGCTTCAGGGGGAACATCCCAGGAATGATTCATTGCGCCAGGTATCACCACGTAGCTGCCTGCTGTCAGCGTGTAGGTTTCGGCCCCCAGTACGATCACGACATTGCCTTGCAGAACGGCAACATACTCATCATGCGTGTGCCAGTGCAGGTCAAAATGTGAGCCGGCCGGGAAACGTGCATAATAGGTTATACCGCCGGTAACAGCATCCAAGCCAAGCCTCACGGTCTGGACCCCCACAGGGAATCCGTTGCCGCCGCCAGGCTCCCCCCACTCCACGGTATCCAGATCTGTTACGAAAGCGTCCACCGGGGAAACATCAGCTTGCGCTTCGGTAAGCGCGGCCGGAAGCAAAGTCACCACGGCCAAAACACAATTCCTAAAACAGACTCTGAGTTGGAAAGAAGATAAAAGGCGTCGCATAACTGACCTCGGAACCCCGGCCCTGGTGGCCTATTTTTTTTTGCGGCTGGTGCTGGGCTCTGCCAGAAGCCGGTTTGTGCTGTTGTCTGATTCTACTATGTACGGTGCGGAGTGTCTTTCGGCTGCTGTGGCCCCGCTGGCGTCACAGGGCATTCCGCTTAGACTGGCCGCAGCCCTGAATTGTAACACCTGACTGCGGAATGACGAATGCGGGCAACCTGTTCCCTAAGGAACCTCTTATCTGTCAGGGCCTGTGCGCACTAATTTGATTATCGCTGTTGTGACTAAAAAAGCGCCAATCCACGCGCGAGGAGCGTGGTTTGGTGGCTCCAGATTAGCGACGAGTGGCGCTTTTTTAGCTGCAACACGAAGGGCTGGAGGTCATTTTTGCCTCCAGCAGCGATAATCAAATTAGTGCGCACAGGCCCTGGCCAGCTAGCTGTCCAGGGCCCTAAGAAAAGGCCCGTCCACGCACAGACGACGACCGTCCGGCGCGCCACAGGCGCCACAGATGCCAACCCCGCATTTAGTCAGATAATCAATGGCGTTGTAAATCTGCGCCGGGCGACAATACTTCCTTTGCACGGCCTCTGCAGCATGAACCATGGGCTCGGGACCACAGTTATAAAATACCAGTTGCTCTAACTCCTCGGCAGACATCTCCTGTAATCGAGTCTCCAACAGCTCTGTCACCAGCCCGTGGTGCCCTTGACTCCCGTCATTGGTGGCCACATGCAGTCTGGCAACGGCCTGGCATTCATCAACAAAATAAAGCCGATTTCGGGTTCTGGCACCCAGAAAGATTTCGGCATTGCCGAAATCCCGGGCGATCTGGTAAACAGCCGCCAGCCCGGTCCCACCGGCCACCGCCATTATTCTGCTTCCCGATTGTGGCTGCACCGGTATCCCGTGCGGCCCCCTGACATAAGCTTCTGTGCCAGGCTCCAGCTGCATCAATTCACCGGTGAACTGCCCCAGATTTATAACCACCAGTTTGAATGGGTTGTCCACCAGGGCAGAAAACGGCTTCTCTCCCAGCCCCGGTATCCACAGAAAGATAAACTCACCGGCCTGCACGTTGATTTCCTGATCAAATGTCAGGATAGCAACATCGTCCGTAACACGCTCATTGCTGCGCAGCGTGACTGGACGGAAGCTCATGTCAACGTCATAGTGTACTAACGATTCAGCGCGGTCTGTGGCGTCCGAAAGGTCCGCGCTCAGCGTCTGAAAATAGTCCGCCATCTCCCTGGTAGTCATGCCAATCAGCGCCGACCCGATACCAATAATTGAGGCGCCAGCCCGCTGAAATTCCCTTACATTCTGTGCGCTGCTGATACCACCACAGGCGATAATGGGACAGCTGACTGTCGCAGCAATCCGGGTAACACAATCCAGCGCTGTGGGCAGCACTTCCTTGCCGGACATGCCTCCCTTGCCGTTACTGAGAACATCGTGCCCGAAGACCGCGTAGCGTTCCGGCCCCATTGTATTGATTGCGCAAATGGCATCAGCACCACCCTGCTCGGCGGCTCTGGCAATTTCGTCGATGTTCGGCACATTGGGTGTGAGTTTGGGGATTACAGGAATGTCTACTGCCGCCTTGACGGCCCTGACAATTTCTTCAACCAGCTCCGGGTCCTGCCCCATGGCCATTCCGTATCCCTTGGCATGGGGACAGGACAGGTTCAGCTCAAGTCCGTCCCCATAGGGAGCCAGTTGTCGGGCAACCTCGACATACTCTTCGATACTTCCACCGAAGATTGAGATCAATAGGAACCTGTCCTCTGGAACCTCGAGCTCGGCCAGTAATTCTGCTGAGCGGGCAGCACCGGGATTGGTCAAGCCCACGGCATTGACAAAACATCCGGGCTTATACTGGGCCAGAATCGGTTCCCGATAACCCAGCCTGGGTTCCGGGCCGATACTCTTGGTTGTCAGTACCCCAACCTCGGGTATGGTGTCCATCACACGCTGAATTATAGAAGTGGAACAGGTAACGATACCTGAAGGAATGGTAAAAGGCCCGGAAAGCTGTTTGCCAAGAAATTGTGTTTTCAAAAGGAATTACAACCCGAAACTACGCCGTTATCAAAAGGTGTCATTCTACAATGAAAACTGACCGGGCGGGTGAACATTACCCGCCCGAATCACCTGGCCTTACTATTGCCTGAACAGCCTTCGCGCCAGGCAGGAAAGCCTGCTCCCTCCAGCAGAGGACAGACCGCAGAAAGTTCCTACTGGCCAGCCAGCTCTGAATAGACGGCTGTCAGAAACCGCTCGGGATCACCCCATTTTGCCTCGTATTGCGCAGTCGGCCTGGCCGTCATTACCTGTTCGAAGCTCATTCCCTGGTTGACAAGGGATTCAACCCGGGCGGCGACATCCAGCACCATGTCTCGAAACTCCATCACATCCTCACGGGTCGAAACTTCCCCATGCCCAGGAACAATTTTAGTGTCAGGGCCCGCCATACCTATCAGGATTGCCAGGGCATCGATGGTGCCGGCCAGCGTGCCGCCGTTGCCCTGATCGATCACAGGAAATGCGACTGTCCGAAACACATCGCCAGCATGAATTACATCGGCGTTACGAAAGTAAATATAACTGTCACCGTCCGTATGGGAGGGGGGAACCGGTATTGTCGTTACCTCATCATCATTCAGATGAATAGTCACGCTTTCACTGTAAGTAAGAACCGGCAGGGCCGCTTCCGGCAATTGACCTTCCAGCCTGACGCGTACTTCGTCGCGAGCCAGGATGAGCAACCCCATATTGCCGAGATTTTCATTACCTCCGGTGTGATCCGGGTGCACATGGGTATTGATCACAAAGCGGATGGCGCCATCACTCAAGGTCCTGACTGCTGCCAGAATTTTGTCAGTCAGCGGAGCGAACTGATCATCAATCATAATGACCCCGTCATCTCCAACGGAAACACCGATATTGCCACCAGCGCCCTGCAGATAATAGTAGTTACCGGACACGTGATGGGGGATTACCTCCACGTTGCTGTAGTCCCGCTGGGCCAGGCTCGGAGTCGAGACTGCGGCAATGATCAGGGCAATAGTATTCAGGGCTATGGTACGCTGGCCTGACAGTTTTATTTTCATGTGTTCTCTCCAACAGGCCTCTACCAGCCTGACGATAGTTGATAACAGTGGCGAATACAGAATTGAACCGGACATTATTTAGGGCCTGTTCGCACTACTTTGATTGCCGCTGCTGGAGGTCATTTTTGCCTCCAGCTTGGCGGAATGAGTGTAGTTTAGTCGTTCTAAATAAGCGAATTTCAACAACGCTGGAGGCAAAAATGGCCCCAGCCCTTCGGGTTGTTACTAAAAAGCGCCACTCGCCACTGCTCGTCGCTCATCTGGAGTCACCAAACCACGCTCCTCGCGCCTGGATTAGCGCTTTTTAGTCACAACAGCGACAATCAAAGTAGTGTGACAGGCCTTAGCACAATCGGCCCCGGATTCATTGATTTCTCTAAGAATTCATTCGGGAAATTGTGACGATTCGTATCATCGCTAGACTACACGAGAAATGGCCTTTATCCTACGTGCCTCGGAATTTTAGGGGCGTGAACCCCGTTCTGACAAGGAAAGCGCCTCCCCACTCTGGTTAACCGAGCAAGGAAGATCAATAAACGGCGCTGGAAAAACCAACTACTGGTGAATTACTGGAGAGAACAGCAATGACTCAGACTTTTAAAACAGTGATTAGTATTGCCCTGGGGCTGCTTTTAGCTGTTTCGTTTACGACTCAGGCCCAGACCCCTCCGCGGTTTCTGACCCTGTCACCACCGGTCGGCTGGCCGATTATCCCCCTGCTGGAAGGCTGGGTAAGGAACGAAGACGGATCCATCACTCTGATTTTCGGTTACATTAACCGCAATGACGAAGACGTAGACGTTCCCGTCGGCGAGAACAACTACATCGAGCCATCGGAATTCAACGGCATGCAGCCAGGGAGCTTCCTCGCTGGTCGCGGTCCACAGGTTTTCTCCGTGACATTGCCACCGGATCGCGCCGACGAAGATGTCTGGTGGTATATCCGCTCTGGCGACGACAGTGAATTACTTAAGGTCCCCGGTCGGGCCCGTGACAGCGCCTACGAGTTAGACTTTATCCGTCCTCGCCCACAGGGTGCGTTACGCCCGACAGTAGGTGTCGGCGAGAACGGCGCGCAAGCGGCTGAGAATATGGCCGTAATCGCCGATTACCCGCGCACGGTGCAGGTTGGTGAGCGCATTGAAATGGCCATCAACGCAACTGATCCGTCAGTGCGAGACTCCAGCGATCCGCGCTTCCGCGAACCGTTGGACCTGGGCGTTCACTGGGCCAAGCATCAGGGCCCAGGCAATGTCACATTCAGCTATCACCCGGACAGCCCGGCACCGGAGAACCCCTATAACGAAAGGGATCCCCGCTATGCTCGATGGGAAGCCGATCCTCGCGAAGGCAGTATCGAAGCGGGTAACGGGGTTGCCAAAGTCTGGGCCAGCTTCTCCGCGCCGGGAGAATATATGATCCGCACCATGGTTGAAAACTGGCAGGCACCGGACAGCTCACAAGGCGACCAGTGCTGCTGGACTAACGTTTTCCAGCGAGTTACCGTCCGGTAGCGACGCTGGATTGAGTATGATGGCGGCCGGCGCAGGCGACCGGCCGTCTTCAGTTTAAAAACTCGACTTAACCCCAATATGCAGTAGAAAGAACCCAAACTTCTGCCGATATATAGAGGGGATTGCTGTTGCAATTTGTTGCAAAACCAGACCACAAAAATAGATGTCATAGAGTGGACATTTCGGACAACTGGCCTTAATCTTGGCATGTTGTCCACCCACTACCTATTACGAGGAGACACGTATGAAAATAAGACAAGCGCGCAAAGCCCTTGCAGGCGTCGCAGCACTGGCGGCTCTGGGTATTCAGGCGCAGGCTTCGGCTCAGGAGCACAGTGAGCTCACATACACTGGCGAAATTGGCCGGATTATCAACGACAACTGTGTTGTCTGCCACCGAGAGGGTGGAGTTGGCCCGATGCAGTTCGAATCTTACGAGCAGGTACGACCCTGGGCGCCGCTGATCTCCATGCGCGTTGAAAACCGGGAAATGCCTCCTTACGCCTACGATCAGCACGTCGGTATCCAGGACCTGCAGGGCGACTGGCGCCTGGAGCAGGAAGAGATTGACAAGATTGTAGCCTGGGCCGAAGCGGGCGCACCGCTTGGCGATGCCGATGTCGTGGTACCGATGCCAAATCTGCCCGACCCCGATCAGTGGACCTTCTCAGACCAGTTTGGTGCCCCTGACCTGATCATTCCTTCCTCCCCTTACGATATTCCAGCTCAGGGCAACGACCTGTGGAGCAAGGAATATACTGCGACAGGACTGACCGAAGATCGCTGCATCAAAGCAGTACAGGTTAAGCCCCGTGGCGACGCCGCTGCGGTGGTGCATCACGCTAACTCGTCTGTCTACGTTCCCGATGAAAACGGCGAACTTCAGCGCTACGGTCAGCTGACTGAATACGCTATGGGCAAATGGGGCGAAATCCCTGGTGAAGGCGTCTGTCGCTCACTGCCGGCAAATGCAACTGTGCTTTGGGACATTCACATGTTTCCGGGCGGTGTAGGTGCTACCGCAGCTGGTGAAATGATCGAAGACAACGTCGTAGAAATCGGTGTGTGGTTCCATGAGAAGGGCTACGAGGAAAATGCTTACGATCAGGACCTGCGACTGTACGGCCTGCGTGAGGGTTATGAGAACGGCCACCTGGTCATTCCTCCTCATGGCACAGCAATGACTCAAGGTTTCCATTCTTTTGACCACCCTGTCCGTATAGACAGCTTCCAGCCTCACGGCCACCTGCGTATGCGTGCCGCGTCTCTGGAAATCTACTATCCTGAAACTGGGCGCACCGAGCAGATCAGCCAGATCTCCAACTGGAGCGCCACATGGCACCACAGCCACCTCTACGAGCGTGATGCAGCACCTCTGCTGCCTGCCGGCGCAGTTCTGGTCATCAAGCAGTGGTACGACAACACAGCTGGTAACCCGAACAACCCTGATCCTGATCAGTGGGTGTATGATGGCAGCCGTACCGGTGACGAAATGTCCCACGCATGGATCGCGGTAACTCACCTCGACGAAGAAGGCTACGAACAGCTTCTCGCTGAGCGCATGCAAGCCAGCAACTAAACTAATCAGATCCAGACGATCTGATACAGAAAGGCCGGTTGGTTACCAACCGGCCTTTTTTTGAACCAGCTTTTTGTACCAGTCAAATAGAGGGCTACAACCTCATAGCGCAATTTGGCGTTAGGTTTTGACCAGCACCAATACCGAATAATCAGAGCAATATTCGCTGTGGAGAATCACACTCAACGCACCACCCGCTGACTCGGCACTTGCAGCGAACAGCCACATACCCCCTGCGGGAAAGCCGACCCGCTTCTTAAAGTACCGCAACGTTCGGTGGTTCCGGCAACTGTTCAGACTAACGGGCCTATTCTACATGTTTGCCCTGAATCTGTTATCTCCAGCCCACACCCGGGCTATTCCACTCATTTCTCAGAATGTGACCTATTGCCGGACGGGATAGCTAACGCAGGATAGCTGGCTCGAACCCCGTAGGAAGCTCGTTTTGCTGCATTGCATGAGTATTTCCTCTCCTGATAGACCGGGGGCCTGCAACAAATCCATATGTGACAATTTGTAAGGAAAAGGCCAGTCTGAGGCCCAGTAAGTCTTTATTAGCGTATTCGTTGCAGATTATCACTAATATTTCATGGACTTTCTTATGTCCTACAGTTAACGTCTAAGTAAGCCCTTGACCTGCAATCAGCGGCTTCCCTGCAACGAGGAGACAATGTTATGAAAAAAGTGGATAAACCAAAGGTTAAACGCGTGTCCGGCGCATGGTTGGGAGCCGCTGCTGCTGCCGCTCTTGGCTTCCAGGCATCTGCCATGGCTCAGAACCACAGCGAAGAACTGACCTACACTGGCGGGATTGGCCGCCTCATCAATGACAACTGCGTGGTTTGTCACCGCGAGGGCGGTGTAGGCCCTATGCAGTTTGAAACCTACGAGCAGGTACGCCCCTGGGCGCCGCTGATTTCCATGCGGGTCGCAAACCGGGAAATGCCTCCGTACGCTTACGATCAGCATATTGGTATTCAAGAGCTTCGAGGCGACTGGCGACTGGCTCAAGAAGAGATTGATGCAATTGTCAGTTGGGCAGCCACTGGCGCGCCTCTTGGTGATGCAGACGTTGCTGTAGCAGCACCCGATCTGCCTGATCCCAATCAGTGGACTTTCACGGAGGAGTTCGGAGAACCAGACTTGATTGTTCCGTCATCTCCTTACGATATTCCTGCTTCCGGAAATGATCTGTGGAGTAAAGAGTTCACTGCTACCGGGTTAACCGAAGATCGCTGCATCAAGGCTGTTCAGGTCAAACCACGCGGTGACGCGGCAGCGGTTGTTCACCATGCCAACTCGGATGTCTATATCGAAGGCGAGGATGGGCAGTTGGAAAATTACGGCCAACTGACTGAGTATGCTATGGGTAAATGGGGCGAAATCCCTGGCGATGGTGTGTGTCGCATGATGCCTGCCAACTCTCACGTGTTATGGGACATACACATGTTCCCGGGTGGAGTCGGTGCAACTGCCTCTGGCGCGATGATTGAGGATAATGTGGTTGAAATCGGTATCTGGTTTCATGAGCCAGGCTACGAAGAAACCGCTTACAGCCAGGACCTTCGCCTTTACGGGATGCGCCAAGGCTACCAGAACGGTCACCTGATCATTGAACCGAATGGTACTGCCATGACTCAGGGTTTTCATTCTTTCGACCACCCGGTCCGAATCGACAGCTTTCAGCCACACGGCCATCTGCGCATGCGTGCCGCTTCTCTCGAAATCTACTATCCAGAGACCGGTCGTACTGAACAGATCAGCCAGATCTCCAACTGGAGCGCTACCTGGCACCACAGTCACCTGTACGAGCGTGACGCAGCCCCGGTGCTGCCAGCAGGTGCTGTTCTGGTCATCAAACAGTGGTACGACAACACTGCCGACAACCCGAACAACCCTGATCCAGAACAGTGGGTTTACGGTGGCAGCCGGACAGGTGACGAAATGTCTCATGCCTGGATAGCTGTTACACACCTCGATGAAGAAGGCTACGAGCAGATTCTCGCCGAGCGTATGCAAGCCAGCAACTGATCAGATCGACCTGATCCGATGAACAAAGGCCGGCTGGTTACCCAACCGGCCTTTTTCGTGTCTCGAATTTCGCACGGCTGACTTGAAATCACATCAGCTCCCGATGATTTATTGACTGTCGGTGGACAGTTCTAGCCACTGTAAGGCAGCTTTCAGCCCCTTCCCTTCTGCTCTTTCCGTCTGTCCTCTAAACGACAACGTTGGATCACGGTAATTCTCCTAAACTGGCAATTTTCAGCAGCCCGCGCCCGATCAATGTCCGTCGGCACACGCCCCTCCACCGCGTCTTATCGGCTAAAGAGACCTGGATCAGTCACGACGATGTACTGATAATCTATGTTTTTTGGCACCAGCGGGCCTCAACTAATTGCTGCTGTACCTGTCCCGCAGTCAGGAATAGGCGGATAGACATCACCATCCTCAGCCATACAATTCTTAGCTAAGTAATCCAGTGATCGCTCTCAGCCTGTGGTTCTCACTATCGCTCACGTACACGACACCGTTGTAAACACAGACTCCATGTGGACGATTGAGTCGGCAGCCTAGCGGATCTCCGTCGGGCCCGTCTCCGCGTTCACCAGAACCCAGCACGGTATCGATGAGCCCCGTTGCCAGGTCCATCCGCCTGATAACATGGTTCTCGGTGTCGACGATATAGAGACAATGATCTGACTCAGAATAGGCGATACCCTTAGGTCCATTGAACGTCGCCTCAAGAGCCGGGCCTCCATCCCCAGTAAATCCCCGCTCTCCAGTTCCCGCAATTCTATGCAGCCGATTGCCACGCAGGTCCAGGCGGAACACAGAATTGCCTTCCCGCAGCACCAGGTAGGCATTACCTGCCGGGTCAGTATCGAGGGAGCGCGGCCCCAATAGAGGCGTGCCAATCAAAGGGGCCTCATCAGGCGTGGCAAGGCGCTCGCCAGTGCCCGCCAGAGTAGCAATTACGCCGGAATTCCTATCCACCCGACGAATGCGACTATTGCCGATGTCGCAAATCAGCAGGCTACCAGAATCATCAAAGGCAATACTGTGAGGCTGTCGCAATCGCGCCTGGTCGGCCGGCCCAGTATCTCCCCCAAACCCCGCCTCGCCAACGCCGGCGACAGTCGATACCATGCCTGTCCCACCATCAATTTTGCGTACCACATGAGCGTCCCGTTCAACCACAAACAGATTACCTTGCTGATCGAATCGGATTTCATGAGGTGCTGAGAATCCAGCCTCAAGCGCGGCCCCACCATCACCCGTATAAGTCTTCTCTCCGTTGCCCGCTATTGTGGTCAGCCGGTTTGTTCCCAGATGAAGTCGCCGAGTGCGGCCAGTATCCACCTCGCAGAAATAAAGCGCCCCGTCTGGCCCAACAACCACGCCATAGGGATTATTTACCGGTGTCTCCACACCCGGACGCCCCTGGGGCCCCTCAGGCTCGTAACCTGCCACTCCAGTACCTGCTATCGTTCTCACCGCTGATACATTCTGGGCGAACAGCTGGCGAGTAAAGGCCAGTGCGCCACCCATCCAAAGGCTTTTCTTCAGGAATATCCGACGATTAACATTAGCCACTGTAAACTCCAGTCTCATAACAGATCAAAGATAAAGAGAAACGCTGATTGAGAGAGTAGTAAGCCGGACAATGTTTGTCCATGCTTGATCAATAACCTGACTTGGGTAGTTCTACTCAGGAATAGCGTCGCGTATCAAAATAGGTTCGCACTTGTCTTAGCTGTTTGAGTTGCTGCTCGAAATCCATCGCGTTCATTGCCTGTCCAAACTCAGCCAAGAGTGGCGATGTGCAAGCAATAGCGCGTTCCCGCATTTCACGGCCTTTTCGTGTCAGTGTCACGCGTTTGCGCCGACCGCTGCTGGCATCGGGCTCCAACCGGACGAATCCCTTTGAGGCAAGTTTTTTCAGCGTATTTGTCATTGCACCTGCCGTCACCTGAAAAGCGTCAGCCAACCTGCCAGGTGTCGCTTCAGAGTCCACTCGGACAAACCAGTTAAGCACACTGAATTGCGAGACAGTTAACCCATCAGGTAAATTTCGTTCAAATTCGTTATTGGCCAGCTGCGCTATGATTCCTATCTCATTAAGGTAGCTGAAAAGTAGCGATTCGTCTTTCTTCCTGCTCCTGTTCTTATCCTTTAACACCTTCAAGCTCTTATCCTTCATCCTTATCCTTATCCTTATCTACAAGCTATAGCTATCTTTGCTATCTCGTGATGCCGCAGGTTTTCTCTACTCCCACGGCGCATCATGCACCGTCTTCAAGACGCTTTTCCTGCACAAGACAATGCCTCAGGTAAGCCTAACTTTTTTAACGAAGCCAAGTCTGAATAGTTCGATAACAAGTTAGTAGATCTGATCATTTCCCCTAAATTACCACTCCTACAGACTGCTTATTCGAGTAATCATTTACTAAAGAACCTCAGATTAATTAATCTTAGAGCCTCTGTCCCCTTTCGCCTGGTTACTTTCCTATCTTTCCCGGCATTCATTGTTGACACTTGACAGCAACACATATAGTTTAACCCTAAATATTTAACTTTAAACCTTTCTCGAATGATTTACAGGATTTCTAGGGGGAATGACACTATGAAATACCTCGGCTGGGCAATAGGCCTGCTTCTAACCTTCGCGATATTGTTTGTTGGTGCCGAGAAATTAGCATCCGAACGAGTAGAAGTAGTCGAGCTACACACCCTCGATATGAACAATGAACTTGTGACCACCAGACTATGGGTTGTCGACGACGAAGGTTTCCAATATTTACGAGTTGGAAGTGACGGATCGGGTTGGTTTACCCGGCTGCAGAACAGCGAAAGCTTTCAGATGACCAGAAATGGTCAGACTCACACCTACTTCGCCGTCCCGCGGATAGAAAAAAGCGACAGAATTAATCAATTAATGCAAGAAAAGTACACCTGGGGCGACACGCTGATCGCTCTCATGGTTGGAAGCCGGGAGAAATCTATACCAATCGAAATACACTCGGTGACTTCACGCCAATGAGTATTAAATCAGACCGATTCGCTCGCAGCCTTCTCTTTTTCACCTGAATGCGAAGAACTCGATTCATGCGCCAAATTTATCTCTGAACGTAAGGTTTTTATCTCATCGTCACGAAACGTGTAGAGTGACATTCCTGTTATCTTGTCCAGTTCCTCTGAGGCTTTTCTGGCTTTAGAAAATTCCTGCTTTTGTACGTACAGATTCATGAGATTAAGGTAAGTTTCCCACTCACCAAACCTGGCGCCAGTTCTCTTCGAGATTTCCAGGGCATCTTCCAGATCGTCTCCGGCAGCATTGCAGTCACCAACAGCCAGATAGAAATTGGCCCTTGCGTTTAGGCCGGAGGGTAAGTAGAGCCACTCATCTGCCTCTTTCAACAAATCAACCTGCTTGTCCAGATACAGTTTTCCATTGGCATGATCGCCCAAAGCAAGAGACGCAAGCCCCAAAATTTGCATGTCACTGGCCAATAGAGACGTAGTATCAATAGCTACCTGCCACCCTCCCTTGCTACGCCAGCTAAATGTTTTGAGTGATCTATCTAAAGCTTTTTCAGGCTGCCCGGTTTCTAGCAGGTACTTACAATAATAAGAGCTAATTGTTGGAAAGGTGACCTTTGAGCCGGGATCCTCCATTGTCAGAATTGCATCCGATTTTTCAAACAGCTCCCCTGCTTGTTGGTCCTCACCACAAAGATGAAGAGCGTGGGCTTTGAATGAATGTGCCATTGCCTCAACTACCTGATTTCTCGATTTTAAAACTACCGGTTCTAATTCATCTATAAGATCCAGAGCTTTTCTAAGATCTCCAGAAATCATTAGCATTGACACGAGGGGTGCCGCGATGTTCAGAGCATCCAGCCAAAATTCCCGCTTTTTGAACCACTCAATACTTCTAAAACACGGGCCAACCGCTTTATTAATCTCCCCTAGATATATTAAATTAGTCGCTGCACAAGATAGCAAATAGAACTTCGCGTCTTCATGCAATTCTGATACTGGCTCGTTCCACTCAACATTAAAAAAACTCCTTATACACGCCTGATCTTCATGATGGGATCCTTCGGTAAACATAGAGAACTGCCGCTTTTTAATTTTGTCAAAGTAAAGCTCGAATGCCGATTCATAGAGCCCTGCCTGCGTACCATGAATGACGGCCCGGAAAAGTGGCTCAAGATCAGCAATCGTGGACGGATTTTCCTTGGCCTGCATTTTTAAGTAGTCAAAAATCAACGCATTGCCCTTTTGCCAGACTGAAGGAAACTCAGACTTAAGAAACTCTGATAGAAAGTCCCTTACTAAGGGGTGACAGTCGAGCACTGTGGTGGAGTCCTTCTCCTTAGCGGTGATCAGGTTTGCCTGTCGAAGTCGGTCGATCGCGTAGCTGAATTGCAGATCAGTCAATTTCGACAATTCCGCGGTCATACCATCAACCCCGGGATTCTGTCTCGAAATGTGCTCTATGTCCTGGATGCTGACTGCTCGATCAAAAAGACCTATTGCAAATAGAAGCGCTCGCTCAGGCGTTCCTTGAAACCAGTCCAGATAATTTCTCATCAGGTTTCTTGCATGAACGCCCATCTCCTGCTCGTCCAGTAAAGAACGAATTTTCCTGAAGTCCCCCATTCTGCCTCTATAGACTACGTTGAGATAGCCTCCCAGCAGAGAAAGACTCAGCGGATGTCCAGAGTATTCCTCAGCGGCCTGGGAATACTCATCGTATGATCCTTGCAACCCGATTGCCTTAAGCATTTTTATGCTTGACTTGTCCGAGAGAGGCTCCAGTTCTGTAGTTTTGACCCTGCTGCCCTCAAATGAAACCAGATCGGCAACAGGTAACCTTGATGTGATCACACAAAGTCCATTGTTTTCTGTTGCGAGTTCCTTCAGCAACAGGGATACGGCTGGATTCTCAATCAGACCATGCTTTGGGCCTGGCGGGTATTGCATCGGTTCAAGCCCATCCAACAGCAAGAGTGTACGTTTGGACCTTATCAGGTTTGCCAACCTCGAAGCTTTTTCCCAGGGAGTACCTTCGGCAGGCGATGAGTCACCAAACCACCCCAGGGCATGTTCGATGAAGTAGTCACCTGATGATCTGACTTCCGATCTGGCTGCCTGCCAGTAAAAGGACCAGGCATATACTCTTCGCGCGCCGCAATAGCCCTTCTGGTCCAGTAGTGACAGCCACGCATTGATCAGTGAACTCTTTCCCATGCCACCGAACGCAACCAGTTGCACGATATTCGTTTTTCTTTGCTCCCACTCAGCGCCAAGTGCTTTAAGCTCGGTTTTGCGCCCAAATATTTTGGCTGGCGTATTGGGCATAAGAGAAACCGATATTCTTTCTGGTTTCTTGAGATCCAGGCGGCTTTCCGTCTCCAGCTTCTCGTACAGTTTTGCCTCAAACTCAGGGAATTCCAGCGTGAACCAGTGCTCGTTGATACCAAATATTGCTGACACATCGGCGACTTGGGACAGGGGAATAGAATCACCCTGACTTGTTTCCGTGCCTCTGGCCCATTTCCCGACAGCCTGACGCGAGATACCCAGCAATTCGGCAAGGTCTGAGTGAGTTTTTATTGCCGGGTTCAGCCTGAGTGAATAAAGCAACGCGAGCTTTTTAGCAAGTTGTGGATGTCTCCTCATCTATGTGTACTCCCCTTTGAAGGCCTGTCGCGCAACTGGATCCCCCTGAACCTGATGATCGAACTGCCGCTCGGCTTTTATTGATTTTTGTGGAGGTTTTTGCTCCAGTAACGGCTCAGCACTTAGGATTGTTCACCGCTTCCACGCCTACTCGATAATCACTACAATCCCTTCTCGTTGCCGAGCAAAAGCTCGAACTGGTTGTTTTTAAAAGAATATATACCATTTTTTCTGTTCGTAGCGAGAGCACCAAGGTTTCCAACTGGTTGACACCCCGGTTCAATCGGCGCTTTCAACCGCCCCATAGCCAGTGAAGGCATGCCGTGAAACAAGAATCCCGGACATTCTCCGCACTGGCCAGGCAGGCTCCTGAATGCCTGGATAAGCTAACCAACTGACTGATTTCTCAGGAATTCCCATTGGCTTTTTTCAAGTTGCGCAATGCCAGAACCCAATACTGCTCCCAGCGATGGTCTTGCGACGCATCAGGAGCGTTGATGCCCCCTCTAAAACGCTGATTAGTTGGTACGGGTCCTGGATGCATCGATACCTTGCCGCAGTATTTTAAGGAGCGTAAATCCCACGCTGCAATTCGCTTACCTGTTCACCGCGACTGCCTGTAGCACTCGGGTTAGGCTCTATTCGAGGAATAATGAGCAAATTTCCCGCGGAACTATCCACTAATCCCTCAATTTGCGGGATGAAAGAATGTTAATCCGTAACCTGCAAAGATTTGTCGTTGTATAATCAGGTTAGCCAGTACATGGCGATCACATGAACAAATTGTCCGGAATCCATTAATGATCACAATAAATAGACCACTCACAAGAATTTCACAGATACTGACAATACTGTTATCCCTGCTTTTTTCATTGCCGACATTAGCTCAGGAATCCTGGCCAGCGGAGCCACCGAACGAGCCTCCGGCACACTGGGGTCCGGTGTCCGCTAACTTCGAGGAAATCCCCTACCCGTACCCGGTGCATTTTCTTGGCCTGAATCGTTTCGGTGAAGACATGCAACTGGCCTACATGGATGTACCGCCCACGGGCCCTGCCAATGGACAGACAGTGTTCTGGCAACATGGCATGAATTTTTATTCAGAGGCGTACACACCCACCCTGAAAACCCTGTCCGCAGCGGGATTCAGAGTGATCGCGGTTGACCGGATCGGTTACGGAAAGTCCTCCAAGCCGGTTATTCCCTACAACTTCAATTTTGTCGCTGCCAACATGAAGTCTCTTCTGGACGAGCTCGGCATCGAAGAAGTCGCCATTGTTGGCCATTCGATGGGCGGCATGGTGGTCAGTCGTTTTGCCATGCTGTATCCGGACATCACCACTCACGTGGTGTTGGTCAATCAGATCGGCCTGGAAGACCAGCGTCAAAGTCGCCCCTGGAGTGATCCATTTGCGACGCCGGTATCCCCGGCCAGCTACCGTTCGATTCTGGCCGGTCACCGTCGCTACTTCCCGGATGAATGGCCTCCCGCGCACCTGGAGTTCGTCCGCCGGCAGTATGGTCAAACCATGAGCAGCGAATGGCAGCGTCTGGCCATGGTAAGACGCCTGCAGGGAGCCATGCTTTATGATGATCCGGTCGTCTATGACTGGCAGCACATTACCAGTAAGGCCCTGGTTCTGGCCGGCGAGGAAGATGGCCTGATAGAAGACTTTCCCAAGCACGCCCGACACGTGGCCAGCGAGCTACAAAACTCGGCAATCCTTCTCTATCCCGGTATCGGACACGCACCACAGATCGAGATCCCGGATCAGTTTCACTCCGACCTGATCCGCTTCCTGCGTTCGGATCCAGACGAACCTGCCAGCGAGTGGCGATAGGAATTCAGACAGGCAACCCGGCACTTTAATATCAGGGGCCGGGTTGCTCCCTGTCGCGATAGACTCCCCTAGATTTTCTGTCGCTGTCGTACGAACTCGATAAACTCGGGGCGCCAGTCTGGTTCATAGCGGGCTAAAAACAGCCGAACCCCTTCATGATGGAGTATCTCGTCAACAAGTTTAGAGGTGCCCTCTGTCCCTGCCGGGTTATGAGACACTGATAGCTGCCGGATAAATGCACCTTGAATGGCAGAAAATATGTTTCTGACCAGCATTTCGTAACGGATGCGATAAGGCCCTGCATTGCCCCATAGGCTCTGTTACCTGTGTCGTATAATTCGACAATTTCAGGATTCAAAATAAACAGCTCACGAATCGGGTTGCCTGACTCGATAATTCGCTCGAAAGCGGAAAGTCGATGTGGCTCAAGGCTGGCTGAGAGCTGGTGGGTGTTCTGGCGAATCTGCAGAGCCAGATAAAACAACGAAATCAATACGCCAATAACCCCGACGATCTCGGCAATGGCACCTAGCGCTTCCCAATTCATGAGCCTTGCCCCCTTTCTTATGCGGCCAGCCTAGAGAGGCCCTAGTCCGATGTCCAGATCCCACAACCTATTAACTTCACCTCGCCGAATAATACCTTGTGGTAAATGGTAACAACTCCTTGAATTCAAAATTCAAACTATGAATCACCCGGGCTATTTCCCCTAGCAATCAACCCTGAATTGTGATTTAATAACGCCTGAGTAGTGTGGGCACCCATAAAAGCACCACTTCCCCCAATAGCTGCTCGAATAATTAGAAATATAAACAATAAGATACGCGTAACAACAAAGGGAGATACCGAATATGTCACCTCATGGCATTAAGCATTCGCACGCACGCCCCATAAAACTGAACCTACTGACAGCTGCAATTTCACTGGCTCTGGCTACTGGCGTGGAGACTGCCGCAGCTCAACAGGGCAATGAGGTTGAAGAGGTGGTCGTCACCGGCTCCTATATTCGACGCACAGAAGGATTCGATGCGGCTTCGCCGGTGACAACATTTACCGCGGAAGACATCCAGGCCGAAGGCACCATCAACATGGCCCAGGTGGTGCAGAACCTGACTTTTAACAATGGCACCGGCGTCGCCAACTCTATCCAGGGCAGCACCAATCAGATCGCCAATTTCAACCTGCGCGGTCTGGGTTCCCGGGCAACACTGACTCTCGTAGATGGCAAGCGCGTCGTCGAGACAAATGTGCAACAGTTGTTACCCACCATGGCAATTCAGCGCATGGATATCGTGACTGATGGCGCGGCCACCATCTACGGTACCGATGCGGTGGCTGGCGTGGTCAATATCGTGCCCTACAAGTCCTATGACGGCTTCAAAATAGAAGTCTACGAGGAAGGCGATGACCGGGGAGATTTCCGCAAGGTAGAAACATCGTTCCTTGGTGGCGCCAGCTTTGATTCTGTAGACCTGGTAGTCGCCGGTTCCTTCCAGGATGGCGGCAATTTGAAGTGGCACGAGCGTCCCGATTACGTGGCCGCGGGCCTGACCCATAACAGCGGATCGAATCCTGGCAACTTTGTCGTTCCTACTCGGGATGCCAACGGTGACCTCACTGGCTCGACAGCGTTCAGGCCAGATCCTAACTGCGGAATCGATGAAAGTGATAACCAGGCAGAAGTAAATGGCTCCGCGTGGGGAACTAATGCCCTCGGACGTTGCTGGCTGAGCTTCGGCGACACCCGGGACTTCATGGAGGAAATGGACACCTCCAACCTCTATGCCAACATGAATTGGGAATACAGCGACGACCTGTCCTTTAATGCCCAGGTCATGTGGAACCGTCAGGTGGTGCGTGGCCGGGAGAATCCCGGTAACCCGGGTTTCAGGGAAGGTGATCTGCCCACTGTACGTGGCGAGCTGCCAGGAAACACCTTCCGGGCCGTATCCGCTGACGGTACTCCGCTGTTCGCCCAGCCACTCCGCGATTCCGGTGGCAACATCGTGCTGGACGGCTACGGCCGCCCACTCCCGTTTCGCGACAGCAGCGGACAGGTCGTATTGGCGGATAACCGCTTCGCCTCTATCGACAGCGATCCTTTCGGTGGCGTACCGTTTGCCGAAGACGTACGCATGACTTCCTGGCTGCCGTTCGGCAAGGGGGGTATCCCCAACACACTGCCGCAACGGATGCAGAACAATAGCGGCCTCAATATGGAGCTGGATGACAAGCGAACCGTCCGCGGCTCCTTTGGTGCTGATTTTACCGTGCCCTTCATTGAGGGCTGGGAAGGCACCGCGTTTTACACCTACAGCCAGACGCAACAAAAAGACATCGCCCAACAGGACTTCAGTTTCGGCGCCGTGGAACAGGGGTTAAATTGTGATGTGATCACTGATGTGGAATCCTGTTTCAACCCGTTTGCCGCGGTGGATCCACGCTTCCGTAATTCCCAACAGGTCGCTGATTCGGTCTATACCCTCTACCGGGAAAACAACACCGACTACCTGCAGACTTTCGATATCATTCTCAATGGGGAAATACCAATCGAGTTCGAACTGCCAGGGGGCCCGATCAACATGGCGGTTGGTTACCAGCGCCGTGAAGAGGAGAACGATGACGTACCCCCTCTGGGTGATATCCTGAACGATCAGTTGATCGGTAACCAGGAAGTGCCCGGGAATCAGACCCGCTCCAGTGACTCCTGGTTTGCGGAATTCAGCTTCCCTATCCTGGATAACCTGCAGCTGTCAGCCTCAGTGCGGGACGAAAGCTTCAGCTCCGGCCAGGGAAAGGTAATCGACAAGTACGGCCTCACTTATACACCAACCGACTGGCTCAACCTCCGCGCCACCATGGGCGAAGCGTTTATCGTGCCTACCCTGCAGCAGCTTAACCGGCCGGAGCAGTGTGGCCTGAGTAACTTCGACGATCCGTTTACCACGGCTCAGGGTTTCATCACTTCCTGCGCCACCGGTAACCCGGGCCTTTTCTCAGAGACCTCAGACAGCACCTCGGTTGGCTTTGACCTGACTCTGTTTGATGACCTCGTGTGGTCTCTAACCTGGAGTGAAACTGATTTTACGGATCGAATCGTGAGCACCACCACCCAGGATATCGCTCGCAGCGACTTCAGGAATTTCGTGGCCTGGTCCGGATTTGTCGCCACCGATGCGCAGCCCGAGCCCACAGAAGGCCAATTGCGCTCATGGTTAGCGAGCGGCCTGTCTGACCCCCGTATCATTCGAAACGACGCCCTGGAGCCGATTCGATTGCTGCAGTCAGACAGTAACGCCTCCAGCATGCTGGTCAGAGCATTCGATACCTCGCTGAGCTACGGCTTCTCACTGGACGATGTAGGTCTGAGTGGCTGGGGCGATATCAATCTGTTGCTGCAGGCCACCTATACGGATACCTACTCCTTCCAGCTGCAGGAAGATTCGCCAGAACGTGAAGCGGTAGGCAACCAGAACAACGATTACGGTGCTGTACCGCCGATTCCAAAAATTCGTGCCAATCTGCGCGTCAACTGGACTCTTGGCAACCACAGCGTAAGCGCTACTACCCGCTATGTAGACGAACTGGTGTTCGATGCTAACGAGTTCAGCTTCCAGCAGTTCCTGCCTGGCAGCACCTGGCGCTCCACAGACGTGATCCGTGAATGGACCCAGATGGACATGTTCTATAGCTACCAGGGCCTCGAGGCTCTGGGCGGCGAGTTTAACCTCTCCGTGGGTGCCCGCAACGTGTTCGATCGTATGCCACAGAAGACTGGCATGATCGCCGGTGTGGTCGCCTCCCTGCAGGATCCGCTGGGACGGGTGATCTACGCACGGGTCAACTACACCTTCTGATACCGGGCAAACCGCTCAATGAGTAAGTTTCTGCAACTTACTGGAAGTAAAAAAAGCGCCGGAGAAATCCGGCGCTTTTTTATTTTCTGATACATCCAGCATTGAGCTTGAATCGCGAATTGCCTGTTAAATCATCAGGCCAACCCGATCAGGCTTACCCTTCCTCTTCTCCTTCCCTTTCCCTTTCACCAGCACTTCCACTAACACCTTCAGAAACACCTGCAAAAAAAGGTGACAGGCAACGGGCTATCTGCTGCTGTAGCGTAGCCGAACGATCACTGAAATGAAAAAAACCCTCGGCTGCGATGCGGTCCATTGGCAATGAAAATGTCCGCGCCGTATCCAGAGCCTGAACCAGAGCCAGGTACTTTGCCTGGGTTAACTGGCTGGCATACATCTTAACTACCTGGTACTTTTTCCCTGCGAACTCCGAGACATCAAGCAGCGTGTTAATCGGTGCCAGAGTACTGATTTCATAGCCATAGCAGCTGATCGGAAACCCGCTGATACAACCAGCACTCTGCCAGGCGAGCTCAGCGGTTACCCGGTGATCAGGGTGGTATTCCATGGGCGAGGGGAAAAACACGCTGGCGGGGCGCAATCGCTCCAGCAGTGCCACGGTTCGCTGCCGGAGCCCCTCGGACAGCTTCAAGCCCCGATCCGGCTCGCCAAAAAAATGAATCGAATCCACCTCCAACACCGAAGTGGCAGCTCTGGCCTCTTCCATACGCTTCACCACCAGGGCTTCCCGGTCACCCTCGCCACCCAGCGCGCCGTCGGTAACAAAGACCACATGAGTCTGGATTCCCAGCTGCTTCGCCAGCAACAGCGACCCGCCCATACCGAACGTCTCGTCGTCCGGGTGCGGGGCGAACACCAGCCAGGGGCCAGGTGGCACCTGCGAAAGGGTGTAGGGTAGCAGTTGGTTTTCTTCCAGAATCATTGCATGTTCTCTGACTGTTGTGTTGTGAATAGGGTTGGACTTCACGGCACCTGCCTATTTGCCGGTACCCGTGTCTTATGAGTACCGGTAATCAATCCAGCCGCTCTCTTCTTTCATTTTCGTTTGTCTATCTCTAGCGCCAAACTTGCCTGACTATCTCGCCAATCTATCTCGCCGGTTTATCTCGGCTGTCTATCTTGCCTTTCTATCTTGCCTATTTATCTCACCTGCCTATCTTGCTTGCCTGTTTATCTCACCGGCCTATCTTGCCTTTCTATCTTGCCTGCCATGCCTGCGTCTCTTATCTATCCTGCCTGGCTGTAATACTTATCCGCTTTACCGCTTCCCTGATATATTGGCGTGATAACTTTTTTGCGGTACCTCCAGCGCGAGACCTAACCGTTGTCGAACCCTGCTTGTATATACTCTTGTGCCCAGTAAACTCATAGAAAGTCACTGTCGCCACACAGAAAAAACCACCTGTCCCGCACGTCGTCGGCACTCAGTCCGGGGCTGTAGACACCCAGCGGTAACCGCAGCGGAGGCTTCTCAATGATCGGATCCGTGGCGCCGACGAGTGGCAGGTCTCGCTCGGTCAGCCAGCCATACAGTTTCCGGCAGCCCATCTGACTGGCCAGCTGGCGCGCGTAATGAATTAACTGGGCCAGGTTGGCTGTTGCCCCCACCATGTCAACCAGCAACAATCCTTCATCGGTGCGGCGGGTTACCAGTAACCCCAGCACGTTCTCAGCATCGATAGCCGGGTCAGGCCGATGCGGCGTCTGAACCGGGCCATCCGCCGGAATGGCGACGAGGTGGAAGTTGTAATCAAGCGTCGGATTGTCATAAAAGCGCTGCTTAAGATAAGCCAGATCGCGAATGCCGATGGCCCGGTCCAGGAACTCCGAGGCCATGTGCCGCCACAATTCATCGGCCAGATGTCGGTGACCGGCATCCCCGAAATCAAACGCCTGGGCCACTAACCCGGAAGCCGCAACCGGCCGCCAGTCGACCTCCAGCATCGCGCCGACGTCGTCATAGAGTTCGAGCCGCTGCGCCAGACGCATGGCCCGGGCATTGGGGAAACCATAAGAAAGCAGATAAGGCAGACCCTCACCAACGTACTGGCCCAGAAAGGCGGTGACAGACAGGTAAAAAGGCCCCTTACGGGTGAGGATGCCGCGATGCGAAGGGGCCACCATGGAATCCCCACACTGCATGGCTACCAGTGGCTCACCGTTGAACAGCACCCGCCGCTCGGTGCCACCGAAAAATGCCACTACCTCGTCATTCTGCAGTACCACCACGCCCAGACCGCGCCCGTCGCCGTATTTCCACTGCCAGTGGGCATCGGACATTTCCTGACCGAAAACCGACTTAAACAGTTGGCGAATGCCGGCAATATGTTGGAGACCAGCATCCGCAACCTGCCAGTTTGAAGACGGCACGCTAGTCATGCACCGTCGCCAATGAAAATGACTGGTAAAACCAACTCCAAGCGTACAGGCCGGACTTCCTACTGACACCCTGGCCTGACTCGATTCTAAATGCTTTGATCATGGCTTGGTCCTTGGGCTTGGAAACATTTAATTAGCAGCTGATCCGATCCGCGAGCAAAGCCTCAGCTACTATCCGTGTCATTCCAAGCCTGCGCTGAAAAGCCTGCAAAGGTAGCGGCACAGAGTTGTTTTGTCCAGCCAGCCTTACCTAGCCGATGCGCTCATATTCCCGATATGACATTAGTACTGCAGTAAAATACAAATAAGTCAGCAGGATTAGCGACATGCAATTGTCTGCGCGAATCACAGAACATAATGTTAGCGAATCAGGGCCTGACTGGGCGGCTGGCCTGCTTCAAAGAACGCCACATCCGACGAATGAGTGGCCACGATCAGGGGCGTAAAGTAGACCCCGCGAGTCAGGTTGGTAGTGGTCACCTCGTCGGTGGCCTCGCAAATAGAGTTACCCTGGGCCAGGGTGGCCCCGGACAAGCTCAGCGCAATGGTCGCAATCAGCAATTTCAATGGGCTCATACACTGTCTCCTGTTTAAAGTTGAGGTACGGCTCTGGCGGCAGTTGCTTTCGGCACTCTGCCCCCTTGCCTCAGCTTTCCGACTTCTGCGTTCAGCCTTCTTCCTTCAACTGCTGCATGCCGCACCTGCTAAAGTCTGGCACCGGCCGTTCACAGGGGCGGGCCAGCGTTTATCTCAAGGTTCCCGATAAGCCTATGAAAATACGGGCAAAGGGCATGACCTCCCGTTTATCCGTGATACTTTCGTGAAATATCTGGTCTACGGTTCAGGGGTGGACAGTAGTAATCCCAGTCGGGTCGCAGCTTGAGTGGGGCTGGGTTCCGAATTCGGGGTTCGGGGTTCGTATGGATGTGAGCGTTTAGGGATGTTTACATGGTGAACTGTGCGATGAGGGAAGGGAAAAAGTGCTTAGTGGTTAGGAAAGGGGAAACAAAAGCAAAAATTGAAGAATCAAAAGAGTCGCGATCAGGAAAGAGTGCTAACGTACAGATAGGGTATTACAGCCTGGCAGTTGGCCGACCAAGACAGTAAAGAAAAATTAATCATTATAAATAACAAAGAGATAGATGGTATTTTGAAAGCAGCAGATGAATCATTGACAAAGCCTGTCAAGGCCAGAGAATTTCCTCTCAAACAACACCAGGTGCTGGTGATCGAGGACGAATGGGACATCGCGCGATTGATCGAAATACACCTGCGGGATGCCAACTGCCAGGTGACACTGGCCGCCGATGGCCATGAGGGCATGCGCCAGGCCTTTGCGCGGCCCTGGGATCTGGTGATCCTGGATTTACGCCTGCCCGGCCCCGACGGGCTGAGCATCTGCCGTGCGCTGCGCCACGAGCAGCTTTACGTACCAATTCTGATGCTGACCGCCAAATCGTCGGAGCTGGACCGGGTGCTGGGACTGGAGCTGGGTGCCGACGACTATCTCACCAAACCCTTCAGCGTCGCCGAGCTGCTGGCCCGGGCCAAAGCTATCTTCAGGCGCGTGGAGTCCTTTCAGAAGCGTTTCAGCGACCCGGGTGAAACTCTTGCCGTGGGCCCCCTCAAAATCGACACCGGGGGCCGCCAGGTGAGCCTCCATGGCGAGGACATCCCTTTGACAGCCAGGGAATTCGATCTGCTGCTGCACCTGGCCCGCCACCCGGGCCAGGTATTCTCCCGGGTGCAGTTGCTGGACAGTGTCTGGGGCTATGGCTACGAGGGTTACGAGCACACGGTGAACTCGCACATCAACCGGCTGCGCGCAAAGATTGAATCCGATCCAGCAAAGCCCGCCTTGATTACCACGGTATGGGGTGTGGGCTACAAACTGGAGCCGGGGCGGGAAATCACGGCTTCAGCAGGCACGGCTGACCCGGCGTCGAGTTCGGTCAATACCACCGCGGCGGCTGCCACCCCCGCTTCCGCCATTGGGCCCGCTCCGGCTCTCAAGCAGGCCAGCCGCGGGGAATCGCTCTCATGAATACGCTGTTCGCCCGCCTTTCCTTCGCCCTGCTCGCCATCGTAATGGTGGCCGGTGGCGCCCTGTTTTACGTTAATCTGCTCAGCACCCGGAATTACCACGAAGAGATCACTCAGCGACTCAACGAATCCATCGCCATGTACGTCACCGGGCAAAGCCAGTTGATTGAAGATGGTGTGGCAAATCAACAAGCTCTGGCGAACCTGGCCGAGCAGGCCATGGTGATAAACCCGACGGTCGAGATCTACCTGTTGGATATCCAGGGTCGGATTCTTGGCAATGGCGAACCTGCTAACCTGCGCACTGACGCTGTCGAACTCGCTCCGGTGCGTCGCCTGCTGGCGGGCGAGGCACACCTGCCCCTTCGTGGCACCGACCCGCGCAGTGACCGGGAGAAAGTGTTTTCTGCCTGGCCGGTGATGCAGGGCGAGACTTTGCAGGGCTATCTGTATGCGGTGCTTGGCGGGCAGAAATACGATGCTCTGGTCGATTCGGTACGTGGCAGCTACGTACAGCAGCAAAGCCTGGGCGCCCTGCTGGCAATTCTTGTCATTGCTTTTCTGGTCGGCCTGCTGGTTTTCAATCTGCTGACCCGCCGACTGGTAAACCTGACCCGGCAGGTGCGCCGCTTCAGTGAATCGGACTTTGACCCGGCGTTCGCCGACACCCTCTTGAATGCCTCCAATGGTTCCAGCCAGGCCTCGCCGCACCGGCAGAGTGGCTTCATCGGCAAGATGGCGCCGGGGGATAAAGCACCAGTTGGGACAAACGCAGGTGCGCTATTGAACCACGGCGACGAAATCACCCAATTGCATACTGCATTCAGTCACATGGCCGCCAGGATCAGCCAGCAGATCGACGCGCTGAAAGAAACCGACCGGCTGCGCCGGGAACTGATCAGCAATGTCTCCCACGATCTCCGTACTCCCCTCTCCTCCCTGCACGGTTATATCGAAACCTTGCTGATCAAGAACGAGGAACTGAACGCCGCGGAACGGCGCCAGTACCTGGAGATTACCCGCAAGCACAGCAAGCGGCTGGAGCAGCTGATCAGTGACCTGTTTGAACTGTCCAAGCTGGAAGCCGCCGCCATCACGCCCCAGCTGGAACAATTCAGCCTGGCGGAACTTCTGCAGGACGTCACACAGGAATTCGTGCTGCAGGCTGACCGCAAACAGATAGCGTTACGTATCGAAGGCGAACCGGGAAACTCCATCGTTCGCGCGGACATCAGCCTGGTGCAGCGGGTACTGGAAAATCTGCTGCGCAATGCTATCCACCATACACCCCAAGGCGGCTCGGTCACCGTGCGCATCGATCCGCGCCCGGACTGCGTTGAAGTTTCCGTGGCCGATACCGGCTGCGGCATTGCGGAGGAGGATCTGGATCGGGTTTTTGACCGCTTTTACCGCAGTGAGGAGAATCACAAGCTGGCAGACGATTCGGCCGGTCTGGGCCTGGCCATCGTACAGAAAATTCTGGACCTGCACGGCAGCAGGATTACCGTGTCCAGCAAGCTCAATGCCGGTACGACATTCGCCTTCGATCTGCCAGGCGCTCAGGCGGCCTGAAGTCAGTGTCACCGGTAACATAGCTTGGGAAAAACCATGTCAGCGCCGCTTGTTCGTGATTGCCCTTGTAATCCCTGGTCTGGATTCAGAGGGATTAAACCGGAGGCAGGGTGGCATTCTCAAGGACAGAGCGATTCGAGCTGTGCACTGTGCAGCAGCGCAAGGCTGACTGCCAGATGACTGTGGCTGGCCATGGCCTCGCAGGGATACACCAGGCCAACTCTTCGCGCCCCCTTAAGACTTGTTCAGCTTGTTACTGATTCAATTATTGGCTGAACTACGCTTCCTCACCATTGCTACTGATTGCTCATGGTGAGTAGCCTGACTGTATTGTTGCCTCTAGAGGCTACTATTTGCATATGTAGCTTAAAAAGACTACTATTTGGAAATATAGCCTCGATGGGCTACTCTATCTTACAACTTATCCCGACCTTGCTAAGAGAAAGATCAGGAGCCAGCATAATGTCCCGAATTGCGGTGATTACGGGAGATCTTATTAACTCCACCAAAGTCCGCGATGCCCATGGCTTTCGTGCAAGACTGGAGGAGTTGATGGAACTGCTGGAACGGAATTACCAGGCAAGAACGATGCTTTATCGGGGTGACGGATTCCAGGCCGTACTGGACGCCGAAAGGTTCAACGCGCTCGAAGTTGCCGTAATAATCCGTACAGGGCTGATCGCGCAGAGCCCTGATAAAAACAATCGGTGGGATGCAAGAGTTGCTCTCGCCTTCGATACCGGAGATGGCGACGGAAAACTTTCATTCGAAGACCAGAACAGCTCGGCATTCGTCAATTCAGGCCGTCTATTGGACGAGATGGACAAAGACCACTTCAGTATTTATGGCAGCAACGAAAACACGCGACTTGCGCTCGGGGTCGCAACCGGCTTTGTGGATGACATCGTAAACCAGCTGACACCAACCGAAGCGGAAGTTCTGCACTATTTCTTCCTGGACAGAAAAAGTCATAGTGACATTGCCAGGCAACTTGGCAAAAAACGCCCTACTATTACCTTGGCCCTGCACCGGGCCAGATACACATTAATCGATCGCTTTGTTCAGGACATGAACAAATTTTTAGTGCAGGGCGATGACTGAGTACGCTGGAGGTTACCAACTAATTAAAATGGTCCTGGTATTCGGGCCGGCTTACTTTTGCGTCTTGTTTCCGGCCTCCTACTTTATCAAGGCGCAGCTGATCCCGTTTATCAGAGCCATTGAACAAAGGGGTGATGCCGACAGCTCATCGCTGGAAAACGCAGGCACGGTGATTGGACGTCTGGAACGGATAATTATGCTGACTTTTATCTTGCTGGACGAATACACAGCAGTGGGTTTCGTCCTGGCTCTCAAAGCGGCCTATCGTTTCAAGGACACTGACGATCATGCCAGGGCTGAATATATGCTGATGGGAACTTTTTTAAGCCTGGCAATTACGATCGCAGTCGGTCTGGTGGCCAAATTCCTGGCTGAGTTACTTTAACCCATCGAGAGTCAGATCGATCAGAACGTGGTCTGCACCGACAGGGTCAGGCGCCGGAATCGGGTGCTGCAGGAGTCTTCGGTCCAACGCAGATCACCGTCGATAGTAGTGCCGTTGAAGCGCTGCCGGATACGACAGCTGGAATCGTCCAGGGTATTGTCGGAATCCAGCCGCACCAGAAAGTCGTCGAAAAATACTTTCGAGACAAACAGGTCAAGCGACGGCTGACCGTCGTTGCGGGTGATGGTGTTGATATCGATATCGTACTGCCCGCCAATGAGAGGATAGCGGTATTCCGCTCCATAGGTCAGGCCCAGGTCGGTCACATCGTGGCGAAAGTTGACGCTGCTGAAGCCGCGCCCATTGACCCGCTGTTCTGTGCCGAGAAACGGGTCGATAATTTCTGAATCGAACAACGCCAGGTCGGCGGAAACAATGGCGTCCCGCAGTCCAAAGTAAACCAGACGGCTGCTGGCGTTGGCAAACATGCCCCAGCGTTTGACCGGGCCGACGTTGCCGTTAGCGGACAGGGGCGTGTCCGGATTCACGGTGGCGTTGATACGCCCGATGTAATCCTCGATGTCGTCGTAAAACAGCCGGGCATTGAACACGCCGGCATCATCGGGCAGGCGATATTCCATCACCGTTTCATAACGCCAACGTTTTTCCGGTACCAGCTCCGGATTACCGGCGTTGGTGTTTTGATCACGGTCATCGTTATTTTGGGTGGCGGCAAAATTGCCGAAGCTCAATTGCGAAATAGTCCGTTGGGCTGATGCCCGAAACTGAAGGCTGTCTGTGATGTTATAGCGGAAATCTACCGACGGCCGCCAGAACTGAAAATCCCGGGTTTTTTCGAACTGGCCCGACTGGCTGATCTCGGAAGTCTCATAGACCAGGCTGCTCTCCAGGCTCATGCTGTCGTTCAAGGTCCAGTTGTGAAACGCAAAACCCTCATAGCGAATCTCCTGTACTTCGGTTCCAGGATTGAACTGTGAGGTAAGTGGCGGTAGACCGCCAGTGCGGTCGGAGGGTGGCTCAGAGCCGGAACGGCTGCCCAGAAACAGGCTTGAATCCAGGCGTGTATCGGCTCGCTCCATCCCAACCCGAAGACTCTGGGCGTCGGTCAGTGAAAAGCTGTAGTTCCCCTGGAAAATGCGCTCCTGGGTGGTACGCTTTGAGTCGATAAACAGCACCTTGTCCAGATCCCCCAGCGGGTCGCCGGATGCCGTAGCAAAACGTTCACGGATACTGTCCCTGACTTCTTCGTTGGCCAGCAACAGCACCTGAAGCCGCGCGTTGTTTTCAAACGAGTACTCGTACTCGCCGCCAATCTCCCAGTTGGTCTGCGTGTTGTCCAGCTCTTCGGTCTCGGTGCGCCCGACCGCCTCGCCATCGATAAAATCGACAAAATCCCGCCGTACTGGCCGTGGGTGACTTTGATCGCCAAGCAGGGTATTGAACTGGATCCGGTGAGAACCGTTCATATAGCTCATATTGGTAGAAAATTCGTAGTCGTCCTGATCGCGGATATCCGTCTCACGCAAGGTGGTAACCACCTCCCCCCCTGGAACAATGCGATCCTCCCAGGTAGCGCGATTCTCATAGTTTGGCCTGGCCTGCAGGTTCATCAGCATCTGAAAGTCACCAACCTGGCGGCTGTGGGAGAGATTTCCTCCCCCTTCGACGGTGCCGTCGTGATTGTGACGTGCACGCACCTCAGCGGTGGTAGTCGAGCGCGACCGACCCTCCCGCAGGATGATATTGACCACCTGCCCGGCGCCGCGCACGTTCAGGCTGCCTGAGGTATTGCGAATAATCTCGATGCGCTCCACATCCTGGGCAGCGATGCGGTTTAACTGATCGTTGGCAGAGTTACCCTTACCGGCAATCCGTTGGCCATCAATCAGCAGGTTACCGCCGGTACCCAGACCGCGCCCGCCACCGCCGCCGCGGCGCCCGCCGCCAACATCCAGGCCGGGAATTCGGGACAACATGTCGTTCACATTAATTGGATTGTAGGAATCGAAGTAGGAGGCCTCGTAAACCACGGTGGAATCTTCGGCTTCAGCATCCGACGCCAGGTCACCGAGCTCATCACCCGAACCCGCTGCCGCTTGCTCAGCATCCGCCTGCTCGGATTCCGCTTCTGTATAGCTCAGCTCGACGAGCTCCGAATCGACGCCACGATACTTATCGGGCAGTTGAGCGCCAGGTACTCGCTCTGGCACCCCTTTGACGACAATGTCATCCCCCTCAGCCGTATTGGGATAATTGCGATTGCTGGAGTCTGGAGATTGAGCGGAAGCACCCTGCCCCGCAGTAAACATAACGGCCACGGAAACGGCACAGCACATTAATTTCAAGTGTTGGTCAGGTTTTTTGATCATGGCTTTTGGCAGTCGACTCGGAGTGTGTGAATGTAACAAATACAGCCCACTTCGGCAGTACGGTCTCGCCGGTACGAAGGCTTGTTACGATTATTTACGGCAGATGGTTCTGCAACTTCCTGATTTTCCCAGACAATTCTGCAACAAATTGTGTCAGACCGATGACGAAAACTGGCAGCCTCCCCGGAATAGACCGTTAAAGCAACCTTTAATTGAGCATAGCACCAGGCAGCACCCACCAGATCCTGATAAAAGGGCCCATCCCCACTACGCATGAGAAGCCGCCCGAAGAGTGTGTATCTCGCGCCCTCGCGGAATACGAATCACAAAACGTGTCAGCGTTCTGCTCAGCCCAGGTCAGCCCAAAAGACCGACATAAGCAGCCCCCACCAGCCCCTGATAAAAGGGCCCATCCCCACTACTCATGAGATGCCTGACTGAATGCGCAGCATTCAGGACGGCGAAGCCGCCCGAAGGGTGAGGATTCTGGCTTAGCCAGAATCCGAATCACAATGACGCGTTGCAACGCAACGCCGTCATTGCGCATCTAATAAAAAACCCCACCCGGCAACGCCGGATGGGGTTTGTTATTAGATGCCTGACAATGACCTACTCTCACATGGGGAAACCCCACACTACCATCGGCGCTGAGCACTTTCACTTCTGAGTTCGGGATGGGATCAGGTGGTTCACACTCGCTATGTTCGTCAGGCAATTCTGTAAACCCCGCTTTGCAATGTGTTATTGCGCAGCCGGGCTGTCCGGCCAGATTCCTCCGACCGGTTGTTCTCAACAATTCAATGAATGAAGACTGTATGCTGTAGCTTTTTACTCGTACTCAGTCGTACTTTGCGTTATACAAATCTGACCTGTCATCAAAGTCTTACGATTGCTTATTCACACAATCTCAGTTCCTGGTAAGTCTTTCACCAAAAACCTGCGATTATATGGTCAAGCCTCACGTGCAATTAGTACTGGTTAGCTCAACGCCTCACAGCGCTTACACACCCAGCCTATCAACGTCGTAGTCTTCAACGGCACTTCAGTGGACTTACGTCCAAGGGAGATCTCGTCTTGAAGGAGGCTTCCCGCTTAGATGCTTTCAGCGGTTATCCTTTCCGAACATAGCTACCGGGCAATGCTACTGGCGTAACAACCCGAACACCAGAGGTTCGTTCACTCCGGTCCTCTCGTACTAGGAGCAACTCTTCTCAAATCTCCAACGCCCACGGCAGATAGGGACCGAACTGTCTCACGACGTTCTAAACCCAGCTCGCGTACCACTTTAAATGGCGAACAGCCATACCCTTGGGACCGGCTTCAGCCCCAGGATGTGATGAGCCGACATCGAGGTGCCAAACACCGCCGTCGATGTGAACTCTTGGGCGGTATCAGCCTGTTATCCCCGGCGTACCTTTTATCCGTTGAGCGATGGCCCTTCCATTCAGAACCACCGGATCACTATGACCTGCTTTCGCACCTGCTCGAGTTGTCACTCTCGCAGTCAAGCACCCTTATGCCATTACACTAAACGAGCGATTTCCGACCGCTCTTAGGGTACCTTCGTGCTCCTCCGTTACTCTTTGGGAGGAGACCGCCCCAGTCAAACTACCCACCACACACTGTCCTCGATCCCGTTTCAGGACCAGAGTTAGAACCTCAACATTACCAGGGTGGTATTTCAAGGGTGACTCCACCAGAACTGGCGTCCTGGCTTCAAAGTCTCCCACCTATCCTACACAAATAAGGTCAAAGTCCAGTGTGAAGCTATAGTAAAGGTGCACGGGGTCTTTCCGTCTAGCCGCGGGTACACTGCATCTTAACAGCGATTTCAATTTCACTGAGTCTTGGGTGGAGACAGCGTGGCCATCATTACGCCATTCGTGCAGGTCGGAACTTACCCGACAAGGAATTTCGCTACCTTAGGACCGTTATAGTTACGGCCGCCGTTTACCGGGGCTTCGATCAAGAGCTTCGCCGAAGCTAACCCCATCAATTAACCTTCCGGCACCGGGCAGGCGTCACACCCTATACTTCCACTTACGTGTTTGCAGAGTGCTATGTTTTTAGTAAACAGTTGCAGCCACCTGGTCACTTCGACTCCCCTCAGCTTACGTAGTAAATACTTCACCAAAGGGAGCGTACCTTCTCCCGAAGTTACGGTACCATTTTGCCTAGTTCCTTCACCCAAGTTCTCTCAAGCGCCTTGGTATTCTCTACCTGATCACCTGTGTCGGTTTACAGTACGGTCAGCTTTTACCTGATGCTTAGAAGTTTTTCCTGGAAGCAGGGCATCAACCACTTCTCCCGAAACTCGCGTTAAGGGATCGTCATCACGTCTCAGGGTAGCGAACTCCCGGATTTACCTAAGAGCTCCCCCTACACGCTTAAACACGGACAACCAACGCCGTGCTGGCCTAGCCTTCTCCGTCACTCCATCGCAGTAAAAGCCGGTATCGGAATTTTAACCGATTTCCCATCGACTACGGATTTCTCCCTCGCCTTAGGGGCCGACTCACCCTGCCCCGATTAACGTTGGGCAGGAAACCTTGATCTTCCGGCGGGGAGGTTTTTCACCCCCCTTGTCGTTACTCATGTCAGCATTCGCACTTCTGATACCTCCAGCAAACCTTACGATTCACCTTCAACGGCTTACAGAACGCTCCTCTACCATACACAACCTATAAATAGATCGCATATCCGCAGCTTCGGTTATCAGTTTAGCCCCGGTATATCTTCCGCGCAGGCCGACTCGACTAGTGAGCTATTACGCTTTCTTTAAAGGGTGGCTGCTTCTAAGCCAACCTCCTAGCTGTCTGAGCCTTCCCACATCGTTTCCCACTTAACTGATATTAGGGACCTTAGCTGGCGGTCTGGGTTGTTGCCCTCTCGACGACGGACGTTAGCACCCGCCGTCTGTCTCCCGTGATAAAACTTACTGGTATTCAGAGTTTGCATCGGGTTGGTAAGTCGGGATGACCCCCTAGCCGACACAGTGCTTTACCCCCAGTAGTCAAACACGAGGCACTACCTAAATAGTTTTCGAGGAGAACCAGCTATCTCCGGGCTTGATTAGCCTTTCACTCCGATCCACAGCTCATCCCCGCATTTTTCAACATACGTGGGTTCGGTCCTCCAGTGCCTGTTACGGCACCTTCAACCTGGCCATGGATAGATCGCCCGGTTTCGGGTCTATTACCAGCAACTAAAGCGCCCTATTAAGACTCGGTTTCCCTACGGCTCCCCTAAATGGTTAACCTCGCTACTGACAATAACTCGCTGACCCATTATACAAAAGGTACGCAGTCACCCCCCGAAAGAGGCTCCTACTGCTTGTACGTACGCGGTTTCAGGTTCTATTTCACTCCCCTCACCGGGGTTCTTTTCGCCTTTCCCTCACGGTACTAGTTCACTATCGGTCAGCTAGGAGTATTTAGCCTTGGAGGATGGTCCCCCCATATTCAGTCAGGATTTCACGTGTCCCGACCTACTCGATTTCACTACAAAAGACCTTTCGCGTACGGGGCTATCACCCTCTATCGCCGCACTTTCCAGAGCGTTCCGCTAAATCTTATGTAACTTAAGGGCTAATCCCCTTTCGCTCGCCACTACTCAGGGAATCTCGGTTGATTTCTTTTCCTGCGGGTACTTAGATGTTTCAGTTCTCCGCGTTCGCCTCGTTAACCTATGTATTCAGTTAACGATACCTGGTAAACCAGGTGGGTTTCCCCATTCGGAAATCTCCGGATCAAAGCCTGTTTGACGGCTCCCCGAAGCTTATCGCAGTCTACAACGTCCTTCATCGCCTCTAGCTGCCAAGGCATCCACCACGTACGCTTAATTGCTTGACCATATAATCTCAGATTCTCTACTGCCTTAATCAGACAGGGCCTTTTGACTCCCCTGACCGGTAAAACAGCAACTACCAGAACTGCGATCAACTGCTACGGATAAGCAATCGTTAACGACT